>NZ_JAOCKC010000004.1:0-395787 GCF_029844625.1 Stenotrophomonas sp. GD03680 | reverse complement strand
AAAAAAGAAAATCAACATCAAACGCCGGTCGCTTCGCTCCTGATGGCGACCAAGGTCGACACCCACCAGTTCGTAGTGATCCACACCGGAATCGAGATTCACCACCGTCACCGGGAAACTGTCGGGGGTGGGGCGGTGTCGGGTTGCGGGGACGCCGTAAACCCGTCCCTGGGGGCTTGGCCGCGGCATCCATGCCGCGGACACCCCGCAACCCGACACCGCCCCGCCCGACAAACAGAAAAGCCAGAGCCGGCTGTTGCTCCGGCTCTGGCTTCTGCTGTGGAACTTGACGTTGCCTCTGCGGGTGCCGGGCCGCAGGCCCGGCCGATCACATCACACCACCGGTTCGCGCAAGGCAGGGTTGTCCCAGCCCGGGCGCGGGGCAAAGCGGTCACCGTGACGCTGCTGCAGCGCCTTCAGGCGCTCGACGATCGCATCGGCACCCACCGCGCGGATGTGCTGGATCGGACCCCCGCGGAACGGCGCGAATCCGGTGCCGAAAATCACGCCCGCATCCAGCAGGTCCGCATCGGCCACCACGCCTTCGTGCAGGCAGGCCACGGCCTCGTTGAGCAGCGGCAGGATCAGGCGATCTTCCAGGTCCGCAGGGGCCTGGTAGTCGCTGGCGACATCCGGCTTCTTCGGCTTGCCGTTCTCCCAGGTGTAGATGCCCTGGCCATCCTTCTTGCCGCGCTTGTCGGCTTCCACCGTCTGCAGTGCCGCCGGAATCTGCAGGCCGAGGAACGGCGCCAGCTCGCGGCCCACGCCGGCGGCGACATCCAGGCCGACCGTGTCGATCAACTCGATGGGGCCCATCGGCATGCCGAACTTCACCGCTGCCTTGTCGATCACCGGGCCCGGGATACCTTCGGCATAGGCGGTGGCCGCCTCCAGCATGTACGGGAACAGCACGCGGTTGACCAGGAAGCCCGGGCTGCCCGCCACCGGTACCGGGAACTTGCCCAGCGCCTTGCAGAACGCTGCCAGGCGGCGCTCGGTCTCCGGCGCCATGCCGTCGTGATGGATGATTTCCACCAGCGGCATCTGTGCCACCGGATTGAAGTAGTGCAGGCCGGCGAACTGCGCCGGGCGCTGGATGTGGTCGCGCAGTTCCACCAGCGGAATCGACGAGGTATTGGTGGTCAGCAGCGCATCGGCCTTCATGCCCGGCTCCAGCGTCTGGTACAGCGCGCGCTTGGCCTCCGGGTTCTCGATGATCGCCTCGATCACCAGATCAGCGGCGGCCACGCCTTTGCCCTCCAGATCCGCCCGCAGCCGCGCCGCCACCGCCGGACGCTTGCTCTCGTCCTTCACCTTCCTGGCGAACAGTGCCTGCGCGCGTTCCATCGCCGGATCGATGAAGCGCTGCTCGCGATCCTGCAGGGTGACCTCAAAGCCCTTGTAGGCCGCCCACGCGGCGATGTCACCGCCCATCACGCCGGCGCCGACCACGTGCACGTGGCGGATGCCGGAATCGCCGCCGCCCAGACCCTTCAGGCGCTCGGTCAGGAAGAAGATGCGGATCAGATTGCGCGCGGTCGGCGTGCTGGCCAGTTTGACCACCGCGCGGCGTTCGGCATCCAGGCGGGCCTGCACCGGCTTGCCGGCGCTGCGCTGCCAGGTGCTGATCAGTGCATAGGGCGCCGGGTACTGGTCCTTCTTCGCCTTGCGCGCGACCTGCTTGATCATCTGCGGTGCCAGTACCTTGCGCGCCAGCCAGGTGTTGCTGGCCCATGCCAGCGCACGCTGCTTGAACGGCCGCGTGGTGCCGGCCAGCGCCAGTGCGACGGCGGTGTCGAGGACCACCGCCGGTGCCACCACCTTGTCGACCAGGCCGATGCCACGCGCGGCCGAGGCCGAGAGGGTGCGGCCGGTCAGCATCATGTCCATCGCCGCCGGGGCGCCGACCAGCTGCGGCAGGCGCGCGCTGCCACCCCAGCCGGGGAAGATGCCCAACTGGGTTTCCGGCAGCCCGATGCGGGTGCTGCTGTCGTTGGAGGCCACGCGGTAACGGCAGGCCAGGGCCAGCTCGGTGCCGCCACCCAGGCAGTGGCCATGGATGGCTGCAACGGTCGGGCAGGGCAGCTCCGCCAGCTTCTGGTAGGTGGATTGGCCGCGACGGATGGCATCGTTGACGGTGCCGCGCCGGTCGAACTCCTGGAATTCCTTCAGATCGGCGCCGGCGATGAAGCCGGCCTTCTTCAGGGACTGGATCACCACGCCCTTCGGCGGATCCAGCGCGATGCGTTCGAGCAGATCGCCCAGCTCCAGCAGCACGTCCTGCGACATCGCGTTGACACTGCTGTCCTGACGATCCAGGGACAGGACCACCACGCCGTCGTCGCGGATCTCGGGGTGCCAGTGGCTGAAGCGGAGACCATCGAAGCCTGAGAGCATGGACGTTCCATCCGGTTATGTATGGAGAAGCGGCTATGATCCAGAGGTTGTTTCCCCCGCGTCAAATCCCTATAGCAGGGGAGTGGCGGTTCCGGATCCATGGCCGTGGAACAGAACGCTAACGGAACAGTGGTTAAAAGCTGGTGCGGCGCCGGGTGATCGGCGACTGAACTTTTCCCGGGATTGGCAGTCTCATTGCCCGACGTCGGTTGGGCTGACAGGAGTGCGGCCCCCCATGGCCGAGGTTGAAACACCACAGGAGCTGGATCTGGAACTGGTCCGGCGCGTGCAGCGCGGCGAGAGCGCGGCTTTCGATGTACTGGTGCGCAAGTACCAGCATCGGGTCGTGGCCCTGGTCGGTCGCTACATCGCCGACTGGAGTGAATGTCAGGACGTCGCCCAGGACACTTTCATACGCGCCTACCGCGCGATCGGAAGCTTCCGCGGCGATGCCCAGTTCTCAACCTGGTTGCATCGGATCGCCGTGAACACCGCCAAAAACTACCTGGCTTCACACAATCGACGCCCGCCGACCGATGACATCGACATCGGCGATGCCGAACAGTTCGACAGCGGCACGCGCCTGCGCGACACCGACACGCCCGAACGCGAGTTGATGCGCCAGGAGCTGGAACAGACAGTGATGAAGGCCGTCAACGCGCTGCCGGAAGAACTCCGGTCGGCGATCACCCTGCGCGAGGTGGAAGGCCTGGGCTACGAGGAAATCGCGCAGAAGATGGGGTGCCCGATCGGCACCGTGCGCTCTCGGATCTTCCGGGCGCGCGAGGCGATCGACACCGAACTCCGGCCGCTGCTGGACATCGGCAGCGCCACCCGCGAGAAGAGCCGCGTATGACCAGTCATCCATTCAACGAATCGCAGAATCATCAATCGCCGGCCGGGCTGCGGCTTGACCAGCGCCATCGGGAACAGCTGTCGGCCCTGGTCGATGGCGAGCTGGGGGCCGACGAGGCCCGCTTCCTGCTGCGCCGCATGGAGCATGACCCGGAACTGGCCGGCTGCCAGGAGCGCTGGCAGCTGCTGGGCGACGTGATGCGCGGGCAGGCGTCGGTGCTTGCGCCCGCCGGCTTCAGCGCCGCGGTTGCCTCTGCCATCGCCGCCGAACCCACGCCCCGGTCCGGGCCTCAGGACCGGCAGGTGCGCCGCAGTGGCTGGCGTACCTGGGGGGGCGGTGCCGCATTGGCTGCCTCGGTCGCTGCGGTGGCCCTGTTGATCGGCGGCGAGAAGCTGAAGGAGACCCCTCCCGGAGAGCCGCTGGCACCGCAGGTGGTGGCCAGCCAGGCCGAGCTGCCGCCGGCACCGGTATCGCCCGCGACGGTGACCGAAGCCTCGGTCGATCCGGCGGTGGTGGCGGTGGCCAGTGTTCCGGCGGCCGCATTGGCCGCCAGCCGTCGCCAGGACGCACGCCGCGCCAGCGCCAGTGCCACCCGCAACCTGCCGTTCGGCGAGGTGGCCGGCCTGCAGGCCCGGCCGTGGCCGCGCTCCAGCCTGGCTCCGGCCGCGGGGGGCGCGCTCAACGCCAGCTTCCCGGCGCATGCCGACAGCGCCACGTTCTACCCCTTCGAGCCGCGCCTGCAGGACGACGACCTGCCGCCGCCGCCCCGCCCGCGCGACTGAGCCGGGTGCCGCCACGCCCCGCCGATCGCGGGGCCCTTCTTCTCCCTTCCATCCGATCCGGAGGTTGCCGTCCGATGACTCCCCGATTCCGCACGCAGGCCATCGGCCTGCTGGCCCTGACCCTGCCGCTGGTGGCCTGTGCCCAGGCGCCGTCCCCGGCTGCCCAGACCGCGCCGGCCGCGGCCGCTGCCGCGCCGCGCGCTCCGGCGCAGCCGCTGGTCACCGGCCTGCCCGATTTCACCAACCTCGTCGAGCAGGTCGGCCCGGGCGTGGTCAACGTCGACACCACCATCGTCCGCAGCAACCGCCAGGCGCGTGGGCCGATGGGGGACGACGACATGCCGGAGTTCTTCCGTCGCTTCTTCGGCCCGGACTTCCCGATGCCGGGGCAGGGGCCGGGCGGCCCCGACGGCGGTCCCAGCATCAAGGGCCGCGGCATGGGGTCGGGCTTCATCATTTCGCCCGACGGCTACGTGCTGACCAACTACCACGTGGTAGCCGACGCCAGCGAGGTGAAGGTCAAGCTGGGCGATCGCCGTGAGTTCACCGCCAAGGTGGTGGGCAGCGACCAGCAGTACGACGTCGCCCTGCTGAAGATCGAAGGCAGGAACCTGCCGACCGTCCGTGTCGGCGATTCCAACAGCCTGAAGCCGGGCCAGTGGGTTGTCGCGATCGGCTCGCCGTTCGGCCTTGACCACTCGGTCACCGCCGGCGTGGTCAGCGCCCTCGGCCGCAGCACCGGCGGCCCGGACCAGCGCTACGTGCCGTTCATCCAGACCGACGTGGCGATCAACCAGGGCAACTCCGGCGGTCCGCTGCTGAACACCCGGGGCGAAGTGGTCGGCATCAACTCGCAGATCTTCTCTGCGTCCGGTGGCTACATGGGCATCAGCTTCGCGATTCCGATCGATCTGGCGATGAGCGCGGTTGAACAGATCAAGAAGACCGGCCGGGTCACCCGCGGCCAGCTGGGCGCGGTGGTGCAGGAGATCGACGGCCTGAAGGCGCAGGCCATGGGCCTGCCGGACAGCCGGGGTGCGCTGGTCAACCAGATCGTGCCGGATTCGGCGGCCGCCCGCGCCGGTGTGAAGGTGGGGGATGTGATCCGCACCGTGAACGGCGCACCGGTCAACAGCTGGTCCGATCTGCCGCCGCTGATCGGCGCCATGGCCCCGGGCAGCCGGGTCACCTTGGGCGTGATCCGTGACGGCAAGCCGCGCGACCTGAGCGCCACCCTGACCGCGCTGGCCGAGGATGACCAGGCCAGCGCCCGCAGCCCCGCCACCGCCAGGGCCGATGCCGCTCCGCAGAGTGGTGCCAATGCCCTGCTGGGCCTGGACGTCAGCGATCTGACCGCGCCGCAGCGCAAGCAGCTGGGCCTGGAATCGGGCGAGGGCGTGCGCATCACCGGCGTCAAGGGGCAGGGCGCCCGGGATGCCGGCCTGTCCCCGGGCATGGTGATCCTGCAGGTGGCCAGCACCCAGGTGAGCGGCGTGGAGTCGCTGAACCGCGCGCTGTCCAGCTACAAGAAGGGCGATGTGGTGATGCTGCTGGTCCGCACCGGCAACGGCAACAGCGCCTTCGTGGCGGTCAAGGCCGGCGAGTAAGGACCGGGGCTGCTCCGGCAGCCGCTGCCCCCCGAAGCCCCGCTCAGGCGGGGCTTCGGTCGTTCCGGCCCTGGCCCGGCGAGGCGCCTTTCGCGGCCGGGCCCCGGGCGTGCGATAATCCACCGTTACCCTGACGACGCCGCGCGCCGCCGCCACCTATGTCATCTGATTCGATGCGGAACATCCGCAACTTCTCCATCATCGCCCACGTCGACCACGGCAAGTCCACGCTGGCCGACCGCATCATCCAGCTTTGTGGTGGCCTGCAGGCCCGCGAGATGGAAGCGCAGGTACTCGACTCCAACCCGATCGAGCGCGAGCGTGGCATCACCATCAAGGCGCAGTCGGTATCGCTGCCGTACCTGGCCAAGGACGGGCAGACCTATCATCTGAACTTCATCGACACCCCGGGCCACGTCGATTTCTCGTATGAAGTCAGCCGCTCGCTGGCCGCCTGTGAAGGTGCGCTGCTGGTGGTCGATGCTGCCCAGGGCGTGGAAGCGCAGTCGGTGGCGAACTGCTACACCGCGGTGGAGCAGGGTCTGGAAGTGGTGCCGGTGATCAACAAGATCGACCTGCCTACGGCCGACATCGAGCGCGCCAAGGCCGAGATCGAGGCCGTGATCGGCATCGACGCCAGCGACGCCGTGCCGGTCAGCGCCAAGACCGGCCTGAACGTGCAGGACGTGCTGGAGGCCATCGTCCACCGCATTCCGCCGCCGCAGCCGCGCGATACCGACAAGCTGCAGGCGCTGATCATCGACTCCTGGTTCGACAACTACCTCGGCGTGGTCTCGCTGGTGCGCGTCATGCAGGGCGAGATCAAGGCCGGCGACAAGCTGCAGGTGATGTCCACCGGCCGCAACCACCAGGTCGACAACGTCGGCGTGTTCACCCCCAAGCGCAAGGTGTTGCCGGCGCTGCGCGCGGGTGAGGTGGGTTGGGTCACGGCCAGCATCAAGGACGTGCATGGTGCGCCGGTGGGCGACACCCTGACCCTGGCCGGTGATCCGGCACCGAAGCCGCTGCCGGGCTTCCAGGAAATGCAGCCGCGCGTGTTCGCCGGCCTGTTCCCGGTCGACGCCGAGGACTATCCGGACCTGCGCGAGGCGCTGGACAAGCTGCGCCTGAACGATGCCGCGCTGCGCTTCGAGCCGGAAAGCTCGGAGGCGATGGGCTTCGGTTTCCGCTGCGGCTTCCTCGGCATGCTGCACATGGAGATCGTGCAGGAACGGCTGGAGCGCGAATACAACCTGGACCTGATCAGCACCGCGCCGACGGTGGTGTACGAGGTCCTGAAGACCGATGGCTCGATCATCAACATGGACAACCCGGCCAAGCTGCCGGCGGTGAACCAGGTCCAGGAGATCCGCGAGCCGATCATCCGTGCCAACGTACTCACCCCCGAGGAGTACATCGGCAACATCATCAAGCTGTGCGAGGAAAAGCGCGGCAGCCAGATCGGCATCAACTACCTGGGCAGCCAGGTGCAGATCAGCTACGAGCTGCCGATGGCCGAAGTGGTGCTGGACTTCTTCGACAAGCTGAAGTCGGTCAGCCGCGGCTACGCGTCGCTGGACTATCACTTCGTGCGCTTCGATGCCGGCCCGTTCGTGCGCGTGGACGTGCTGATCAATGGCGACAAGGTCGATGCGCTGTCGCTGATCGTCCACCGCAGCCATGCCGACCGCCGCGGCCGCGAGCTGTGCGAGAAGATGAAGGACCTGATCCCGCGGCAGATGTTCGACGTGGCGATCCAGGCGGCTGTCGGCTCGCAGATCATCGCCCGTACCACGGTCAAGGCCATGCGCAAGAACGTGCTGGCCAAGTGCTATGGTGGCGACGTTTCGCGCAAGAAGAAGCTT
The DNA here is from genome assembly GCF_029844625.1 of Stenotrophomonas sp. GD03680. Taxonomy (NCBI): domain Bacteria; kingdom Pseudomonadati; phylum Pseudomonadota; class Gammaproteobacteria; order Lysobacterales; family Lysobacteraceae; genus Stenotrophomonas; species Stenotrophomonas sp. GD03680. The sequence goes on along the minus strand of NZ_JAOCKC010000004.1, from coordinate 388,280 downwards.
CTGGAAAAGCAGAAGGAAGGCAAGAAGCGCATGAAGCAGGTCGGCCGCGTGGAAATCCCGCAGGAAGCGTTCCTGGCCGTGCTGCAGATGGACAACAAGTAAGCGCGCACCGGCCCTCCGGGGCCGGTCGTCCGGTGACGTTGCAAAGGACCCTGAATGAAACTGTTTGAGATCCTCCTGGTCGTGCTGACCCTGGCCTCGGGCCTGATCCTGCTTGCGGACAAGCTGTACTTCGCCAGGCGCCGCGCCCAGCGTGCAGGCCTGCTCGACACCGAGCCGGTGCTGGTGGATTACTCGCGTGCATTCTTCCCGGTGCTGGCGATCGTGCTGGTCGTGCGCAGCTTCATCGCCGAGCCGTACAAGATCCCGTCCAGCTCGATGATGCCGAACCTGCTGATCGGTGATTTCATCCTGGTCAACAAGTTCGCCTATGGCCTGCGCCTGCCGATCACCAATACCCGCTTCGTGCCGGTGGGTGATCCCGCGCGCGGCGATGTGGTGGTGTTCCACTTCCCGGGCCACGGCGACAACGACCCGGCCAAGGGCGAGAACTTCATCAAGCGCGTGATCGGCGTGCCGGGTGACACCGTGGTGTTCGAGGGCGACAGCCTGGTGCTGAACGGCGAGCCGGTGAAGTACGACAACAAGGGCATCTACGCCGGCCACAAGGGCCAGGGCGAGGGCGCCAACCTGCTGGTCGAGCATCTCCCGGGCCGCACCCATACCGTGCTGGAGACCGACTATCCGCGTGGCCAGGGCCAGTGGACGGTGCCGGCCGGCAAGTACCTGGTGATGGGCGACAACCGTGACAACAGCGATGATGGACGCTTCTGGGGGCTGCTGCCGGAAGAGAACCTGCGGGGCAAGGCATTCCTGATCTGGCTGAACTGCCAGGGCTGGTTCTGCAAGGACGGTTTCGAGCCGTCGCGGATCGGCTCGGGCATCAACTGAGTATTTTCACATCCAACGCGTATCTGGGGAGAACGCAATGAAGACGATGAACACGCAGCGCGGCATCACCCTGACCTCGTTCCTGGTGGTCCTGGTCGTGGTTGGCTTCTTCATCTACATCGGCATGAAGCTGTTCCCGATGTACCAGGAGTATTACGCGGTACGCTCGGCGATGAAGAGCCTGGCCAGCCAGCCGGGCGTGGCCAGCATGGAGCCGGCGCGGATCCAGGATCTGTTCTTCAAGCGGCTGTACATCAACTACTCGGACAACGTGAAGCCGGGCAACGTCAAGTTCGATCGCCGCGACAATGGCTGGACCCTCAAGGTCAACTACGAAGTGCGTCGCCCGTTGATCGGCAACCTCGATGTGGTTGGCAAATTCGATTCTTCCCAGGACCTGACCCGAAGCGGTGCCCAGTAAATTCATCCAACGTGGCGACCTGATCGGCCATGCCTTCCGCGACCCGGCGCTGCTCAAGCAGGCGCTGACCCATCGCAGTGCCGGCGTGCCGCATAACGAGCGCCTGGAATTCCTCGGCGACAGCATCGTCAACATGATGGTCGCCGAGGCGCTGTACCAGCGCTGGCCCAAGGCCGACGAGGGCGCACTGACCCGCGCCCGCGCCGAGCTGGTGCGTGAAGGGGCGCTGGCAGTGATCGCCCGTACCCTGCAGCTGGGCGAACGGCTGATCCTGGGCGCGGGCGAGATGAAGTCGGGCGGGCACCGCCGCGACTCGATCCTGGCCGATGCACTGGAGGCGGTGGTGGCCGCGATCTACCTGGACGCCGGTTTTGACGCGTGCCGGGAGACCGTGCTGCCCTGGTTCATGGCCTCGATGGAGGCGCTGCCGGCCACCGGCCGCCCCGAGAAGGACCCCAAGACCCGCCTGCAGGAATGGCTGCAGGCCCGGCAGAAGGCGTTGCCCCAGTACGAACTGGTGTCAGAATCCGGTGACGACCACGCCAAACATTTCCGGGTACGCTGCAACGTGGCCGACCCGGCCGCCAGCACCGAGGGCGAAGGCGCCTCGCGGCGGCTTGCCGAACAACAGGCGGCTGCAGCCGTCCTAGAACAACTGGATTCCAAGTGAGCGAACAAACTTCCCATCATTGCGGCAGCGTGGCCGTCATCGGCCGCCCGAACGTCGGCAAGTCGACCCTGACCAATGCCCTGGTCGGGGCCAAGGTCAGCATCGTCTCCAACCGGCCGCAGACCACCCGCCACCGCCTGCTCGGCATCGCCACCTATCCGGAAGGCCAGCTGGTGCTGGTCGATACCCCGGGCCTGCACAAGGTGCAGAAGCGGGCGATGAACCGGGTGATGAACCGCGCCGCGCGCGGCTCGCTGGAAGGCGTGGATGCAGGCCTGCTGGTGATCGAGGCCGGGCGCTGGGATGACGAAGACAGCCTGGCCTTCAACGTGCTGCGCGATGCCGGCATCCCGGTGGTGCTGGTGGTCAACAAGATCGATCGCCTGAAGGACAAGGGCGCGCTGCTGCCGTTCCTGCAGGAGGTGACCGCCGGCCGTGATTTCGCCGCCGTGCATCCGATCTCGGCGCAGAAGCGCAACGGCCTGGACGCCCTGGTGCGTGACGTGCTGGAGCTGCTGCCGGAAGCCCCGCCGATGTTCGGCGAGGACGAGATCACCGACCGCAGCCAACGTTTCCTTGCCGGTGAACTGGTACGTGAGCAGCTGATGCGCCAGCTTGGCGAGGAGCTGCCCTATGCCACCACCGTGGAGATCGAGCGCTTCACCGAGGATGGCAATCTTCTGCGCATCGGCGCGGTGATCTGGGTCGAGCGGGAAGGCCAGAAGGCCATCGTGATCGGCAAGGGGGGCGCGCGCCTGAAGGAGATCGGGGCCAAGTCGCGCCTGCAGATGGAGCGTCTGTTCGGTGCCAAGGTGTTCCTGGAAACCTGGGTGCGCGTACGTGAAGGCTGGTCCGACGACGAGGCCGCGCTGAAGGCCTTCGGTTACGAGTAAGCCACGGCGATCGCTTCGGTGATCATCGAGGACGACACGGGGTTCGTGCTGCATGCACGGGCCTATCGCGAAACCAGCCTGCTGGTGGAGGTGCTGAGCGCGGAGCATGGCCGGATCGGCCTGCTTGCGCGCGGCGTGTCCACGGCCAAGGGCCAGGTGTTGCGCGCGGCCCTGCAGCCGCTGCAGTGGATCCGCTTCAGCGCACAGCAGCGCGGCGAACTGGCGCAGCTGCGTGCCGCCGAAGCGCTGGACGCGGCGCCGCGGCTGGTCGGCCAGTCCATGCTGGCCGGCTTCTACCTGAGTGAACTGACGCTGCGGCTGGCGCCACGCCAGGATCCGTTGCCGGAGGTGTATCTGGCGTACGGCGAGGCACGCGCGCGGCTGGCAGTGGGCGCCGGACTGGCCTGGACGCTGCGCCGCTTCGAGCGCGAGCTGCTTGCCGCACTGGGGCTCGGTTTCGATCTGGAAAGCGCCAGCGATGGTCAGCCGATCGATCCGGCAGCGCGTTATGCGCTGGATCCGCAGGAAGGGCCGCAACGGCTGCTCAGCGAGCGCGGTGGAGAGCGCAGTGCGGCGGCCACCGGTTCGGCGCTGTTGGCGCTGGCGGCCGACGAGGAGCCGGGGCCTGCCGATCTGGCGAGCCTGCGGCTGCCCATGCGGCGGGTGCTGGCGCACCACCTGGGGCCACGGGGGCTGAAGTCCTGGGAGCTGCTGGAGCAGTTGGCCCCCCGGCGGTAGGCGGACGGGGAGCAGATCCGTCTTCCGCAGGGAAAGGGATCTGACCCCGGATTGATTTCGATATCCGACGGGGCAGGGCGCACCCGTGCCGGGCAACCCTCAGTGCAGCAGTGCCGCTACCGCGGCGCGGAAGCCCGCTTGTGCCAGGTCCGACTCCGGCATGTGGTGCAGCTGGCGCACCGCGCGGCCCAGCCGTGCTGCACCGACGAAGCCGCAGCTTGCCTGCAGCCGGTGCAGCTGGCTGCGCAGCTGGCGTTCATCATGCTGGTCCACGGCCTGCTCGACCGCATCGCGGACGCCCGGCAGTTCCGCAAGGAACAGCTCGCGCAGGGCGATCAGGTGGTTGCGCTGGCCATTGAGAGCGGCCAGAGCGGCGGTCTCGTCCCAGTCCTGCCCGTTCAGCTCGATCGCAGCGGGGGCCGGAGCGACGGCGATGCCGGCCGGCGAGTTGACCAGGGCGCGGCGGACCGCCTTCAGCAACTGGTCGCGGCCGAGCGGTTTGACCAGGGTGTCGCTGAAACCGGCCTCACGCAGGCGCGCATGGATGGACGTGTCGCCGTCGGCGGTATGCGCCAAGGCAGGCGTGTCCGGATGCGAACGGCGCAGTTCGCGCAGCAGCTGCGCGCCATTGCCGTCAGGCAGGTTGACGTCGATCAGCCACAGGTCGTGAGCCCCGGGCTCGGCGCTTGCCAGGGCACTGGCAAGGGAGTCCGCGGTATCGACGTCCGCCGGCAGGGTTTCCAACGCCGCCTTGAAAAACCCGCGGCTGATGATGTCGTCCTCGACAAGCAGGAAGCGGGGCCGACCGGCCCGCGGGGTCATCTGCATCAGGGGCTGCCTCCATGTCAGCTGGTTGACATCATCAAGCACGGCGGCGGCTGGCGCAAGCGGCGGCAGGCCCCGCCGGTCAGGATCTGCGACAATACGCGCCCATTTTCGCCCGCAGCCTGTTGCCACGTGGCCCGATCCCGCTCCCGCATCGACCGTACCCCGTTCCAGACCGAGATCCTCGACCTCAGCCATGATGGTCGCGGCGTCGCCCGCCGTGAAGGCGAAGGTGGCAAGGTCACCTTCATCAGCGGCGCTCTGCCGGGCGAGGTGGTCATGGCTGAACAGACCGCCCGCAGCCGCCATTTCGACGAAGCACGCACCGTGGAAGTGCTGCAGGCCTCGCCACAGCGGGTGACGCCGAAGTGCCCGCATTTCGGCACCTGCGCCGGCTGCGTGCTGCAGCATCTGGATGAAGACCAGCAGATCGTTGCCAAGCAGCGCGTGCTGATGGACAACCTGGAACGCATCGGTCACGTGAAGCCGGGCCGCGTGCTGCCACCGCTGGTCGGCGACAGCTGGGGTTACCGCCGCAAGGGGCGCTTCTCGGTGCGCCGCGTCGAGAAGAAGGACAAGACCCTGGTCGGCTTCCGTGAACAGGACCCGCGCTTCGTCGCCGATCTCAGCCAGTGCCTGACCGTGATCCCCGAAGTGGGCACCAAGGTGCAGGCGCTGTCGACCTTCATCGAGTCGCTCGACGGCAAGCGCGACATCCCGCAGATCGAGTTCATCGGCGGTGACCAGGCCATCGCGCTGACCGTGCGCCATCTGCAGCCGCTCAGTGATGCCGACCGCGCCGCATGGGCCAGCTTCGGCCAGCAGCACGGATTCGCCATCTACCTGCAACCCGGTGGCGTGGACACTGTCCATCCGCTGGACGGGCAGGGCGTGCCGCTGTCGTTCCGGCTGGCGCCGTGGGATGTCGAACTGGCGTTCCGGCCACTGGATTTCATCCAGGTCAATGCCAAGCTCAACGAGAAGATGATCGCTCACACCCTGGATCTGCTGGAGCCGGGTGAGGACGAGCGCGTGCTGGACCTGTTCTGCGGGCTGGGCAACTTCACCCTGCCGCTGGCGCGCCGCGTGCGCGAGGTGGTGGGCGTGGAAGGCGACGCGGGCCTCGTTGCCCGCGCACGTGAGAACGCCGAGCGCAACGGGCTGGGCAACGCCCAGTTCTACAGCGCCGACCTGACCCAGGACCAGCGCGCCACGCCGTGGATGCGCCAGGGCTTCGACAAGCTGTTGCTGGACCCGCCGCGCTCGGGCGCGATCGAGGTGCTGCAGCAGCTGCCGTTGAAGCAGTTCAAGCGCATCGTGTACGTCAGCTGCCATCCGGGATCGCTGGCCCGGGACGCGGGCTACCTGGTGAACGAGCAGGGCTTCACCCTGGTCAGTGCCGGCGCCATGGACATGTTCCCGCACACCGCGCACGTGGAAAGCATCGCGGTGTTCGAAAAGCGCTGACCCGCTGTCATGCCCATCGCGCATAATGGCGCGATGGGCATCGAGATCGAACGCAAATTCCTCGTCAGCAGCGACGGCTGGCGTGCGGCCGCACACCGGGTGATTCCGATGGCGCAGGGCTACATCAACGATCTGGGCGCGCTCGACAGCGGTCGCCAGAACGCGTCCGTGCGGGTGCGCATCGAAGGTGAGCACGCCGCGCTGAACCTGAAGTCGCGCACGATCGGCCATACCCGCCAGGAGTTTGATTACCCGATTCCGGTGGAGGATGCGCGCGCGCTGCTGGCGCTGTGCGTGGGGGGCCTGATCGACAAGCGTCGCCACCTGGTCGAGCATGCCGGCCTGACCTGGGAAGTGGATGAGTTCCTGGGTGACAACGCCGGCCTGGTGGTGGCCGAAGTCGAGCTGGAAAGCGCAGGGCAGGCCATCGTCCTGCCGGACTGGGCCGGCGCGGAGGTCACCGACGACCCGCGCTACTACAACGTCGCACTGGCCAGTCATCCCTATTCACGCTGGTGAAAGGCGTTCCCCCTTTTTTCGGGGCGCCCGGACCCCATGTCGGTGGGATGAGAATCGACATCTACTCCGACGTGGTCTGTCCCTGGTGCTGGATCGGCAAGCACCGTTTCCAGCAGGGGGTGCAGTTGCTGGGGGCCGATGCCCCAGTACTCGACATCCACTGGCAGCCGTTCCAGCTGGACCCGGATGCGGGCACCACGCCGGTGCCGCTGCGCGAGGCGTATGCGCGCAAGTTCGGCGGTGTCGAGCGCACAGAGCAGATTCTCGGCCAGACCCAGGCCACCGCCCGTGGCGAAGGCCTGCCCATGGACTTCAGCCAGGGCCAGGTGCGGGTGACCACCCTGCCAGCGCACCGGCTGCTGTGGCTGGCCGGCCAGCACGGTGTGCAGGACGCGGTCGGAGAGGCGCTGTTCCGCGCCCATTTCGAGCACGGCCAGAATCTGGCGGACACAGAGGTGCTGACCCGGGCCGGTGTGGCAGGCGGACTGGATGCGGCAGAGATCGCCCAGATGCTGGCCTCCTCACGCGGCCTGGCCGAGGTCGAAGCGGGACTGGACCAGGCCCGTGCGCTGGGTGTTTCCTCGGTGCCGACCTTCGTCATCGACGGCCGCTGGGCGATCTCCGGCGCCCAGCCTCCGGAAGCCTTCGCCCAGGCGCTGCGGCAGATCGCGGCGGAGCAGGGCACGGCAACCGGACGCAGCGGCGACGACGCCTGTGGTGCGGACGGCTGCAGGGTCTGATCCTTCGAGGGGCGCGCGATGGACGCCCCCACCTGCGTCCAACGGCCGGTTCTGCGACAATGCGGCACTGCGCCATGCGGGCGCCCGTTGTGGAGAACGACCATGCTGCTGATCGGCGTTGCCGGCACTGAACTGACCCCCCAGGAACGCGACTGGCTGCAGCACGATGCCGTTGCCGGGGTGGTGCTGTTCACGCGCAACTTCGCCTCCCGCCAGCAGGTGAGCGAGCTCAGCGCCGCGATCCGCGAGGCCGCGCCGCGCCCGCAGCTGATCTGCGTCGACCAGGAAGGCGGTCGCGTGCAGCGTTTCCGCAAGGGCTACAGCGATCTGCCGCCGCTGCAGGAGATCGGTGCCGGCTATGCGAAGGATCCCGGCGCCGCGTTGGCGCTGGCCGAGCAGCACGCCTGGCTGATGGCCAGCGAAGTGCGCGCCAGTGGCGTGGACCTGAGCTTTGCCCCGGTGGTCGACCTGGGCCGTGGCAACCTTGCGATCGGCAACCGCGCTTTCAGTGAAGACCCGCAGGTCGTGGCTGCGTTCACCGAGGCCTACGTACGCGGCATGCACGCGGCCGGCATGGCGGCCACCCTCAAGCATTTTCCCGGCCATGGCACCGTGCTGGAAGACACCCATGTCGATACCGCGGTCGATCCGCGGACGCTGGACGAACTGCGCGCGCAGGACCTGGTGCCGTTCCGGGCTGGTGTTGCCGCCGGTGCCGACGCCGTGATGATGGCGCACGTGATCTACCCGCAGGTGGCGCCGGAACCGGCCGGCTATTCGCCGCGCTGGATCCAGGAGGTGCTGCGTGGCGAGCTGGGCTTCCGCGGCGTGGTGTTCTCCGACGACATCGGCATGGCCGCTTCGCACCATGCCGGTGGCGTTGCGGCACGCGTGCACGCGCACCTGGATGCGGGCTGCGACGTCGTGCTGGTCTGCCATCCGGAGCTGGTCGATGAAGCCCTGCACGCGGTGCAGGGACGCTCCCTCAATACCGCTGCGCTGCTTGGCCTGCTCGGTCGCGGCGCGCTTGGCTGGGATGGCCTGCTGGCCGATGCCCGCCATGGCGACACTCAATCCCGTCTGCTTGAAACCCTTGGAAGAACCGTCTGATGCCGAACCTCACCATTTCCCAGGCCCTGGCCCAGGCCGACCTGCTGGTTGACCGCCCCACCATCGACAAGGCCATCGCCGGTATCGCCGACGCCATCGCGCGCGATTACAAGGGCGAGGTGCCACTGTTCCTGTCGATCATGCACGGTGCGCTGCCGTTCGCCGGCCAGCTGGCGCTGGAGCTGGGTGCGCGCGGCCAGGACGTGCAGTTCGATTACCTGCACGCCACCCGCTATCGCGGTGAAACCACCGGCGGCGACCTGGTGTGGAAGCACAAGCCGGCCACCGCGCTGTTCGGCCGCCGTGTGCTGCTGGTCGATGACATCCTCGATGAGGGCTACACCCTGCAGGGCGTGCGCACCTGGTGCCTGGAGCAGGGCGCGACCGACGTGCGCATCGCAGCGATGACGGTGAAGAAGCACGATCGCGGGCTGCCGGATGTGACAGCTGACTACGCCGGTATCGAACTGCCCGACCGCTACGTGTTCGGTTTCGGCATGGACGTCAACGAGACCCTGCGCTGCGTGCCGGCCATCTACGCGATGAAGGAATAACAGGCACGGCCGTCCGCGGCCGTCCTTTGCCGCCGCCGGCATCCTCGGGTGCCGGCGTTCGTCTTTCTCTGGAGTGCTTTCGATGCAACAGATCGCCCTGGCCGTGATCGGCGGTACCGGTGTCTACAACCTGGCCAAGCTCGACGATGTGCAGACCCACGAGGTCGAGACCCGCTTCGGCCGTCCCTCCGGCCCGGTGCGCGTGGGCACGCTGCTGGGCAACCGCGTGGCGTTCCTTGCGCGCCATGGCGAGGGCCACTCGCTGCCGCCGCACAAGATCAACTACCGCGCCAATCTGGCTGCGCTGCAGCAGATCGGCGCCCAGCGCGTGCTGGCGCTGAACACCGTCGGGGGCATCACCGAGCAGGTCGGGCCGCGCGTGCTGGCCTGCCCGGACCAGATCATCGACTACACCTGGGGCCGGATCAGCACGATCTGTGAAGAAGAGGGTACCGAAGTGCTGCATGTGGACTTCGGCCACCCGTACACGCCGATGCTGCGGAGCAAGATTCTGGCCGCGGCCAAAGTGACGGGTGTCACGGTCCATGACGGTGGCTGCTACGGTGCGACGCAGGGGCCGAGGCTGGAAACCATCGCGGAAATCGCCCGCATGCGGCGCGATGGCTGCGATCTGGTGGGCATGACCGGAATGCCCGAAGCCGCGCTGGCGCGGGAGTTGGGACTGGATTACGCGTGCCTGGCGATCGTGGCGAACTGGGCCGCGGGCTGTGGTGATGGCGAGGAGATCACGATGGCCGAAGTGCTGGCCAATGTGCAGGCGGCGAGCAATGGACTTCCGGAACTGATCGGCGAATTGGCACGGGGGTGATTGTCTTCGCCGAGCAAGCTTTGCATACTCAGCCGGTACGCGGGTTCAGCGTACACCACCCATTCATTGCATAAGGTCTCGCATCACCATGCCGAACGGTACCGTCAAGTGGTTCAACGACGCCAAGGGATTTGGCTTCATCTCGCCGGAGGATGGCAGCGCCGACGTGTTCGCGCACTTCTCCGCCATCAACTCCAAGGGCTTCCGCAGCCTGCAGGAAGGCCAGCGTGTCACCTATGACGTGACCCAGGGCCCGAAGGGTGCCCAGGCTTCGAACATCACGCCGGCCGAGTGATCCACTCGACAGTGCGTTGAGAACCCCGCTCCGGCGGGGTTTTTTTTTGCGCCCATCGCATGGGACCGAACCCAAGCCGCGCGCGGGCGGGCCGCCCTGCCGGCGAAGTAAAGGAGGAGGCGACGGTCGAAGGCCGGCGCCGGGGGACATTCGCCGGCAGGGCGGCCCGCCCGCGCGCGGCTTGGAGAACGATCCGGATCCGGCTGGGGCACAATGTGCGGATGACGGAACGACTTCGCATTGCCGTGATTGGATACGGCACCGCTGGCCAGGCGATGGCCATCCTGCTGACCCGCGACGGGCACGACGTTGAGATCTTCGAGCGCGTGCCGACCCCTGGGCCGGTCGGCGCCGGTTTCCTGTTGCAGCCCAGCGGCCTGCAGGTGCTGTGGCAGATGGGACTGCTGGAGGCCGTGCGCGCGCATGCCGCGCCGGTGCATCGGCTTTATGGCGACACGCCGTGCGGACGTGCGGTGATGGACATGGGCTATGGCGGCCTCGATGTCCGCCTGCACGGTCTGGGCATGCAGCGCGGCGCCCTGTTCTCGCTGCTGGACCAGGCCCGCGATGGCGCCGGCCAACTGCATGCGGGGACCACCATCGACGCGGTCGATACCGCGCGGGGGCAACTGCGCGACAACGAAGGCCGCACCCATGGCCCGTTTGACCTGGTAGTGGCGGCCGACGGCGCAGCGTCGTCCCTGCGCGCGACCATTGCCGGCGGCGCTGGCCTCGACCGCGTCTATCCGTGGGGCGCATTGTGGTGCCTGCTGCCGGCCGGAGAGTGGCCGCACGTGCAGCAGCTGCGCCAACGCTACGTCGCCGCGCGCAAGATGATCGGCCTGTTGCCGGTGGGCACGCGTCCGGGTGATGACACCCCGCGCCTGAGTTTTTTCTGGAGCCTGCCACGCGCCGACTTCGCGCGTTGGGAAGATGAAGGCATGCAACCGTGGCTGCAGGAACTGCATGCGCTCTGGCCCGAGGCCAGCGCACGCTTCGATCACCTGCACGATGCCGGACAGCTGTCCCGGGCGGTTTACCGCGATGCGGTGATGACCCGTTGGCATCAGGGGCGCATGGTCCTGGTCGGCGATGCAGCGCACGCGATGAGCCCGCAGCTGGGGCAGGGGGTGAACATGGCGCTGCTCGATGCGCTGGCGCTGCGAGACGCGCTGCGTGTGCATGGCGCTGGTGAGACGGCACTGCAGGCTTACCAGGCGCAGCGACGTGCGCATGTGGCGGTGTACCAGCGCTGGAGCCGCTGGCTGACGCCGCTGTTCCAGTCCGATCGCGATGCGTGGGCCAAGGCGCGCGACGCGCTGCTTGGCCCGATGGGGCGGCTGCCGGGGGGACGCGGGCACATGCTGCGGGTGCTCAGTGGAACCCAGCACGGCTGGTTCGGTTCGCTTGCTCTGGATCCAGCCTTCCTCGAAGCCCTGGCCCGGCCGCCCGTTGCGCGTGCCACGCAGGCTGCCACGGCGGCTGCGTGAATCACATCATCACGTGAATTAACGGTTACCTCACTGCGTCTGTGCGACAAGAGTGAAGCACGCCACAGCTGCGTCGCCCGTTTTCCTCTCCGTGATTCGAACATCGCGTGGCCCGGGTGGCGCCGCCGTCGCGGCCTGCTGCGGCCCGGATGTGCTGCGAGTTCACGAGGAGGACGCCATGTTGTTCGCGGTCGAAGAGCTGGAATCGGAAATCTGCAAGCTGCGGGGATTGCTGCAGATGCTGCACGAGGACCAGCCCGACGTTCTGGAGGATGTGTTCGAGTTCCATGTGGGCAGCCTGATCAGTCATGCGCTGCCGGAACACCACACGCACATCCGCGCCTGCGCGCAGGAAATGCTGTCGGCCGTCCAGGCACTGCCGCGCCGGCAGAGCAACGACACGCCCGATTTCCATCTGATGCCGGCGCTGGCGGGCGTCCGGCCGGCCTGACTGTCGCGCCCGCTGGCCTTACCGGCCAGGCATCGCCACCAGACCCTGTTCGACACAGGCGATGCGCCGTTCACCCTGCGCCGGTGCGATGACCCAGCCGCCGGTGAAGGCGGAGAATGCCGGCAGCACCGTCAATCCTTCGCGGAGCCAGAACGCCGGAAAGCGGCGGCGCAGCGCCGGCAGTGCGATCTGCGGATGGATATGGCCGGCAATGACGTGCGCCGCGGGCATGTGCCGTGGTTCATGGCACAGCAGGAACGCGCCCAGTTGCACCTCCTCATGCAGCTCCACCTGCAGCGCCGCGTGCGGCAGGTGCCGATCATGATTGCCGCGTATCACATGCACCGCCAGCGCGGAGTGCTGCTCTCGCCATCCCAGCCATTGCCGGTACCACGCCGCACGATGCGCCGGCCCATGCAGCACATCGCCCAGTATCCACAGCTCGCGGCAAGCCCTTGCCTGCACCAGCCTCTGCAGGCGCTGCAGGTCGTCGCGGGTGCCGCCGGACGGCAGCGCGATGCCGGCGCGGCGGAACAGGTCGGCCTTGCCCAGGTGCAGGTCGGCGATCAGCAAGGCCTGCCGGGCCGGCCACCACAGTGCGCGCGCACCGAGCAGCAGCATGGGTTCACCGCCCAGCGTCACGGCCAGCTCATCGGCCATGGCGTCTCTCCAACTGCTGTGCGGCACGCAGCACGCGGGTGCGCCAGTCTTCATTGCTGAACTGTCCTCGCAGGCGCTCGGCCCACAGCGGGAAGCCCAGCGGTGTCAGCGAGGCGGGATGCTGCAGTGACAGTGACTGCGTGCCGATGCGTTCGAGCACCTGCTGTAGGCCCGGCAGATCCAGGCTGTCCTGCAGCACTTCATGCTCGGCCAATGCCAGCAGCAGATGCTCGGGGTCGTGCTCACGCAGCACGTCGTACAGCAGTCCGGCCGAGGCCTGCAGCTGGCGCAGCGAGCGCGGCGCGCCTCCGGGCAGGCTGGGTACCAGCAGGCCAGCGACGCGTGCGATTCCGCGGAACTGGCGTCGCGCGAGCTCGCCCAGATTGACGGCGGCACGCAGGTCCTCAAGCAGCTGATCGGCCGCGAACAGTTCCTTCCATTGCTCCGCCTGCAGCTCGATCGGCTGCGTCGGTGCCAGCACCAGCCCGTGGTCATTGACGGCATAGCCGATGCTGTTGCGCTGCCGGCGCGTGCAGCGCAGCGCCAGCAACGCCGCCAGTGCCTCGTGGATGTGGCGTCCGGCAAAGGGATAGACGAACACGAACTGGCCTTCGCGGCGGCGCACGTCTTCCAGCAGCAGGTGCGCAGGCGATGGCCGGGCAGACAGGCGCGACTGCAGTGCCATCAGAGGGGCCAGCCAGCGCGACTCGGCGCTGTCGTCCGCGCCGGACAGCACCGCTTCCAGTTCGCGCCCGAGCGGCATCGACAGGGGCAGCTGGCCACCCTGCCAGCGCGGGACGGTGCCTTCACCGCCCTTGCGGGCCAGGCGCACATAGGCGGTCATGTCGCGCAGCTGCACCAGCTCCAGCATGCGCCCGGCGAACTGGAATCGATCGCCTCTGCGCAGGCGGCTGGCGAACTGTTCTTCCACCGAGCCGAGGCCACCGCCGCGCAGGAACTGCACACGCACGGCGCCATCGCTGCTGATGGTGCCGATTGACAAGCGATGGCGCAGGGCCTGGCGGCGGTCGTGCACGCGATGGTAGCCGTCCGCGTCGAGCACCACCTTGTGGAAGTCCGGGTACTGGGCCAGTGCCCGTCCCCCCTGCACGATGAAGTCCAGGACAGCCTGCCATTGCGCGTCGCCCAGGTGCGCGAATGCGTGCGTGCGCCTCACCTGCGCCAGCAGCGAGCGGCTGGTGAATCCCCCCGCCAACGCGCGGCTGACCGCATGCTGGGCGAGCACGTCCAGCGACAGGGTTGGCGGTCGCCTGGCTTCAACCACGCCGTCGCGCAGCGCGCGGCGGACGGCGGCGTACTCGGCCAGTTCCAGCGCATGGCTGGGCACGCACAGGATTCTGCCGCTGGCGCCGGGGCGATGCCTGGCACGGCCGGCGCGCTGGCGCAGCCGCGCCACGCCCTTCGGGCTGCCGAGCTGCAGTACCTGGTCCACTTCGGGAAAATCGACGCCCAGATCCAGGCTGGAGGTGGCAACCACGCAGCGCATCGCACCGGCGCGCAGGCCGTCTTCCACCTGCTGACGCAGTGCGGGGTCCAGCGAACCGTGGTGCAGCGCCAGCGTGGCGGCATCCTCCGGCCACACCGCCGCCAGCGCCTGGTGCCACAGTTCGGCCTGCGCCCGCGTGTTGGTGAACAGCAGGCTGCTGCGCGCGGCCATCAGCGCTTCCAGCACGCGCGGAAGCTGCGCCAGGCCAAGATGTCCAGCCCAGGGAAAGCGCTCGCCCGGTGCCGGCAGCAGGCTGCTTACGGTGACCGGACGCTGGCGCGCGCCTTCGACGATGGGTGCATCCGGCCTGTCCGGCAGCAGCACGTCGCGCGCCTGCGGCAGATTGCCCAGCGTGGCCGACAATCCCCACAGCTGCAACGCAGGCGTGGTGTCGCGCAGCAGTGCAAGATTCAGCTGCAGCAGCACGCCGCGCTTGTTGCCCAGCAGTTCATGCCATTCGTCGACCACCACGCAGCGCAGCTGATGCATGCGTGGCAGGGTATCGGGGTAGGTGAGCAGCAGTGCCAGTGATTCGGGCGTGGTCACCAGCACGTCGATGCGCCCTTCGCGCGCCAGGCGCCGCTCGCGCTGGCTGGCGTCGCCGCTGCGCAGGCCCACGCGCCACCCCAGGCCCAGGCCATCGACGACCGATTGCAGTGCGCGTGCGGTGTCGCTGGCCAGGGCACGCAGCGGGGTCACCCACAGCACCTGCAATGGGCGCACCGCGCTGGGGCGGGCGGGTACGGGTGCGGGCGCGATCATCGCCTGCAGCAGCGGTCCGCCGAACATCGCCAGCGTCTTGCCGCTGCCGGTGGGGGTATGCAGCAGGCCCGATTCGCCTGCCAGGTAGTGACGCCACATGGCGCGCTGGAAGGGCAGGGGTTTCCAGCCGCGGCTGGCAAACCAGCCGTTCAGCCGCTGCAGGGCCTCGCTCCGCGTCATCGTGCCAGGGCCTGCAGCGTCGCCAGCTGATCGGCCTCGCTGGCCGGCTTGTCGTGGCGCCAGCGCAGGATGCGCGGAAAACGCACGGCGATTCCTGATTTGTGCCGTGCACTGCGGTTGACCGCCTCGAAGCCGAGTTCGAACACCTGCTCGGCGCGGACGCTGCGTACCGGTCCGAAGCGCTCGCGGGTGTTGGCGCGGATCCAGCGATCGAGGGCGAGGATTTCCTGATCGTCCAGGCCCGAGTAGGCCTTGGCCACCGGAACCAGCGCATCGCCGTCCCATACGCCGAAGGTGTAATCGGTGTACAGCGTGCTGCGCCGGCCATGGCCGGCCTGTGCGTACAGCAGCACGGCGTCGATGGTGAGTGGATCGACCTTCCACTTCCACCAGTCACCACGGCGCCGGCCGGACTGGTACGCCGAGCTGCGGCGCTTCAGCATCAGGCCCTCCACGCCGCGCTCGCGCGCGGCGTCGCGCAGCGCGGCCGCCCGTGCCCAGTCCCCGGCGGGCACCTCCGGCGACAGCTGGATGCGCGCATCGCCGAGCGTGCCGAGCAGTTCCGCCAGCTGCACGCGCCGCTGCTGAAGCGGCAATGCGCGCAGGTCGTTGCCGTCGCGTTCGAGCAGGTCGTAGGCCAGCATCCGCACCGGCGTCGTACGCAGCGTGGTGGCGCCCGGCTTGCGGCGCTGGATGCGGGTCTGCAGGGCGGTGAAGGCTTTCGGAAGATCGGCCGGCTCATCCCAGGCCAGCAGTTCGCCATCCAGCACCGATCCGTCCGGCAGCAGTGCGGCGGCCTGCTCGATCTCGGGGAACCGGCCGTCCAGGCGCTCTTCGCCACGCGACCACAGCGCCACCTCGCCGCGACGACGCAGCAGCTGCAGGCGGATGCCGTCCCATTTCCATTCCAGCAGCCAGTCGTCGATGCTGCCCAGGCGATCACCGGGCTCACCTTCCAGCGGCGAAGCGAGGAAGAACGGATACGGCTGCTGACGGTCCAGCGGCAGTTCTTCCGGCGACAGCAACTGTGCGAGCAGGGTGGGCGAGGGCACCCAGGTGCCCAGCATGCGCTGCGCGATGCGCGCGATGTCCAGTCCGGACAGTTCGGCCAGCGCCTGCTGGACCAGGCGCTGCGACACGCCGACGCGCAGTGCACCGGTCAGCAGCTTGTTGAACACCAGGCGCTCGTTCGCGGGCAGCTGGCGCCAGCCCTCGACCACGGCTGCACGTCGCTCGGGCTCGGGCTGATTGGCCACGGCCAGCAGATGCTGTTCGATCCAGTCGGCCAGAGGGCGGTCCGGCGCCGTTACCGCTGGGTCGTCCAGCAGCAGGGTCAGTGTCTCCGCCAGATCGCCGACCTGCGCATAGCTGTCCTCGACCAGCCACGCAGGCAGTCCGGCTTCCTCGCCGATCCAGCGGCGCAGCTCGCCGCTGGCAGCGATCTTCCGGCGCGCACCCCCGACCTTGCCACCGCTGAGCAGGAACAGGGCCCAGGCCGCATCGTGCGGTCGCGCGTGACGGAAGTAATCGACCAGCGCCGCGCGCTTGTCCAGCGTGGCAGTGCTGCGATCGAGGCGTTGGTACAGCGCGGCGAAGGCCTTCATTCCTCGCTCCCGAAATCGGTGCGGAAAGCCTCCGCAGCGACACCGCGCTCGCGCAGAAACGGAATCAGCGCATCGGTGTTGCCATGGGTCGCGATGACGCGTCGTGCCCCGGTCTGCTCGATGGTACGCAGCAACGCGGGCCAGTCGGCGTGGTCGGAGATCACGAAGCCACGATCGACGTTGCGGCGCCGGCGGTTTCCGCGCAGCTGCATCCAACCGGAGGCGAAACCCAACTGGTGGCGCCCGAAGCGGCGCAGCCAGGGCGTGCCGGCGGCCGAGGGCGGGGCGAGGATCAGCCGTCCGGCCGCATCGGCCTGGCGCCCCTGTTCGGCGACGGCGATCGTGTCCAGCATCGGGATGCCCGCAGCGCGATAGACGGCCACGCCATTGGCGATGGCACCGTGCAGCCATGCCGGCGGTTCGCCCCGTGCCAGCAGCTCGGCCAGCACGCGCTGGGCCTTGCCCAATGCATAGCAGAGCAGGACGGCGGCTTCACCGCGCTGCGCGCATTCCTCGCGCCAGGACGCGATCTCGGCAGCCACGGCTGCGGTGTCCGGCCAGCGGTAGATGGGCAGGGCGAAGGTCGCCTCGGTGATGAAGGTATCGCAGGGCACCACTTCGAACGGCGTACAGGTGGGGTCGGGCTGGCGCTTGTAGTCACCGGAGGCGACCCACACCTGCCGGCCATCATCGATGCGCACCTGCGAGGAGCCGAGCACATGACCGGCCGGATGCAGCGACACCTGCACCCGGCCCAGCGCAAAGGGTGCGCCCTCGGCATGCGCGTGCAGCGGTACGTCGCCCAGCCGCCAGCGCAGGATCGGCGCGCTGCCCGTGCTGCAGTGGTATTCGCCCATGCCCGGGCGCGCGTGGTCACCATGACCATGGGTGATGACCGCGCGCGGCACCGGCCGCCAGGGATCGATGTGGAAATCGCCAGCAGCGCAGTACAGCCCTTCCGGGCGCAGCACCACAAGATCGTCGTTGCCTGCCATGGCTGCACTGTGGCGCGCGGCTCGTGCACGGGGTGAGAACCGGCCTGAACGCGGGCTTGGCGCAGCATGCGGCACAATCGGATCGCATACCTCTTGCCGCCGGATGGATCGCATGAGTGGACCGGGTTTCAGCAGCACTGCCCCCTTCGAGACCCATGTGGTGCTCAATCAGCCGCCACCGTTCGCCGGGCGCCAGCTGTGGACCGATGACGCAGCGTTGATGGAGGCGGTGCATCGCGAAGGCGCCGCAGCCTTCGTCCCGCGCCTGGCGCAGTACGGTGCGCTGGCCGGTGACGAGCTGTACCGGCTCGGATTCGATGCCAACCGCGACCGCCCGCGCCTGCGCACCCACGACGCGCAGGGGCATCGCATCGATACGGTGGAGTTCCATCCGGCCTACCACCAGCTGATGACCGCCGCGAAGGCGCATGGCGTGGCCGGCCTGTCCTGGCATGAGCCGCAGCCGGGTGCGCATGTTGCACGCGCGGCGCTGAGCTATCTGCACCACCAGGCCGAGGCCGGTACCAGTTGCCCGTTGACGATGACCCATGCGGCGGTAGCGGTGCTGCGGTCGCAGCCGAACCTGGCCGAATGGGCGCGCAAGGCCGCCGCACCGGTGTACGACCCGCGCGACGTACCGGTGGCCGACAAGGCCGGCATCACCCTGGGCATGGGCATGACCGAGAAGCAGGGGGGCTCGGATGTGCGCGCCAACACCACGCGAGCAGAGCCCATCGACGGCGAGCGCTATCGGCTGGTCGGCCACAAGTGGTTCTTCTCGGCACCCATGTGCGATGGCTTCCTCGTGCTGGCGCAGGCACCGGGCGGACTGACCTGTCTGCTGATGCCGCGCCGGCTTGCCGATGGCGACCGCAATGCATTCCGCCTGGTGCGGCTGAAGGACAAACTGGGCGATTGGGCCAACCCGTCCAGCGAAGTCGAGTTCTGCGGCGCGCAGGCGTGGCGGGTGGGCGAAGAGGGGCGTGGCGTGGCCACCATCATCGGCATGGTGATGATGACCCGCCTGGACTGCATGCTGGGTGCCGCAGCGGAAATGCGCATGGCGCTGGCGCAGGCGCTGCACCATGCCCGCTACCGCCGCACCTTCGGCCGATTGCTGGTGGAACATCCGTTGATGGCCAACGTGCTGGCCGACCTCGCACTGGAATCGGAAGCGGCGACGGTGCTGTCGATGCGCATCGCGCGTGCGGTGGACCGTGCGTCCTTCGATGCCGGCGAGGCGGCGCTGGCCAGGCTGGGCACGGCGCTGGGCAAATACTGGGTGTGCAAGCGGGCGGCGACCTTCGTCAACGAGGCGCAGGAATGCCTGGGCGGCGCGGGCTATGTGGAGGAATCAATGCTGCCGCGCCTGTACCGGCAGGCGCCGCTGAACTCGATCTGGGAAGGCAGCGGCAACATCCAGTGCCTGGATGTGCTGCGGGCACTGGCCCGCGAACCGGAGACGCTGGGCGCACTGCAGGGCGAGCTGTCGGCGGTGGCTGATCGCGATGCGCGCTATGCCGCTGCGCTGCAGCGCTGGGTAACGACCCCGGCACCGGAAGAGTCGCAGGCGCGGATGTTCTGCGAGCGCACCGCATTGCTGCTGCAGGCGGCGCTGCTGCTGCGTGCACGCAGTCCGGTGGCGGATGCGTTCATCCGCAGCCGGCTCGGCGGTGAACATGGATGGGTGTTCGGCACCCTGCCGGCCGGGTTGGACCTGTCGGAAATCCTGGCGCGCGCGCTGCCGTAGCGTGGAATTCTGTAGAGCGCCGCAGCGTGGCTGCGGCGCTCTGCAGTACCGGACGCGGCTCAGTGCTTGGCTTCTTCCTTGGCCGCGTTCGCCTTCGCGTCATTTGCGACATCACGCGCCTTGTCGGCGACCTTCTGTGCGGCGTCCGCGGTCGCATCGCTGGCGTGTGCAGCGGCGTCGGTGGCGGCGACCTTGGCCTGGTCAGCAGCATTGGCGGTAGCGTCGGCCGCCTTGTCCAGCGCCTGCTGGGTATCGGCCGCCGCCTGCTCGGATGCAGCTGCCGTCTTGTCGGCGGCCTCGCGGGTAGCTGCGGCGGCCTGGTCGACTGCGTCACGGGCGGCGGCGCCTGCGCTGTCGGCAGCCTGCTGCGCATCCTGGCGGGCCTGTTCGGCTTCCGGCCCCTTGCAGGCGGCCAGGCCGATCAGCAGCGAAGCGGCCAGCAGGGACAGGGTCAGCGAGCGGATCTTCATGGCGGTCTCCGGTAGTGCACTGCGGCAATGGATGGGGACGCCAGCCTATTCACGCCCTTGTGAAGGCGGGGTCGCGGAACGCGATGCAAAGAAAAAGCCGCTGGCGAACCAGCGGCTTTTCCAGAACAGCGTGAAGAAAGAAGTTATTACTTCTTGGCTTCTTCAGCAGCGTCCTTGGCCTGCTCGGCGGTGCCTTCGGCAGCCTTGGCAGCGTCCTTGGCCTGTTCAGCAGCAGCGTCGGTAGCGGCGCCAGCAGCCTGGGCAGCGGCGTCAGCCGAAGCGTCAGCAGCGGTGGCGGCGGTGTCGGCGGCCTGCTGGGCAGCGTCGGCGGTCTGGGCGCCAGCAGCGGCGGCCTGATCGGCAGCAGCCTGGGCTTCGGTGGCGGCTTCGTTGGCCGAAGCAGCGGCGTCCTGGGCAGCTTCCTGCTTCGAGCAGGCGGCCAGGGCCAGAGCCAGGGACATCGCGACCAGCAGCTTGTTGATGCTCATTGTGTGAATCCTCGTCGTTAGATTAGGCAACGCGCAACTGCGCGCCGACAACATGATGACAAGCCACGTTTGGCTGTCAAGCGATCCCGCATTCATTTTTGCGAAATCGCAGTTAAACCTTTTTAAATCAATTCGATGGCAATTGCGGTCGCCTCGCCACCACCGATGCACAGGGTGGCAATGCCGCGCTTGCCACCGCGCGTGCGCAGGGCGTTGACCAGGGTCACCACCAGGCGTGCCCCGGATGCGCCGATCGGATGGCCCAATGCGCAGGCCCCACCATTCACGTTGAGCTTGTCGTGGGGAATGCCCAGTTCGCGCATCGGGGCCATCGCCACCACGGCGAAGGCTTCGTTGATTTCGAACAGATCCACCTGGTCCAGCGACCAGCCGGTCTTCTGCAGCAATGCGTGGATGGCGCCGATCGGTGCGGTGGTGAACCACTCCGGCTCCTGCGAATGCGTGGCGTGGCCGACGATGCGTGCCAGCGGGGTGATGCCGCGGGCCTTGGCGTCTTCCTCGGTCAGCAGCACCACGGCGGCGGCGCCGTCGGAAATGCTGGACGAGCTGGCAGCGGTCACGCTGCCGTCCTTCTTGAATGCCGGGCGCAGGGTCGGAATCTTGGCGATGTCCGAGCGGCCGGGCTGTTCATCGGTATCGACCTCGACCTCACCCTTGCGGGTGGCCACCTTCACCGCGACGATCTCGTCGGCGAACGCACCGTTGGCCTGCGCCGCCTGCGCGCGCTTGACCGATTCGATGGCGTAGGCGTCCTGCTCCTCGCGGCTGAACTGATACTTGTCCACGGCGCATTCGGCGAATTCACCCATGGCCTTGCCGTCGTAGGCGTTGACCAGGCCATCGTGGGCCATGTGGTCCACCGCCTGGAAGTTGCCGAAACGGTTGCCGGTGCGCGAGTTGGGCAGCAGGTGCGGC
Source organism: Stenotrophomonas sp. GD03680 (assembly GCF_029844625.1). NCBI lineage: Bacteria > Pseudomonadati > Pseudomonadota > Gammaproteobacteria > Lysobacterales > Lysobacteraceae > Stenotrophomonas > Stenotrophomonas sp. GD03680. The sequence goes on along the minus strand of NZ_JAOCKC010000004.1, from coordinate 366,975 downwards.
GCGTTGGACATCGACTCCATGCCGCCGGCAACCACGACCTTGGCCGAACCGGCCTTGATCAGGTCATGCCCGAGCATGATGGTCTTCATGCCCGAGCCGCACACCTTGTTGAGGGTGCTGGCACCGACGGACAGCGGGATGCCGGCGGCGATCGCGGCCTGGCGGGCGGGCGCCTGGCCGAGGTTGGCCGGCAGCACGCAGCCCATCAGAACTTCGGAAACGTCGCTGGCCGGGACACCGGACTGCTCCAGCGCTGCGGCGATGGCGGCCGCGCCGAGGGTCGGGGTCGGCACACCGTTGAACTGGCCGAGGAAGGAGCCGATGGCGGTGCGTTTGGCGGCGGCGATGACGATGTTGGACATGGCAATCTCGTTGATGCGTAAGCAATGTTCGGAAAGGAGACCGGGGGGCGTTGGATGCGCTCCGGTTTCCCGGCAGACTGCGTGGGGGTCGGCCCAAGTATAGAGGGTCGGGGATGGCTGCCGCTGGATGGCGCCGCATGCCCGCCGGGATGAAGGCGGGCCAACGTTCATGGGATGGAATCGATGGAACGCACGACGATGGCACGGTCGGTCCTGGCAGCGGCGCTGGCGATGGCGCTGACGGCGTGTGGGGGCGGAGGTGGCGGTGGCAACGTGCGCGTTGACCCGCCGCCCACCACGCCGCCGCCTGCACCGCCGCCGCCGACCACGCCGCCCCCGCCCAAACCGCTGGAGCCGGCCTTCGATGCGCACCTGTCGGTCACCCATGCGGGTGCCGCGCAGGCCACCGGTGCCACCGGCAGGGGCGTGCGCATCGGCATCGTCGATTCGGGCGTGCAGCGCGCGGCCGCCGCGTTGAACGGGCGGGTAGTGGCCAACCTCACCTACATCGACCCTGCCCGCAACAATCTGGGCGTGGACGATGTGGTCGGCCATGGCACTGCCGTCGCCAGCCTGGCCGCGGGCGCAGCGGTCGGGCGCTGGCCCGGCGGCATCGCGCCCGGTGCGCAGATCGTGTCGGCGCGGATCATCTCCGACAAGCCGCCGGCAGACGACGGCAGCGGCCAGGGCAATTCCTTCAGCGGCACCCTCGGCGTGGCCCAGGTGCACCGCGACCTGATCAGCTACAACGTCAAGGTGATGAACAATTCCTGGGGCGGGCTGTACTGGACCGACCTGCCCACCACCGCCCAGGTCGCCGGCGAGTACCGGCCTTTCGTCATCAATCACGGCGGGCTGGTGGTGTTCGCCGCGGGCAACGACGCGCGCAGCGAGCCCAGCAGCCTGGCGGCATTGCCGGGTCAGGCGGGCGTGGCAGGCTCGCGGCCGGCTGCGGATCTGGAGCGCGGCTGGCTGGTGGCCACGGCCGTCGATCCCTACGCGCCGGACACGCTGGCCGGTTACGCCAACGCCTGCGGCCAGGCGGCACGCTACTGTCTGGCGGCGCCCGGCAGCGCGGTCTATCCGGATGACGCGGGCACCAGCTACTTCTGGAACTACGGCACGTCCTTCGCCGCACCTCTGGTGTCGGGCGCGGCCGCGCTGGTGTGGGAGCGGTATCCGTACTTCGACAACAACCTGGTACGGCAGACCCTGCTCGGCACGGCCAAGGACATCGGCGCCCCCGGCGTGGACCCGGTGTTCGGCTACGGGCTGCTCGACATCGGCAGGGCCATCAACGGGCCGGGACGTTTCGACTGGGGCGACGTGGTTGCCAATGTCGACGCAGCATCCACCGGTTCGGTCTGGAGCAACGACATCGTCGGCAGTGGCGGCCTGGTCAAGCAGGGCGCCGGCGTGCTGGCGTTGACCGGCAACAGCAGCTACAGCGGTGCCACCCGCATCGAAGGCGGTGTGCTGTCGCTGCGCGATGGCGGCGTGATCCGTTCCGGCGTGAGCATCCTGCCGCAGGCCGATCCATCATCCAGCGGCCTGCAGTTCAATGGCGGCACGCCCCGCGTGGTCGGCAACGTGACCAACGGCAGCAGCGTGTTCCTGACCACCGCCAATACCACGGCGACCATCGAAGGCAACTACGTGCAGCAGGCCGGCGCACAGCTGATGATCGCGCTGGGGGCCAACGCGCTGCAGGTCACCGGCAGCGCCCGTCTGGACGGTGGCGTGCACGTCCACGGATTCGTCGATGGCTACGTGCCGCAGGACGGTACCCGGCAGGATCTGATCCATGCCGCAGCCGGCCTGACCGGCACCTTCAGCACCGCGGCCACATCCAGTGGCCTGCAGGGGCTGGCCCTGCTGCAGACCAGCTATGGCTATGACAGCAACAACGCATGGTTGAACCTGACCCGGATCAGTGTCACCGCTGCTGCGCGTGGGCTCGATGCCGGTGTGCAGACAACTGCGGCGCGGCTGGAAGGCGCGTTCGTCGAACTGGACGGCAACCACGCGTTGCAGGATTCGCCATTCGGTGGCGCAGCGGCCGGCCTGCAGCGCAGCACGGGCCTGGCGGCCACGCTGGAGAGCCTGTCCGGCAAGGCCCACGCACGGGCCGAGGCGGCAACCTTCGACAGCATCGACATGTCGCGACGCGCGGTGGCCGCCCGTTTTGATCGCGTGCAGGCTCTGCCTGCGCTGCGCGGTGCCTGGCAGAGCACGTTGGGTGAGGCAGGGCAGGGCAGTTTCGCTGGCAGCGCCACCGACAGCCGGGGCTGGATGGCCGGTCAGGACGTGCCGCTGGGCAGCCATGGCCTGCTGGGCATGGCGTTCGGTGAAACACGCAGCAACGGTGGCAGTGCCTTCAACGGTGACCGCGGGCAGGACCGCCAGGCGCAGGCGCAGCTGTATGCCGGCTGGAGCGTTGGGCACGGTTATGCATTGGCACAGCTCGGCACAGGGCGGTTCACCCGCGAACTGGACCGGCAGCTGCTGCTGGGTGCAGGTGCCTACGGCGTTTCCGCGCGCTACGGCGGTCGATTCAGCAGCGCCAGTGTCGAAAGCGGCTATCGCTTCGGCACCGTCGGCGCGTCGTTGACACCATATGTCGGTGCCAGTGCCACGCGGGTGGATACCGCGGCGTTCAACGAGCGCGGCGGCTTCGGTTTCGGCCTGCGGGGTGAAGCCAATCGTGCGCAGCGCAGCCAACTGCTGGCGGGGCTGCGCGGCGAGCGCGGCTGGGGACGCTGGACGCTGCGCGGGCACGCCGAATGGCAGCAGCGCCTTCAGGGCGGCGCCGGGGAGTGGCAGGCCAGCTTCGTCGGTGTCGACGCGTGGGCACCGTTGCCAGGTGCCGACTCACCGCGTGGCAGCGCCCTGCTCGGGCTTGCGCTGGAGTCGTGGTGGGGGCGGAGTGGCCGTCTGAGCCTGGGCATCGATCAGCGTGTCGGCGGTGATGACGCACGGCAAGCGGCGCTGCGTTACAGCGCCGGGTTCTGATCCATCATGGGGTTGCCGGCGCCCGGAGGGGCGCCGTGCCGAGGCCCGGCAGGGGCGGTCAACCGCCGCGCAGATTGCCCAGGCGCGGGGTGCTGCGGCCCAGCGGCATCTTCAGCTTGCCGATCGACAGGATGCGGCTCTCGGCGATTCGGTCGGCCGCACGTTGCGGCGCGATGTTCTCGCGCTGCGACAGTTCAAAGATGCGTGTCAGGTTGTGGTAGATGCTGCGGATCAGGCGCATCGCGCGCTCGCGGTTGTAGCCATCGATCTCCAGCGACACGTTCATCACGCCACCGGCATTGACCGCGTAATCGGGTGCGTACAGGATGCCGCGCGCGTGCAGTTCATCGCCGATTTCCAGGCTGGACAGCTGGTTGTTGGCGGTGCCACAGATGATCTTGGCCTTGATCCGCGGCAGGGTGTCGGCATTGATCGAGCCTTCCAGCGCGCACGGCGCGAAGACGTCGGCATTCACTTCGTGGATCTCGTCCGGCTTCACTGCTTCGGCGCCGAAATCGCTGACTGCGCGATCGACCAGGGCCGCGTCCAGGTCGGTGACATACAGCTTCGCGCCGCGGTCGCGCAGCAGCTTGACCAGTTCCATGCCGATGTGGCCCAGGCCCTGCACTGCGATGCTGGTCTTGCCCACTTCCTCGTGGCCGAACTTGAAACGCATCGACGCCATCAACGCCTGCAGCGCGCCGTAGGCGGTGAACGGTGCGGGATCTCCGGAGCCGCCATGCACCTGGTGGACGCCGGTCACGAACTGGCTTTCCAGGTAGATGTTCTCCATGTCGTTGACGTCGGTACCGACGTCTTCGGCGGTGATGTAGCGGCCACCCAGCGAATCGACATAGCGACCGAAGGCGCGGAACAGGACTTCGGTCTTGTCCGCTTTCGGATCGCCGATGATCACCGCCTTGCCGCCACCGACATTGAGGCCGGCCAGCGCATTCTTGTAGGTCATCGTCCGGCTCAGCCGCAGCACGTCGGCCAGCGCTTCGTCGGTGCTGGCATAGGGACGCATGCGCACGCCGCCCAGGGCCGGGCCCAGGGTGGTGTTGTGGATGGCGATGATCGCCTTCAGGCCGGCGTCATGGCTGTGGCAGAACACCACCTGTTCGTGGCCGGTGGTGGCGAGGGTTTCGAATAGCATGGCGTCTCCGATGGTGCGAACGGCGGCGAACTGCAGCGAACGACCAGTGAACGGTAGGGTCCCAAAACAAAAAAAGCGACGTCGTCGGTGCAGGGGGACGGGTCGCGCGGCGCCATTCTAGTCCATTCCCCGAGTGTCTGCCGTCGACGTCGACGGGCACTGCGGGTTAAAGAAGATGAAAGCGCGGCCGATGCTGCGTCGATGGCCAGTGGCCGGATCGTGTGAAGAGACAGAGACGGGCCATGGCGAGCGCAGTACGACATCGACAGGATCACGGCCGGTGACGCTGGCCTGGGCACGCAGGGTACGCGGCTGGCTTGCGTCGCTGACCGGCGCGGCGCCGTCGCGTCTGTCGGCGGGGCCGCGTCAGGCGGTGGCCGCTGCGGCTGCCCGCCTGCAGGGAGACCCAGTGCCCCCGGGAGAGATCGCCGCGCAGCTGCAGCGTGGCCTGCACGCGCTGGCGCTGTACCCGCGACTGGCGGGCGAGCCCGGCCCTGTCGATGCCGCCAGCGCCGGACTGGCACAGGCGGTGGCGGACGCGCTGCAGGATCGCGACTGGGCGACGCGGCAGCTGCCGCGCCGGCCGCAGCTGCTGCCGCAGCTGATCCAGACCGTCAACGATGATGCCGCCTCGGCACGGGTGATGGCGGCGATCATCGGCCAGGATCCGGTACTCACGGGCAACCTGCTACGCATCGCCAACAGTCCCGCGTACAAGGTGCACGAACGCCCGGTCGAGAGCCTGCAGCGGGCGGTGACCCTGGTCGGCACGGAAGGCGTGCGGCAGATCATCAGTGCGGTGCTGGTGCAGCCGGTGATGCAGGTTCAGTGCGAGCGGTTCCCGCAGTTCAGCACGATCACCTGGGAGCACGCCCTGCTGGCATCGCGTGCTGCTGCCGACCACGCACGCAGCGTGAACTCCGGCGATGCCTTCGCTGCGCAGTGGCTGGGCCTGGTGCAGGGACTCGGTGCGGCGCTGGTGATGCGCCAGCTGCTGCAGGAAGCCCAGGCGCGCGGCGAGGACGTGCAGCCGGCCCTGGCCCTGCAGCTGCTGCAGCAGTGGTCGTTGCCGCTGGCACAGCGGGTGGCCGCCGCCTGGGAGCTGCCCGACCCGGTGCACCAGACCCTGGCGGCCGACGCCTCGGGCCCTCTGTCCGACAGCCTGCGGCTGGGCAGCGCAGCGGCGGCGGCGAGCCTGCTGTGCCGGCATGGCCACGCCACCCAGGGCCGGATGCTGGCCCTGCTGGAGCAGCTGCCGTCGGCTCCGCCCCATGCGCTTCGCTGGATCTGGCGGCGCCTGCATGGTCGCAGCGTGGAAACACTGGACGACGCCCCGCATGAAGGCGAGGCCAGGGCACACTGAGCGCTACAGCTGCGATTCCACCGGCAGCCAGCTGATGATCCGCGACAGCCAGCGCTGGCGCCGCGTAGCACCTGGCTCGTCCTCCACCCAGCGCGGCGGAGGCTCACGCTCCAGCCAGCGCAGCCGATCGCGGTTGTCCACTGCCAGCCACCAGCTGTGCCTGGCGTCGGCCAGGCGCAGGTACTCGTCGCGCAGCTGCGCGCCCAGCACGGGATCGTCGAACAGCACCCCCATTTCGGTGTTGAGATAGGCCGAGCGCGGGTCGAGGTTGAAGGAACCGACGAAGCCACGGTGGTCGTCCACCAGGAAGGCCTTGGTGTGCAGGCTGGCCCCGCTGCTGCCGAACAGGCCTGCATCGCCCGCCTGGCCCTGTGCCTTCAGCTCATACAGGTGCACGCCGGCGTTCAGCAGGGGCACGCGGTAGCCCATGTAGCCGCCGTGCACGGCCGCAACGTCGTTGGCGGCAAGGGAGTTGGTCACTATGCCCACGTGCACGCCGCGCGACGCCATTGCCGAGAGCCCGTCCAGGCCCTCGTTGCCCGGCACGAAGTAGGGCGAAATCAACAAGGCCTTGCTGCGCGCAGACTCCAGTTCACCGATCAGCCCGGTAACGAGCCAGCTGCCGCGGTCGTCGTTGCGGTGTTTCATCGGCGGATCCGAGACGATGCGCACGGTGCTGCTCCAGTGCAGCGGCTCGGGGCTGGGACGCTGCCGATGGCGTGATTCGGCCACGCGCGCAAGATAGGGCCGGGCAGCATCGCGCTGCGCTTCATGGTCGGACTCACGCACCAGAAGGCGAAGCTGCGCGTCGGTATGGAAGGCCAGCGCGGAGACCGGAATCGCCGCCGGGCTGTTCCAGTAGTCGTCGAATATCCGGTTCGCCTGTGCAACGGCAGGGCCGGCGACCAGCAGGTCCAGGTCCTGGAAGTTCACATCCGTGCGCGCGCTGAAATACTCCTCGCCGATGTTGCGGCCACCGACGATGGCAACACGGCCATCGGCGATCCAGCTCTTGTTGTGCATGCGGTGGTTCACGCTGAAGAAGCGCTGCACCATCTCCACCATGCGCAGGATGCCGCTGCGGTTGCGGAACGGATTGTAGAGCCGGATCTCGATGTTCGGATGCCGGTCCAGCGCCATCATCAGCGCGTCCTTGTCCTTGGCATTCATGTCGTCCAGCAGGATGCGCACGCGCACCCCGCGCTCGGCGGCGTCATGCAGCGCTCTGGCCATCAGGTGACCGATCAGGTCGTCGTGCCAGATGTAGTACTGCAGGTCCAGACTGCGCCCGGCCTGCGCGGTGATCATCGCGCGCGCCGCGAATGCATCCATGCCATCGCCGAGGAAGGCCACGCCGGATTGCCCGGGGTGCGCCTCCTGCAGCGGCACGACCTGCTGGTCGATGCGGGTCTGCGCCGGTTGCAGCGGCAGTACGTGCGACGGCTCACCGTGCGCCTGTGGCGTCAGGTGGTCGGCCAGCAGCAGTCCGGACAGGACCAGCAGCAGGAGGATGGCGAAGATGATCGCAACGACGCGCAACAGGCGTCGCCACACAGGCGCAGGCGGGCTCATGGCCCCATGCTAGTGGATCGGCGTGCCGCGCGGCGGCGCGCGTCAGAACCGTTCGTCGCTGCCCACGTAGCGCCACTGTCCCGGCGGCAGCGGGCCCAGTGCCACCCGGCCGATGCGCAGGCGGCGCAGGGCGGTGACCTGCAGGCCAGCGGCAGCCACCGCGGTCTTCAGGCCCTTGGCCGTCAGCCCCTTGCCGGCGAAGCGCAGCCGCTGCTCGCTCTGCCAGCTCACCTTGGCCCCGCCCGACTCCTGCTGCAGCCGGGCCAGCAGCCAGGGGCCCCGTTCCGGCCCGCCTTCTGCCACTTCGACCAGATACTCCTGTTCGGTGCGGCCGAGATTGCGCTGCAGGTGGGCCAGCGTGGCCGGGTCCTGGCTGACCACGACCAGGCCGCTGTCTGCCGCGGGCAGGGACGCAGCCAGCTGCAACCCGTGGAAATGGCGCTGCAGTGGCCGGATGCCGCTGGCGTCCAGAGCGCTGTGGCTGTTGCTGCTGACCAGCGCACACAGGGTTTCGGCGGCAGCACCAGCCGGCTTGTGCAGCAGCATGCCCACGCGCTCGGCCTTGCTGTCATTGGCCTGTTCATCGACCACGATCACCGCCGTGTCATCGACCGGGCGCTGTGGCTGTTCGACCACCTCGCCATCGACCGTGACCCAGCCACCTTCAATGTAGCGCCGCGCTTCGCCGCGCGGGATGCCGAGCAGGGCGGACAAGCGTTTGTCGAGGCGTATCGGTTCCATGGGCGGGCAGGTCGGGCAGGGGCCGCGCAGTGTAGCCCCTGCGCGCGGTCAGCGCTGGCTGCGGTTGGCCAGCTCGGTCAGGTACAGGCGGGTGTCGAATTCCAGCTGCAGGTAATCGGGCTCCATGTGCTGGCAGAGCTGGTAGAAGGCCTTGTTGTGGTCGGCTTCCTTCAGGTGCGCCAGCTCGTGCACCACGATCATGCGCAGGAAGGCGGCCGGCGCCTGCCGGAACACCGTGGCGATGCGGATCTCACGGCTGGCCTTGAGGCGGCTGCCATGCACGCGGGAAATGGCGGTATGCGTGCCCAGTGCATGCTTGATCACTTCCAGCGTGTTGTCGTAGCAGACCTTGTTGAGCGGTACCGACTTGCGCAGGTAGCGGTCTTTCAGCTCCTGGGTGTAGTCGTAGAGCTGGCGGTCGCTGCGCACCTCATGGGGCTCGGGATAGCGCTGCTGCAGCCACGGGCCGAGCCGGCCCTGCGCCAGCAGTTCGCTGACCTGGGCGACCAGGGGTTCGGGATAACCGGTGAGGTACTTCAGGACTGCCATGCAGGGGCGGCGGGGCGTCGGTAGAATGGGGCAACCAAGATTACACGCGGTACGCACCGACCATGGCAAAGCCCAACGCGCTGCAGGAACAATTGCTCAAGGCCGGCCTGGCCAAGAAGTCGCAGGCCAGCGCCGCCGCACGCGAACAGGCCAAGGCGCGCCAGGGCAAGGCTGAATCGACGTCGGCCGAGGTCCAGCGTGAGGCTGAACGCGCCCGCGCCGAGAAGATCGAGCGTGATCGTGCCCTGGCCGCCGAGCGCAACGCACAGGCCAGGCTGGCCGAGCAGAAGGCGCAGGCAAAGCAGATCATCGCCGCCCATGCCGTGCCGCATAAGGGCGAGGACGAGTATCGCTTCAGCGATGGCAGCACGATCCGTACCCTGCTGATCGACCCCAAGCTGCGCAAGGCGCTGTCGGTGGGCGTGCTGGTCATCGTCGCCCAGGGCGAGGGTTACGCGTTGCTGCCCCGTGCTGCGGCGGAAAAGGTGCGCGAGCGTGCGCCGGAAGCCATCGTGGTCGACCACGGGCAGCCGGGCTCGACGGAGGAGATCTCCACCGGCAACGCCGAAGATGATGCCTATTACGCGCAGTTCCAGATTCCTGACGATCTGGTCTGGTAAGCCGCTGCCGCAGGCGTCCCCACGGGCAGACAGGTAGCTGAAGCACGGGCCGGGCGGGGCACTGCCCGGCCTTTTCCGTGGGTGTATCGTCCCCATATCAGGCCACACACCTGCGGAGGACGGACATGGCTACCGGTTGGGCGGGAGATGGCGCGGTCCAGGACCAGATCGACGCGACGGTAGACGATGCGATTGCCCGCGCGCGGCGCCAGCTGCGCCAGGGCCCGGGTCTGGAGCACTGCGAGGAATGCGACGCACCGATTCCGTTGGCGCGGCGCAACGCCGTGCCCGGCGTACGGCTGTGCGTGGCCTGCCAGCAGGCGCACGATGAGGAAGAGCAGGCGCACAGCAGCTACAACCGTCGCGGCAGCAAAGACAGCCAGCTGCGTTGATGTGGGCGGCTCAGCCGTCGCCCTGGATGCCGCCCGGCGCCTGTGCCGGATCGCGCCAGCGGCGTACGGTGCGCTGGAAGAACAGGTTGTTCGGCAGCTGCAGCACCGTGCCTTCGTGGCCTTCGCCGGTCTCCTGCAACGTGGTGTAGATCAGGTTCACATCGATCACCCGGCCCTTCAGTCCGGGCTTCTCGCCGTTCTCCAGCACCTCGATGTAGTCATGCAGGCGGAACGGGCGGGTAGTGAAGATCAGCAGCGTGCAGAAGATGTTGGAGAGCACGCTCCAGGCCGCGAAGAAGGCCACCGCACCGACGGCTGCAAAGCCCGTGAATGCCGTCCACAGCACTGCCGGTGAGGCCCCCAGCAGGCTCAGGATGTACAGCAGTGCACTGAAATAGACCACGAAACTGGTGATGCGGCGCGCGCCCATCACCATTTCCGGCGGCAGGGTGTAGTGGTCGGCGAAGCGGCGGATCAGGCGGCGCGCCAGCAGCCGCAGCAGCCAGGCGGCCAGCAGGACGAGCGCGATCTGCAGGGCGATGCCCATGTTGTGCAGCCAGGGATGGGTCCAGGCCGGCAGGTGATCCTTCAGCGACAACATCATGGGGCGACAGCAGGTAGCGGTGGTGGTCGCCGATGTTACCCGGCACGTGCCGGCGATTCGACCATCGGCCTCCACGCCAGGCACACCAGCTCCTGGCGCTGCTGCTGCAGGCAGGCCCGGCCGCGCTCGGGGTGGAGCTGCAGCGACAGGCCAAGCACCTGCAGCGCGACGCAGGCAGCGACGGCCAGCAGGGCGGCACACGATGGGCTGGACATGGCGGGCTCCCGGACGGTATTTCACGAAGGACCCTCCATGGATGCAGCGGCCGCCGAAAAGGTTGCATCGTGCCTGGCAGGAATCGGATCTAAACCTTCTGCGGGACTGGCGCATCCAAGGACTATGCTCGACACCACCATGCCCGCACCGCCTGCTGCCTCCGACGCCGTCGACGAACCTGCCCTGGTACGGGCGGCAGCCGGTGGCGATACAGCGGCCTACGAACTGCTGTATCGACGCCATGCGCCACGGGTGTTCGCCGTGCTGTGGAGGCTGTGTGGCGGCCAGCAGGCACGTGCGGAGGATGCGCTGCAGGAAGCGTTCCTGCAGGCGTGGAAGGCACTGCCCGGGTTCCGTTTCGAAAGCAGCCTGTCGACCTGGCTGCATCGTCTCGGGGTCAATGCCGCGCTGATGGAACTGCGCGGCCGGGCGGGAGGACACGATCACGACAGCCTGGATGACGTGGACGGTGGTGTACCGGAGCTGGCCGTGCATGACCGCTGCGCCGGCACGGAGCGCGACCTGGAACGTGCGCTGGCGACGCTGCCCCCGCGGGCGCGGGCGGTGCTGGTGCTGCACGACATCGAAGGCTGGAAACACCAGGAAATCGCCGAGCAGCTGCAGATGGCTGTCGGCAGTTCCAAGGCACAGTTGCATCGTGCGCGTGGCTTGCTGCGTGCACGGCTGGGAGACATGACATGACGATGAACGACCCCGACTACGACCACGACCTGCTCGCGCGCCTGCGCGCCTTGCCCCGCGAGCGCAGCGTTCCGGAGGACGGCTGGGCGCGGCTGTCGGCCAGCCTGCCACCGCGCGGGTCCGCCCCCGGACCGCTCCCGGCAGCAGGCACGGTGGTGGCGATGACGCCGCGTCCGCGACGGCGCTGGTGGCTGCCGGTGGGCGCGGCGCTGGCCGCCAGCCTGGCGGTCTACGCGGTGGCACCGTGGTGGCAGCCGCCGCAGGCCACGCCGGCGCCTTCCGGGCTGCAGCTGCAGGCCGCAGCGATGACCGAGCAGTACCAGCAGGCGGTGGCCTCCCTGCCGCAGGGTGGGGCAGCGGAGTGGCAACCGGCCCTGCACGAACTCGACCGCAGCGCGGAGCAGATCCGCGCGGCGATGGCGCAGGATCCACGTGCGCCGCACCTGCTTGGACAGCTCAAGCGCACCTATGCGCTGCGGCTGGAACTGACCCGGCAGGCGGCGCAGGCCGCCGCCGGACTGACAACCTGAGGAGACCCATGATGCGACCCCTTCTTTTCTGCTGCGCCGCGCTGCTGCTGGTACCGGCTGTGGCACTGGCCAACACGCGCGTCGACGAACGCCATGCACTCGCCACCGGTGGCCGGATTGAACTGAGCAACGTGGCCGGCAAGGTCACCGTGCGCGGCTGGGACCGCAACGAGGTCCAGCTCACCGGCAGCCTCAGCGACGGCCTGCAGCTGCGTCAGGAGAAGAGTGCCAACCGCGTGCGGTGGGAGGTGGAATATCCACGCCGCAGCAACAATGGCGGGGCCACCCTGGTGCTGAACGTGCCACGCTCGGCGGAACTGCTGCTCAGCACCGTCAGTGCGAGCCAGGACATCAGTGGCATCGATGTGCGTCGGCTGCAGGCCGATACGGTCAGCGGCAGCCTGTCCGCGGCAGGCCGCAGCGGCGACACCAAGCTCAACACGGTCAGCGGCAGCGTCACTGCCCGCCTGCAGACGCCGCGGCTGGACGTGAACACCGTCAGCGGCCGCATTGACGCGGGGGGAGGCGTGTCCGGCGACATCGGTGCGCAGACCGTGTCCGGACGCGTGGATGTCGATGCGGGGCGCATCCAGCGCCTGGCGGTGGAGACGGTGTCAGGCAGCATCGAACTGGCCGCTGCCGGTCTGGCGCCGGGGGGGCGCATCAACGTCGAATCGGTGAGCGCATCGGTCAATCTGCGGTTGCCGCGGACCGTATCGGCGCAGCTGTCGGTGAACAGCTTCAGCGGCTCGATCAACAGTGATGCCGGCACGGTGGAGCGGCCGCGTTATGGGCCGGGCAGCAATCTCGACACGCGGCTGGGGGGCGGTGACGGCGATATCCGCATCCAGTCGCATTCGGGCAGCGTGCGGGTCCGACTGGACCGCTGAGCATCGACCGGCAGGCCGCGGCGGCAGCGCCGCCGCGGTCAGGGAGGGTCAGCTGGCTTTCTTCAGCGCCCAGGTCGTACCCAGCACTTCGATCTTGCCACCGGCCTTGCGGAACGCGGCCAGGTCAGACGCGATCGAGTCGCTGCTGACCACAGTACTGGCGGCTGCACCCTTGCGTTCGCTACGGATGCTGTTGTTAGCCTTCGCGGGGGTCTTTGCCTTGCGGGGCATGGTTGCTCCTGTCAGGTGGAAGGGGAGGAAAGCGCACAGGCATCGGCCTGGCGCAGGTAATCCTGCCGCTCGCGGCGGCAGTCATCGCCGCCCATCGAAAACTGGCGGCAGATCGCCGGGCGCTGCGAATAGATCGTGCAGCGCAGGTGATAGGGATCGATCGCCGCGCACCAGCCTTCCTCGTTGCGCGCCATCACGGCCCGGCCGTGGGCGTCGCGCGCGAGGAACTGGCCGGGCACGTGGTCGCCGGGCTGCAGCAGTACCGGCAGCCGGCAACAGACCGCGTCACAACGGCGGCAGTCGATGGGTGCAGGTGCGGCGTCAGGTTGTAAGGCCACAGGGGCCTGGCGGGTGCCCAAAGCGGGTCTCGATGGCGGCTCGGGTGATGCGCGGCCATGAACGAGCCAGGAAGGCACGGCCGCAAGACCCGCGTGGCGGGCCGCGCTGCACCCGGAACACACACCGGCAGGGCCGATGGAAGGTACAGCTGTGGATCAAGCCTACCGAGGGTAGCAAACCCTGCGTAACGTTTTGTTAATCCCGGCTGGCTGCGGCCAGCGCCAGGCCTTGTACCACCCCGAGTGAAGGCTCCCCGTAGACCATCCGGGCACCCGGAAACGCCTCCGCCACGGCCTGGCGCAGGTAGCCCGCACGGGACATGCCACCGGTCAGGAACACCGCGTCCGGGTCGCCGCCGATGTCGCTGCGCACCTGGGCGAGCAGCGTGCGGATCTGTTCCAGGTAGCCATTGGCCGCACTGGCCAAGCCCTCGGCACTGCTGTCGGCGTGCAGGTCGCGGCCGATGTAGTCCAGCGTGCTGCGGTGCGTGGCAGAACTGCTCAGGGCGATCTTGGCGCGCTCGACATCACGGTACAGGCGCGCGGTGTTGCCGGTGTCCTGCAGTGCCTGCAGGCGCGGGCCCCAGGGTGCGTCGACCGCATCGTAGTTGTGCTGGCGGAAGTCGCGCTGGCGGGTCATGTCCTGCACGGTGGCGGCTTCCACGTAGTGGTGGGCGGGCACGCGGGTGATGCCACGACCGAACAGCGGCATGTAGCTGGACAGGCTCAGGGCCAGGTCGATGTCGGTGCCGCCACGGGCGATGCCCCAGGCACGGTGGATATGCGGGGGTACTGGTCCCCCCACTTCGGCATGGGCGATGTCGGTCGTGCCACCGCCGATGTCGACGATCACGGCCTGGTGCCGTGTCGCGCTTCCGGCGTGATAGTGCATCGCCGCTGCGGCAGGTTCTTCCAGGAAATCGATGCGGTCGAAGCCGGCCTGCGCCGCCGCCTCGCGCAGGATGTCCAGCGCCTGCGCGTTGCCGGCCTCGCCGATCGAGCTGCGGAACTGCACGGGGCGGCCGAGCAGGGCGGTGCGCAGCGGCTGGCCGAGCTGCGCGCTGGCGGTCAGGCGGATGTGCTCAAGGATATGCGCGGCAATGCCGGTGATGGTCTGCTTCGCGCGCGGGTGCAGGTTGTAGCCGAGCATCGACTTGGGGCTCTGCACGAGGTTGCCTTCATGCTCCTCGAAATAGGCTTCCAGCGCGTCATCGCCGTAGATCGCGTTCTGCAGCAGGTCGCTGGCGCTGCGCGCTTCGCGGGCACGGGCTTCCATCCATTCGCGGCGCAGTGCGCGCAGTGCTTCGCGGCGCAGTGCCTGCGGCGGGCGCTCCTGGCCGGCAGCGCGGGCGGCACGCGCCGCGCTGTCGATCATCTGCTCCAGCGCATGCTGTTGGCTGGCATCGGGCTGGAAGTCGTCCGGATCGGGTACCACGCCTGGGAAATAGACGCTGGTGCGGAACTGTTCGGCATCGCCGAAGCGGATCGGCAACAGGCGGCCCTCGTGCACGATGGCGGCGGCAGAATTGCTGGTACCGAAGTCGATGCCGAGGCGCATGCGGAATTCCAGGGACGGACAAGGGCCGCGCACTCTGCTGCAGTTTGCGGTCCGCTGCAAGCGCCTGCCGGCCATCTCGGGCGGGCAGGGGGAGCGGCCGCGGGAAAACGGGTGAAAAGAGCGGGCGGTTACAATGGCGGCCGTTGATTCATTTTGAGGTACTTGCAATGTCGTCCGTTCCCGCTTGTCCGCAGTGCACCCTGGAAAACACCTATGCCGATGGCGCGCTGTGGATCTGCGCCGATTGCGGCTTCGAATGGACCGCCGAGGAGGGCGCGGGGCAGGCGCTGGTCGTGCGTGACAGCAACGGCAACACCCTGCAGGCCGGCGACACCGTGACCGTGATCAAGGACCTGAAGGTCAAGGGCTCCTCGATTCCGCTCAAGCAGGGCACGGTGATCCGCAACATCCGGCTGGTCGAGGACGATGCGGAGCACATCGAAGGCAACTCGGACAAGATCAAGGGGCTGGTGCTGAAAACCTGCTTCCTCAAGAAGGCCTGACGGGCCCTCAGCGCCTGGCCTGCTGCTGCGCCCGCCAGCGGGCCAGGCTGTCCAGCTTGGCCTGGTAGCGGGCCCGCTGCGGCGCCCCGCCGAGTTCCTGGGCCCGTGTCAGTTCCTTGTCGGCGCGGGCCAGCTGGCCGGCGAGGAAGTACACCCTCGCCAGGCCGAAATGGAACTGGTGTGCGGCATCGTACAGGCGCACGGCCCGGCGGTAGCAGCGGATGGCCTCCGCCAGGTCGCCCGCGCGTTCGGCGCGGGCCCCGAGCATGTACTGGGTAAACGGATCCTCGCGCTGTACGGCGCGCAGGCGGCGCTCCAGCTGCTGCGCTGCTGCCACCAGGCCCAACCGCCGGTAAAGCGCACTGGCGTTGTTCAGTGCCGCATCCTGACGGCCGTCCAGGCGCAATGCCATTTCCAGCGCACGACGTGCGCCGGCGGTGTCTCCCTTCCGGTTGTCCAGCACGCCCAGGTTGTTCCAGGCCGGTGCGAATCGCGCGTCCTGCGCGACCGCTGCATCGAAGAACACCCGGGCACCATCCAGATCGTCGCTGGCCATGCGTTCGGCGCCACGATTGTTGTAGAAGTGCGCCAACGCACGGGCACGGTCGATCGGCTGCGGGCCGTGGCGGTCGTACAGCACGTTGCGGTCCAGATCGACCGTGCCGAAGCGGCCGCCGACGTCGACCCCGGCATTGACGTGGCCGACGCTGTAGACCACGCCCTGGTCCTGCTCCTGATACCAGGACACCACGCTGCCGACTTCCTGCACCCGGGCCTGGATGCCGGCCTCGCGTGCCAGCGACACGAACAGCAGCGTGAATGCCAGGCAGTTGGCGCGGCGGTACTGCCAGACTTCGCCGACGGTATAGGTCGCGTCGGCGTCGTACTGCAGATCCAGTCCCTGCCGATCAAAGATCATCTCCACCAGGGCCTGCAGGCGCTGGTCGCGCGAGTGGCTGCGCGCGATCACCTGTCGGGTCAGCATCGCGCGCAGCGCCGGCGGAATCGCCAGCACTTCGTCTGCGGTCGGCACGCTCGCTGGGGCGGGGCGGTACTGAGCGGCCGGTGCGGCGGCAGGACCGTCCAGGGCAACGGCGGCCGGCGCCGCCAGCGCGAGCAGGGCGAGCAGCAGGAATCGGGTGGCAGGACGTTGCATGGCAATTCCCGGCAGCGGCGGGCGCATCCGCCTGCCGCCGAGTGTAGTCCTGCCCGTGCGCCCGTGCATCGACCGCCGGTCGGCGGCGCGGTCATCCACAGGCGATGTGGACCAGCGCTCGGCAAAGCTGTGGACAACTGTGCTCCGCCCTTGCCGGACGGCGGCTGTGAGTGCGTGGTGAATTATTGTCCAGCTTGCTGGCCGGGGCGTCTGGCGGGATCATGCCGGCATGGACTTCGCCCCGATCCCGCTCGATCCGGCGCAGTGGCAGGCGTTGCAGGACCGATATGCCACGCCGCCACGCGCGTACCATCACTTCGGCCACGTGCGCGCGGTGCTGCAGCACTGCCAGGACGTCGCCGATGGACCGGGTTGGCGGCAGCCCGCCGAGGTCTTTCTGGCCGCGCTTTACCACGATGCGGTCTACGAGGCGGGACGCAAGGACAACGAGGCACGCTCGGCGGCACTGGCCGTGCAGGCCATCGCGCAGGAGCCTGCGCTGGCGGGCATCGACGCCGCCCGCGTCGAGCAGCTGATCCTGCTGACTGCCCGTCATGGCGAACTCGGTCCTGCGGATGTCGACGCCGAAGCGGCGCTGTTCCTGGATTGCGACATGGCGATCCTGGGCGCGCCTGCACCGGTGTTCGATGCCTACGATCGTGGCGTGGCCGAGGAGTACCAGCGGGTGGTCCCGGGTTTCCTGTACCGCGCCGGCCGCCGCCGCTTCCTGCAGGGGCTGCTGCGCGCACCGCGGATCTTCCTCAGCGACTTCTTCCACCAGCGCCTGGATGCCGCGGCACGCGCGAACCTGCGCCGCCGGCTGGACACCTGAGCGGGGCAGTTACACTGGCGGCCTGCATCTGCAAGGTAGCGCCGCCCACCGTGTCCGTTCCCGATCCTGATCCCCGGCCGACCGCACCGGAAGAACCTGGTCCCAACGAGTGCTGCGGCAGCGGCTGCCCGCTGTGCGTACTCGATCTGTATGCCGAAGAGCTGCAGCGTTACCGCAAGGCGTTGGCCGAATGGAAGGCGCGCCACCCGGAGGCCACGCCATGACCGGAGCGCGTCCGGCTGCGCTGCTGGCCCTGGTGGCGCTCCTGTTGTTCGTGGCGACGGCCCTGTGGACGCAGTTCGCGCGCGCTGATCTGGATTGGATGCGCGCGACCCTGAGCCTGTACCTGCACGGTCCCTGGGGTCTGGCGCTGCGCGCCGCCTACTGCCTGCTGGCGGTGGCGATCGCCGCGCTCGGCATCGCGCTCTATCGTCACAGCGTGGGGCCCCGCCGCAGCGCGGCCGCGCCGCTGCTGTTCACCGTGTCCGCCGTGGGCCTGGCGACGGTCGCCATCGGCGACAGCTGGCTGCCGCAGGCGACGCCGCTGCTGGCGCCGCTGGTGCATGGCGTGGCTGCCAACACGGCCTTCCTGTGTGCCAGCGTCGGCATGCTGCTGCAGGCGTGGTACCTGCGTCGCGAGCCGGGCTGGCAGCGCAGTGCTGCCCTGCTGTGGGGCTGGGCCTGGCTGGCCTTCGCGTTGCTGTGGCTGCATGTGCTCTGGCGTGACGGGCCGCCGCGCGGGCTGGGGCAGAAGCTGGTGATCGCCGTGATCGTCGGCTGGCTGCTCTGGCTGGCCGTCACCCTGTACCGGCGCGGTCTGGCGCGCACGCGCGCCTGAACCCTGGCCGCGGGCCCGGCGAACGGCCGTGACCGGTACGTGTCGTGCACGCGGTGGCGGCGTATCGTGTGCGCATTCCACTGGGGTTGCGACATGACGCGTGCAGGGTTGGGCAGGGCGATGGGACTGGTGATGGCACTGGCGGCGTTGCCGGCGGTGGCCGCGGCATCCGTGCAGCAGGTCAGCCATGGCCGATTCGAGCAGGTGCCCGTGCATCTGCCGGTGGGAGTGCCGCAGCGGGTGGTGATCTGGTTCCACGAAGGTCCCTATGGCGCTGCCAGCCTGGCGCCGATCGAAGCACTGCGTGCCGACGGTGCGCTGGTGGCGGCGGTGGATGTGGCGCACCTGCGGGGCGTGCTTGAACGCGAAGGCGACAGCACCTGTTCGTTCGGTGCTGGCGACGTCGAGAATTTCTCGCGCTGGGTGCAGGCGTTCCTGCACCTGCCGGGTTATCACCTGCCGCTGGTCGGCGGCGATGGTGAGGGTGCCGAGCTGGCCTACAGCCTGGCCGCACAGGCCGACACCCAGGTGTTCGCCGGCCTGCTGACCTCCGGCTTCTGTCCCGACCATGCCCACGAACGCATGGTCTGCGGAGACGGCGTCAAGCAGGGGCGGCTGCAACCGGCCGAACTGAACTTTCCCTGGTTGAATGCCATCGGCGATATGGGCTGCAGGGGCCAGGGCGCGGGTCCGTTCGTGCAGCAGGTCGCGATGGCGCGCGGATTCAAGCGCAGCGCCCGCGGCGATGCCACGCCGGGACTGGTGGCTGCCGCGCGGGTGATCGGTGCGCAGGCCGGCATCAGCCTGGCACCGCCGCCGGCGGCGTTGAAGGGCCTGCCCGTGGTGGAAGTCCCCGCGCACGGTGACGGCGATACGCTGGCGATCTTCGTTTCCGGTGATGGCGGCTGGGCGGGACTGGACAAGGACGTGGCCTCGTCGCTGGCCGAACACGGCGTGGCCGTGGTGGGCATCGATTCGCTGCGTTATTTCTGGAGCGAACGCACGCCGGAGGGGTTTGCCGCTGACCTGCAGAAGATCATCGACCACTACCGCCAGCAATGGCGGCGCGACAAGGTGATGCTGATCGGCTTCTCGCAGGGCGCCGACGTGCTGCCGGCCACCATCAACCAGCTCGATGCCGGCAGCCGCGAAGCACTCGAGCGCATCGTGCTGCTCTCCGTGGGGCGGAAGGCCGATTTCGAGTTCCATGTCAGCAACTGGCTGGGCGGTGGCGGCGATGGCCTGCCGATCGCGCCGGAAGTGGCCAGGCTGCCGGCGGCCAAGACCCTGTGCGTCTATGGCGACAAGGATGAGGACGCGCTGTGTCCGGACCTGCCTGCGAACGAGGGCGTGCGCAGGATCCGGTTGCCTGGCGACCACCATTTCGGTGGCGACTACGATCGTCTGGCCGAGGTCATCCTCAAGGGCGGCACGTAATCAGCACACGCCTGCAGGAGCAGCGCCGGGCCATGCCCGGCGGTCGGGTGGCTCAGCCGCGGCGTGGATCCAGCGAAATCAGGCGGGTGGCGTCCAGCAGGGCTGCCGGCAGGTGCATGCCACCGGGCGCCGCCAGGTAGCGCGGGCGCCACTGCGGATCGAACTTCGACTTGAAGCGGCGCAGGCCACTGAAGCCATAGAAGCGCTCACCATGCCGTGCCAGCAGGCCGGCAAGACGATTCCAGCGGCCCGCCAGGCGATGCTGGGCCAGCCCAGACAGCGGCGCCATGCCCAGCGAGAAACGCGCATGGCCCTGCGCCCGGCCCCACAGGAACAGTTCGATGAACAGGAAATCCATCGTGCCTTTCGGCGCGTCGTTGACGTGCCGCATCAGGTCCACCGACAGCTCGGCACCGGCTGGCGCCTGCCACAGGTTGGCGAAGGCGACGATCCGACCTTCGGCCTCGACCAGCGCGACCGGGAAACGCACCAGGTAATCGGGATCGAAGCTGCCCAGCGAGAATCCTTTTTCGTCACCGGACTTGTCTTCCAGCCAGGCATTGGAGATCGCATGCAGGCGTGGCAGCAGGCTGGGGACCTCTTCCACCGGCGCCACCCGGAACGACAGGCCACTGCGCTTGCCGCGGTTCCATGCCTGGCGCAGGTCGGCGCGTTCGCGGCCTTCCAGACCGAAGTCGTGCAGCGGCACGATCGCTTCCTCGCCCAGCTTGACCAGGCCCAGGCCGAGATCCAGATAGGTTTGCCAGTAGGCTTCGCCCACCTGGTAGAACACCGGGCGCAGGCCGAGGCGGTCGGCTTCCTCACGGAAACGCCAGATCAACGCACGTGCGACCTCCGGCGGGCCGACCGGATCACCCATCGCGATCAACGAGCCGCCGTAGCGCTGCATCATCACGAAGCCCTGCCGGGCATCGTCGCGCAGCACTGCTTTGTCGGCGGTCAGCACCAGGCAGGCCTGGGTGTCGGTGGCGCTGGCCAGCACCGGTGCCAACGCCTGCAGCGTGGCTTCGTCAGCGGCCGGCAGCGGGCTGCGCGTGCTGTGCAGCAGGCGGGCGAGGCCGAACATCACCAGGGCGATGGCTACCACCAGCAGCGCACGCAGCGCACGCGGTGCGTTGCCGGACAGTGCGAACTGCCACCAGAGTTCGTTCTGGTACTCGACATGGCTGTACGTGAAGAACAGCAGCCAGGTGACCGCGACCAGGACCAGCCCCAGGTTGCGCAACCATGGCCACGACCACGCCTCATCCAGCAGCGCACCCTGGCGGTAGAACTCACGGCGTGCGGCCCACAGTGCCATCGCGACCAGTACGGCCGATACCGCGATCAACGGTTGACCGCCGCGCAGCCACAGCGGCAGCGGCGTGATCACGCAGACCGCCATCGCCAGCATCCACGCGGCGTGGCTGCGCCGGGCCAGGCCCTGGCCGATCAGCAGCAGGGCGACACCGCCAAGACTGCCGATCAGGTGCGATGTTTCCAGGATCGGCAGCGATGCATTGAGCAGATGGCGACGCGGGGTCGGCAAGGTGCCATCGATGACCAGGGCGGCGCCGATGCTGAAAGCCGCCAGCGCGATGATCTGCGGCAGCCAGGGGCGCAGCGCGTTCCAGCCGGCGCGGGTGGCGCCGGCGCTGGCCCGCAGCGGTCGCCGCAGTGCAGGCGCAAGCGCGAGCACGGTGGCCAGCAGCAGCGGCAGGACGTAGTAGGTGACGCGGTAGATCAGCGCGGCCGCCAGCACCGCCGCCGGTGCCACCTGCGGCAGCAGCTTGAGCAGGCTCCACTCGAACACGCCCAGGCCGGCCGGAACGGTCGAGACCAGGCCTGCCAGCACCGCCACCAGGTACAGGCCGACGAAGCCGGGAAGCCCGGTGGGCGTGGAGTCCGGAAGCAGCACGTAGAACGCTGCGCTGGCCAGCACCAGTTCGATCACGCTGAGCGCGGTGACGCCGAGCATGGTCAGCCGGTCGGGCAGCCACAGGGCGTGGCCGAACACACGGAACTGGCGTCCGCTGCGGCCGACCAGCAGCACCGTGGCCAGATAGGCGAGCAGGGCGGCAATGCCGACCGCGCGCACGGCGCCGGAATCCAACGGCAGCGCCAGCGCCGCCGCTGAGGGTTCCAGGCATAACGCCAGGCCGATCAACAGCCATGCACCGAACATGAAACCGAGCGTGCTCATCAGCACGACCTGGCCGATCTGGGCCAGATCCAGCCCGGCACCGCGATAGCCCCGCAGGCGCACCGCGCCGCCGGTCAAGGCCGCAAAGCCGACGGTCTGGCCCAGGGTGTGGGCGAGAAACGCGGTGATGCCGATGCGCGCGGGATGCACACGGATGCCGCTGCGTCGCAGGCCGATGGCATCGAAGCCGATCAGGCAGGCATAACTGGCCAGGCCCAGTGTCACGGTCAGTGCGATCTGCGTTGCGCTGAGTGCATGGAACGCCTGGCGGATGGCGCGGTAGCCATGTTCGTCGAACTCGCCGGCCAGGCCATGCAGGGCCAGGGCCAGGATCAGCAGGGGAACGAAGATGGTAAGCAGCCGCTTCCAGACCGGGATGGACGGAGCGGTTGCGGGATCGGAAGGGACGGTCATCGGCGCAAGGGTGCGGCAGGGAGGGCGAGGGCGGTGTCAACGCGGGCGTGGCGCATCGTGCGCCTCTCGAAGGCATTTGAACAGCGGTGGTGCAGGAGCCCCACCCGCCGCCGGTTTGGAGGACAATGCAGGCCTGATCACCCGCAGGAGCCACGCCCATGATGGAGCGTTACGACGTCGGACCGCGCATGTCCGAAATGACCGTGTACAACAAGGTTGCCTACCTCTCCGGCCAGATTCCGGAGGACACCAGCCAGGACATCACCGGACAGACCCGGCAGGTGCTGGCCGAGATCGACAAGCTGCTGGCACTGGTGGCCAGTGATCGCCAGCATGTGCTGCGCGCGGAAGTGTTCCTGGCCGACATGGCCGACTTCGACGGCATGAACAAGGCATGGGACGAATGGGTGGTCGAGGGTGCGACCCCGGCCCGCGCCACGGTCGAAGCCAAGCTGGCACACGCCGAGTGGAAGGTCGAGATCGTGGTGACGGCGGCCGTGCCGTAACGGCGGGCGGGTGTCAGCTCCCTTTCCTGCCGGAAGGGAGCTGGCACCGCTACCGTTCCCGCAGCACGATGCAGTCCACCGGACACGGTGGAATGCACAACTCGCAGCCCGTGCACAGGTCGGCGATCACGGTATGCATGTACTTCGCGCCGCCGACGATCGCGTCCACCGGGCAGGCCTGGATGCACTTGGTGCAGCCGATGCAGTCGGCCTCGACGATCACCGCAACCTGCGGCGCCTTGTGTTCGCCGCGCGTACGATCAAACGGCAGTGCCGGCACACCCAGTACCTGGGCCAGTGCACGCGCGCCCGCATCGCCGCCCGGCGGGCAGCGGTCCACGCCCGCCTCGCCGCGCGCCATCGCCTGCGCATAGGGGCGGCAACCGTCATAGCCGCATTGTCCGCATTGCGTCTGCGGCAACAGTCGGTCCAGGCGTTCGGTCAGCGGCGGAATCAGGCTCATGCGTGGCGAAGGCTGCGCGTATGGATCATTTCAGGGGTTTGCCACGGAACCAACGTTCGTGGGCGAGGGCCAGCATCGGCCGGTCCTCTGCGCTGTCGCCATAAGCGTGGATGCGCGTGTAACGCGACAGATCGAAACGGCGACGGATCTGCTCGACCTTGCGAGGACCGCAATCGCCGCCGTGGTACCGGCCGGTCAGGCGTCCGTCCCGGCTTTCAAGGCGGTTGCAGATCAGTTCAAGACCCAGCGTTTCGCACCAGGGACGCAGGTACAGATCCAGCGAACCGGACACGACCACCACGGTGTGCTGCTGTTCCTTGTGCCAGCGGATCTGTTCCAGCATTTCCGGGCGCACCACCTCGGGCAGGAACTCGCGCGAGAAGCCGGTGGCCAGCGCTGCGATGTCGTCGGCGTGGCGCTCGCTGAAGGTGAGGCGGGTGACGCGGGCGCGGATGCGTTCGGCCGAGATCAGTTTCAGCCGGTACGCTGCCAGCCACGGACCCACCTTCCACCACGCCTGCGCAAGCTGCTCGGCGGTGGCCACGCGGCGCAGGAAGCGGCCATAGGTATCGCAGGTGGTGACGGTATGGTCGAAGTCGAACAGCGCCAGTTCCATTCCGATGCCTCCCGTGGTGCGTCCCGTCGTTGCCGTGACCGCTGGGCGCCGCCGTGGCCGCGCCCGCGCAGTGCATCAGCGGACCGGCATGCCCGGCTGCGCGCCGCTGTCGGCGTCCAGCAGCGCCAGCGCGCCACCATCGAAACCTGCCGACAGGATCATGCCTTCACTCAGGCCGAAGCGCATCTTGCGCGGGGCCAGGTTGGCGATGAACACGACGCTGCGGCCGACCAGCGCTTCCGGCTCGCCGTAGCTGGCACGGATGCCGGAGAAGATCTGCCGTTTGCCCAGTTCGCCGGCATCCAGCTCGAAGCGCAGCAGCTTGTCCGAACCCTCCACGAACTCGCACACCAGCACCTTGCCGATGCGCAGGTCGAGCTTGGCGAAGTCGTCGATGCCGATGTAGGCCGGTGCCTCGGCGCTGGCCGTTGCGGCACTGGCCGGCACGGCAGCCGCCGACTTGGCAGCGTCGGCCTTGGCGGCGGGGGCAGCGGCGGTCGGCTGCAGGGTGTCCTTGGAGGCGTCGATCATGGCGTCAATCTTCTTCGGGTCGATACGGGTGAACAGTGGGGTGTAGTCAGCGATTCGATGGGCCAGCAGCGGCTGCGCCAGGTCGGTCCAGTCGGCCACTGGCGCGGCCAGGAACGCCTCGGCCTGGGCGGCGGTGGAAGGCAGTACCGGCTTCAGTGCGGTGACCAGTACACGGAACAGGTTCAGGCCCTGGCTGCACACGGCCTGCAGCTGCGCGTCGGCGCCTTCCTGCTTGGCGATCACCCACGGCTTGACGTCGTCGATGTAGCGGTTGGCTTCGTCGGCCAGGGTCATGGTCAGGCGGATCGCCGCCGCCGGATCGTTGCGCTCGTAGGCTTCGCGGATCGGCGCCAGGCTGTCGATGAAGCGCTGGTACTGGGCGGCATCGGGCAGCTGCGCGGCGAGCAGGCCGTCGAAACGCTTGCTGATGAAGCCCGCGCAGCGGCTGGCCAGGTTGACGAACTTGCCGACCAGATCAGCGTTGACGCGGGCGACGAAGTCACCCAGGTTCAGGTCGAGGTCGTCGACGCCACCGCCGGACTTGGCCGCGTAGTAGTAGCGCAGCGCTTCCGGTTCCAGTCCTGCATCGAGGAAGGTGCGCGCCATCACGAAGGTGCCGCGCGACTTGCTCATCTTGGCGCCGTCAACGGTCAGATAGCCGTTGACGTGCAGGCGGGTCGGCGCGCGGTGGCCGGTGCCGTGCAGCACCGCCGGCCAGAACAGGCCATGGAAATTGACGATGTCCTTGCCGATGAAGTGGTGCAGCTCGGTGGCGGTGCCGGCGCGCAGGTGGGCTTGGAAATCCTCGCCGAGCGTGCCGCACAGGGTCTGGAAGCTGGACAGGTAGCCGATCGGCGCGTCCAGCCAGACGTAGAAGTACTTGCCCGGATGGCCCGGGATCTGGAAGCCGAAGTACGGCGCGTCACGCGAGATGTCCCACGCGCGCAGGCCGCCCTCCGCGTCCAGCCACTCCACCAGCTTGGCTTTCACCCCGGGCAGCGCGACGTCGCCGGCCAGCCATTCGCGCAGGAAGCCCTCGAAGCGGCCGACCTCGAAGAAGAAGTGCTCCGAATCCCGGATCTCGGGCGTAGCGCCGGAGATCACCGATTTCGGCTCCTTCAGATCGGTGGGGCTGTAGGTGGCGCCACAGACTTCGCAGTTGTCGCCGTACTGGTCGGCGCTGCCGCAGTTCGGGCAGATGCCCTTGATGTAGCGGTCCGGCAGGAACATGCCCTTGGCCGGGTCGTAGAACTGGGCCACCGAACGGCGGCTGATGTGGCCGGCCGCTTCCAGCTTCAGGTAGAACGCCTCGGTCAGCGCCTGGTTGGCTGCCGAATTGGTCGAATCGTAGTGATCGAAGGCCACGCCGAATTCGGCGAAATCACGTTCATGGCTGGCCTGGATGCTGGCGATGAAGGCCTCCGGGGTTACCCCGGCCTTCTCGGCTGCGAGCATGATCGGCGTGCCATGGGTGTCATCGGCGCAGACGAACCAGGTCCTGCCGCCGCTCATTCGCCGTGCACGCACCCAGATGTCGGCCTGGATGTAGCCGACCAGATGGCCCAGATGCAGCGGGCCGTTGGCGTAGGGCAGGGCGGTGGTGACGAGCGCGGTACGGGTCATGGTCGCGGGGTGAAGCCGAGGGGAACCGCAGATTATCGCATGCCCGCAACGAGGTGACCCGGCCGGGGCCGGGTCACGGGTATGCGCGGACAGGCCGGTGGCTTACTCGCGTACCCAGGTCTGCGCCCGGCAGATGAAGGCGATGCAGCCGGAGACGTCCAGCTTGTTGCCACCCGGCTGCAGTTCCATCTTCGACTTGTAGGTCTTGCCGTTGGCGGGGTCGAGGATGGTGCCGCCGGACCACTTGCTGGCGCCGTCGGCCTTCAGGTTCCAGAGGATGGTCATGCCCTTCACCGGCTTGTTCCTGTTGGCACCCTCACAGCCATCGCAGACCGGGTTCGGACCCTTGTCCGAGTGCAGGATGTCCACCACCTTGCCGGACAGCGTGCCGTTGGCGGCCTGGCTGATCTCGACGATGGACTTCACCTGGCCGGTCTTGTCGTCGATGGTCTTCCAGCGGCCGGCCGCGCCATCGGCGGCCTGCGCCGAGAGCGCCGCCAGGCACAGCGGCAGCGCCAGCAGCAGGGTCTTGAAGGTCTTGCGCATGGTCCCCTCCCAGGGTTCATTCCGGCACGGTGCCGGTACACGCCGACTGTATACCCATTCGGCGGGGTATGGGGAAGGGGGTGCCGGGTCGAGCAGGTGAGTGGGGCCAGATCCTTTCCCGATGGAAAAGGGATCTGACCCCGAGCCATCAGCCGACTTCGTAGAGTTCCAGCGGCAGGCCGTCCGGGTCGGCGAAGAAGGTGAAGCGGCGGCCGGTGTATTCGTCCACGCGGACCGGTTCGCAGTCCACGCCGCAGCTGGCCAGGCGCTGGATGAATGGCTCCAGCGCGGCCACGCGGAAGGCCAGGTGACGCAGGCCCTGTGCCTCCGGGCGGCTGGGCCGGGGCGGTGGTGACGGGAACGAGAACAGTTCCAGCTGGCCGCCATCCGGCAGTGCCAGGTCCAGCTTCCACGAATCGCGCGCGGCACGGTGGTTCTCGGCCAGTACGCGCAGGCCGAGGATGCGCACGTAGAAATCCTTCGAGCGCGCATAGTCGCTGCAGATCAGCGCGGCATGATGGATGCCCAGCAGGGCGGTCGGATCGTCGGTCATTGCAGGATGTCCAGCCAGCGCTGGGCGATCTTCAGCGCCAGCGGATAGGGTTCGGGGTCGTTGCGGTTGCTCAGCACGATCACTGTCAGATGCCGGTCCGGATAGCGCAGGATGACGTTGCGGAAGCCGATGCTTTCGCCGCTGTGCCACTGCATGCGGCCGTTGAGGCGCCAGCCGAAGCCGTAATGCGGTACGTCCGGTTCGGTGGTTGCGGTGGCCGGGCTGAACATGGCCCGCCGCGATGCGGCTGACAGCAGGCGGTCGTCGTACAGTGCGGCATCCCAGCGGGCGAGGTCGTCCAGCGAGGAATAGATGCCACCATCACCCAGCACGGCACTGGTGGTGCTCTGGTCGGTGCGCTGCCAGCGACCGTCGAGCCAGCTGTAGCCGTAGGCCCGCGCAGTGACCGTATCGACGCCGTCCTGGTGGGCGACGGTGTGGGTCATGTGCAGCGGGCCGAAGATCCGCTGCTGCAGGAAGGTGGCGAAATCCTGGCCCGACGCGCGCCCGACGATCAGCGCCAGCAGCGCATATCCGCTGTTGCTGTAGCGGTACGCAGTGCCCGGTGTGAAATCCAGCCGGTCCTCGCGTGCGAGCAGCGCCAGCACGTCCGCATCGTGCACCTGGCGGCTGTCGGCGGGGTCCATCAGGCCCTCATAGTCGGGCAGACCGCTGGTATGCGACAGCAGGTGACGGAGGGTGACGGAGGACGCCGCAGTGGGAAGTTCCGGCAGCCAGCGTCGCACTGGCTGGTCCAGGCCCAGGCGGCCCTCTTCCACCAGCAGCAGCACGGCGGCGGCGGTGAACTGCTTGCTCACCGAGGCCAGCCGGAAATTGCTGGCCGCGGTCACCGCGGTGCCATCTTCGACCACCGCCAGGCCGTACCCGCGGCGGAACACCGCCTGCCCGTCGTGCAGCACCAGTACCGCTGCTCCCGGCACCTGGCCATCGTAGGCCTGCATCAGGCCATCGATGCCCGCATCCGGTGGCATCACCGCCGGTGCGGCAGGCGCGGCCTGCCGCAGCAGGGCCAGTACGGCAGCGAACACGACGGTGGCGGGACGCATGAGGGCTCCGTGGCGATCAGGGGGCCGGCGCGGCCCCCGGCGGTTGTGACAGCCATCGTTCCATCTTCCGCTCCAGCACGTCCAGCGGCATCGAGCCGTCCTTCAGCAGTTCGGCATGGAAACGGCGCAGGTCGAATGCCGCACCCTGGCGTGCCTTGGCCTTGTCGCGCAGTGCCAGCAGGGTCGTCAGGCCGGCCACATTGGACAGCGCCTGCGCAGGCTGGGCCATGATCCGCTCCACTTCGGCATTGGCATCATCGCTGCTCATGTCCACGGTCTTCTGCAGGTAGGCGACGGCCTGCTGCTTGCTCCAGCCCTGGGCATGCACGCCGGTGTCGGCGACCACGCGCGCTGCGCGCAGCAGGCGCGAGGAGAGATAGCCGATGCGGTCGTAGGGATCGGTGTAGACGCCCAGCGTTTCCCCCAGCGTTTCCGAGTACAGGCCCCAGCCTTCGATGAAGGCCAGGTCGCCGCCGGCACGCCGGAAGCGCGGCTGCTTGGCCAGCTCCTGCTGCAGACCCAGCTGCACGTGGTGGCCGGGAATGCCTTCATGCAGGTACTGCACCGGCACGTTCCAGCGCTTGCGGCTGGGCAGGTCGCGGGTGTTCACATACAGCACCCCGGCCTCGCCGGGCTGTGTCGGCTGGTAGGAGGCCGCGGCCGCGGTGAGCGCACGCTCGGGCTCCACTGCACGGATGTCCAGGGCAGCCTTCGGCAGCGTGTCGAGCACCTGCGGCAGGCGCGTGGCGACCTGCTGCTGCACCTGGCGGTAGCGGCCGAGCAGCGCGTTGGCGTCGCCATACTGGAACTGGCGATCACTGCGCATGCTGCGCAGAAGCTTGGTCGGCGTGCCGCGCAGCTTCGCATCCTTCATCACT
Organism: Stenotrophomonas sp. GD03680; assembly: GCF_029844625.1. Classification (NCBI taxonomy): domain Bacteria; kingdom Pseudomonadati; phylum Pseudomonadota; class Gammaproteobacteria; order Lysobacterales; family Lysobacteraceae; genus Stenotrophomonas; species Stenotrophomonas sp. GD03680. The sequence goes on along the minus strand of NZ_JAOCKC010000004.1, from coordinate 337,973 downwards.
GCGGCGATCTGCGCCTGCAGCTCCTGCACGCGCTGTTCGCCGAGCGCATGCCATTGCGCGGGTGTCTGTTCGCTGGCCGTGGTCTGCACGATCAGGTTGGCGTACCACGCCTGGCCATTGGGCAGGGCGCCCAGACCGCTGCTGGTCCGCGTGGCCGGCAGGTACTCGGTGGCGATGAAGCCGCGCAGGGCGCGGTAGGACGGCATGATGCGCAGTTCGATCATGCGCTTGTACTCGGCACTGATGCGCGCCTTGTCCTCGGCGGAAATCGACTCCGGCATGGTCCGGATCGGCGACCAGAAGATGCTTTCCTCGGCGGTCGGCTTGATCACCGCATCCAGCTGCGGCAGCACTTTTTCCATCAGGTCGCGCGGCTGCACCACACCGGCCTTCATGCCCTGGCGCATGTTGTCGATGGCCTGGTCGAACAGCGCCGGAATGCCCAGCGAGCGGCGCGACCAGGTGTCGTAGTCCTGCACGGTATTGAACGGCTGCGCACCCGCGCCGGCACCGAGAATGGCCATGATGCTGCCGACGTTGTAGTACTGGCTGATCGGCATCATCCAGCTGGGATACGGCTCGGCGGCCAAGGTCGCGCGCGCGTCGCGCACGAAGATCTCGTAGCTCAGCAGGTCCTGGCCCTGCAGGCCGTCGCTGCCGATCTTCTCGACCTTGCCCAGCCACTCCACGGTGAAGTCATGCGACTGCTGGCGCCACGCCGCGGACAGGATGTTCGGCAGCTGGTCGTTGTAGCGGGTTTCGCCCTGGAAGGTCGCCTGCAGCGGGTTCAACCGCATCGACGCATCCCAGTATTCGTCATAGAGGCGCTCCAGCTGGACCGTTTTGGGCACAGTGCGGGCGGCGGCGACCGGGCGCGCGGGGGAGCGGGTGGCGCTGCGTGCCGGTGCGGTGGCGCGCGCGCTGGGCCGCGCCTTGGGCTTGGCCGCCGGACGGCTCTGCGTCGCAGCGGGCCGGCTGGCCTTCTTCTTTGCAGCTTCGGCCGACGGAACGGCGCTGAACAGGAACAACGCGGCAATGGCGGCGGCCAGGGCGCGGGTGGAATACGGCATCAGGAGCTTCCGTGGAACACAGACCGTGGAGCTTGCACGATCCGGCCGCGTACGGCCAGCGCGGGGGCGCAGTCAGCTGGCGCCCGCTGGGCCTTCAGTCAGCCGCGGCCGCAGCCCGCAGCGCGGCCGCGCGCTCGACACCCAGGTATCGGGTGATCGCACGGCGCATCAGGTACAGCAGGGGAATCAGGGCGATCGCAAAGCCCATCTTGTAGACGTAGTTGACGCTGCTCACCGCCAGGAACAGCGATGTCGGCCACTGCTGCGGGCCGAGCACGAAAGCGATCCAGATCACCACGAAGCTGTCCACCAGCTGCGAGACCGCGGTGGAACCGGTAGCGCGCAACCAGACGTGGCGCTCGCCGGTGGCCTGCCGGATCCTGTGGAACACGGCCACGTCGATCAGCTGGCCGAGCAGGAAGGCCACCAGCGAACCAGCAATGGTCCACATGCCCTGGCCGAACACCGCGGCGAACGCGGCCTGGTAGTCGGGCACGCCATGGGCGTTCATCGAGGTGACCCACCAGCTGGCCGGCGCCAGCGAGATCGCCGCGAAAGCGAACAGGAAGCCGTAGGCGATCAGCACCACCGCCAACCACGAGATGAAACGCACCCCGCGCTTGCCGAAGAACTCGTTGATGGTGTCGGTCATGATGAACACCACCGGCCACAGCAGTGTGCCGGCGGTGAAGCTCAACGATCCGGTCTGGCCGAACAGATTCCAGTTCAGCGGGTCGATGCCGAGCGTGTCTTCCAGCGCGAAGATCTTCACTCCGATCAGCTCGGCCAGCACGGCATTGCCGCAGAAGAACGCGGCCAGCACGATGAACAGCAGGACCGCGCGGTCCTGCAGCGGGCGCTCGACCGGCGTCGTGCTCATTCGGTGCGTTCGCCCGCGCGGGTGAACGGCACGCTGGCTGGCGCCACAGCACCACCGGAAATGATGAAGCTCATCGCCTGGTCCACGGTCCAGTCGGTGGGTGTGAGCAGTTCCACCGGCACGATTTCAAGATAGCCGGAGGTCGGGTTCGGCGTGGTCGGCACGTACACCGCTGCCAGTTCGCGGTCCGTACCGTGTTCCTTGATCACCCGCGTGACCAGGCCGACCGACTTCATGTCGCGGTGCGGGAAGTCGATCAGCACGACGCGCTGCGTGCTGCCGGGTTCGGTCTGCAGCATGTCCAGCAGCTTCTTGGCGCTGTCGTAGATGATGCTGGCCAGCGGGATCCGCTTGATCACCGCGCCGATCCAGCGCAGCAGGCGCTGGCCGAGCACGCGGCGGCTGGCCACGCCCACGGCCAGGATCACCAGCAGCGTCGCCAGCAGCGCGATGGTGTTCTGGATCCACTCCGCGCGCACCCAGCCCAGATAATGCGGGAAGCTGGTCGCGATCTGCTCCGACAGGGGCACCACCAGCGGGCTGGAGATGCCCGACAGCAGCACGAACACGAATTTGACCACGACCCAGGTGAGCCAGATCGGCAGCAGGGTCAGCAGGCCGGTCAGGAACAGGCGCTGCAGGGAGGGGCGGGGGACCAGGGAGGGGGCTTCGAGCGACATGGGCGCATTGTAGCGGCCAGCGCTTGCCGATGATGCGGGGGAATGCGGCCGGGATCAGCGTGCGTGCGGCTTCAGCCGCAGGTAGACCTGCTTGCGCACCTGGGCGACCACCTCACCGCTTTCATCGACCACATCGTTGCTGAACCAGCGCAGCACTTTGCCGCCGCCGGCAGCGTCGGCGCGCAGTTCGTCCAGCAGCGCATCGTCGATGCGGAACGACGTGCGCACGGTGCCGCGCCCCGGCTTGAGGAAGTCGATCGCGCCGGCGCGGTCCCACACGTAGTAGTCGCGGCCGAGAATATGCAGCAGGCCCAGCATCCAGAACGGGTCGGTCATCGCAAACAGGCTGCCACCGAAGTGGGTGCCCACGTAGTTGCGGTTCCAGGGGCGCTGGCGCAGCTCGACGTCGATCTGCCGGTAGTCCGGGCTGACCCGGGTGACGTGGATGCCGGTGAACAGGAAGGGCGGCCACAGGTTGATGCCGAAACGGAACAGGCGGGCGTTCATGTGCATCGCGAGGGCGGAGGGCGGGCCCCAAGTCTAACCATTCGCATGCGTATGTTGTAGCTGTGCGCGGCGCGGCGCGTGTCACCCTGCGGCGTCGATCACGTAGCCGTCGCGACCATTGGCCTTGGCCTGGTACAGCGCCGCGTCGGCACCTTCCACGAAATGGTGGGGTTGCAGCTCGCCGTTGGGGATGCGGGTATAGACGCCGATGGTCAGGGTGATGCCGCCGCCATGGCCTTCGCCCGGTGCGGGCAGGGCGCGGATGCTCTGGATGAGGTCTTCGATCACCTGCCGCGCGCCCTCGGCCGGCGTATCCGGCAGCACCAGCGCGAACTCATCGCCGCCGTAGCGTGCCGCCTTGTCGCGCGGGCGACGCGCGTGGGCGGCGATCTGCCGCGCCACTTCGCGCAGTACGCGATCGCCGACCTGGTGACCGTGACGGTCGTTGTGGTGCTTGAAGTGATCGACGTCGATCAGCGCGAGCGTGAGCGGCTTGCCGCTGCGCCGTGCGGCATCGCATTCCTGCTGCAGCGACTGTTCGAAACGCAGCCGGTTGCCCAGGCCGGTCAGCGCATCACGGTTGGCCAGCCGGTGCCAGGCCGCGATCCGCCATATCGCCCAGGCCAGCAGCACCAGCACGATGCCCAGCATCGCGCTGGCCGGTGCCCACCACAGGTTGCCGGCGCGCAGCAGCGCCCAGCTCAGCAGCGGGGCCAGCGGCAGCGAACAGAGCGCCGTCAGCCAGGGCAGGCGCAGGCCGAGGAGGATCACGCACAGCGCCACCAGCAGGCCACCGATGGCGTCCTGGCAGAACCGTGGCAGGACGTGGATCTGCCTGCCCTGCAGCAGCATCGAGGCGATGTTGGCCTGGTACTCGCTGCCGCTCATCCAGTACTCGCGCGTGGTCGGCGTGAGCAGGCGCGGGGCGATGCCGCTGGCGGTCATTCCGACCACGATGCGTCGCCCATGCAGCATCGCCATGTCCACGTGGCCCTCGAGCACGTCGGCATAGGACACCTGCGGCAATCGTTCCGGCGGGCCGGCGTAGCGCACCCGCACGTAATCGTCGCGGCGCCACTGATAGGGGGAATCGACCTCCGGCTCGGGATCCGGCAGGCCGTCGATCGCGCTGGCGGGCAGTCCGGCCAGGGCCAGGCCCAGCGCAGGCCAATGCGGCTGGCCGATGCCGGCGCGCAGGTACACCCCACGGGCGACGCCATCGCCATCCACTTCGACATCGCTGTGGCCGATCGCCGCAGCGCTGGCCGCGATCAGTGGAATGGGCAGCAGTTCCTCGGCCATGCGGTCGCCGGCTGCCGGCGCCGCCAGCACGGGCAGTACGACGTGGCCATTGCGCCGGATCGCGGCGGCCAGGATTTCGTCCTGGCGGCTGTCGCGGCGGTCGGGTTCTGACAGCATCAGGTCCAGTGCGATGCGTTCAGCGCCGGCGTCGGTGAGGCGATCAAGCAGGCGCGCATGTACCGAGCGCGGCCATGGCCATTGGCCGATGCGCTGCAGGCTGCCTTCGTCGATGGCGATGATCAGCACGCTGGGGTCGGGTCGATAGTCCCAGCCGCCGACCATCGCGTCGTAGGCCGCTTCATCCTGGCGCCACAGCCACTGGCCATGGCTGGCCACGGCCGTCAGCACACCGGCCAGCACGGCCAGTGCGATCCGTCGGGACCATGGAAGCGGCGAACGCCTCATAACAACAGCCAGAGCAGCAGCGCACCGCCGCCGCCGGCGCCGTAGCACAGGCGGCAGGGCAGCTTGACCTGCTGCGCGGGCGAGAAATCGCCTGCGTGCCCGTCGTCGTCGATGTACTGCACGCGCACGTGCAGGGTGCCGCTCCATGGCCGCTTGAAGCTGACCTGGGGCTGCTCGACGGTTTCATCGAGCATCGGGCTGGCGAAGTCGCCACGACGATCCACCTGCACGCGGTAGCGCTGGCCTTCGCTGCCGGCCTGCCAGCGCAGGGTTAGTTGGCCATGCGCCGCCTCGGGCGGCTGCAGGGCAGGGTCCACCGGTTCGTTGGTCAGCTGCAGTGGCAGCGCTTGTCCATAGCGCCCCTGGTGGCCGTTGTCATCGCGCGAGGCAACGCGCCAGTAGTACTGGCCCGGCGGCAGGGGCTGCGCCAGGCGCAGGTCGGTACCGGTGCTGGCCTGCTCCTGCAGCGGCTGCGTGAACGTCGGTTCTGCAGCGACCTGCAGCACGCTGCTGCTCGCGCCCGGGGCCTGGGTCCAGCGGAACCGGGGGCGATCGCTGTTGACGGTCTGGCCGTGCAGCGGAGAGACGGTCAACGGCGGCGGCGGTTGGTCGCTGAGTTCGAAGTCGGCACTGGCGTCCAGGCCCTCCACGCCCTGTGCGTCGACCGCACGCAGCAGCACACGCAGCTCGCCGGGCGGTAGATCGCCGATCGCCAGTCGCGTGTCGGCGGTGGTGGCGGCGAACAGCAGGATTTCCGGCGTGGCCGCCTGCACCACCTCCACCCGGTAGTGGTCGGCTCCGGCGACCGGATCCCAGGCCAGCAGGCTCGGCAGGGGGGCCAGTCTCAGCTCATCCTGGCGCAGCGTCGGCGCCGGCAGCAGCGCGGCCACGGCGGCGGGCGCCTTGTCGGCGCTGGTGTTGCGGCTGGCCTGGCCCGGACGGACAAGGCGCTGGCCGTGGGTGTTGGCGACCTGCACCCGTCCTTCCAGCACTTCGGTGGCACCGATCCGGCCGGCCTCGCCATCGCCGGCGCTGACGCGGAAGACCGTGCCGCGCACGCTGCTGGTCGCCGTCGGTGCATCGATGATGTAGCGCGATGCCGGGCCGCGTGCCGGGGTGACCCGGTTGCTGGCGCGGCCCTGCTGCAGGCGCAGGCGGGTATCGACCATGCCGGTGCGGCCGTAGCGGCTGAGCTGGTCCAGGCGCAGGCGCGAATACTCGCGCAGCTGCAACCGCGAGGCATCGGCGAATTCGAGGGTGATGCTGGAGTCGCCTTCGGTTTCCACGGTGTCGCCGATGCGCAGCTGCTCTCCGGCCCGCACCGCGCGGGTGGCGCTGCCATCGCCGCCCACCAGCCCGACCTTCCCGCGCACGGACAGGACCCGTGCCGGCGCAGGCTCGGTGCGCAGCCAGCTGATCGGGAAGCGCAGCAGCTGGCCCGGCGGCAGCTGGTAAGGATTGGCGATGCGGTTGTGCTGCTGCAGCTGTTGCCAGGGCACGGAAGGCTTCAGGTACAGGCCACCCAGGTCCCAGAGGGTGTCACCGGGACGGACCCGGTAGTTCCAGTCCTGTGCGGCGGCGATGGCCGGCAGCAGCAGGAGGGCACACAGCAGGACACGTTGGAGGCGCGTAATGAAAGGCGAAGTGCGGACGAAGGTCACAGTTTGCAGTCCCGGCAATGCGGAGGCGCAGCAGCAAGACCCAATGGCCCCGACCCTCATCCCCCCGAATGGATCGCGGCGGCCGAACGGCCGCCATCGATCACATTATCGCCCGCGTTCAGTGCAGGGATTCTGAACGGGACAGGCTTCCGTTCAGAACAGCAGCGAGGCCATCTTCCTGCGGTACTGCCCGACCAGGTCCTCGTCGGAGATCACATTGAAGGCGTCGATCAGGGTCCTGCGCGGCAATCCGTCCTCGAAACCGCGGTCGATCCGCAGCATTTCCAGGAACTGGGCCAGGGCCGCCTCGTCCTGGCCCTCCAGCAGCAGCTGCACGCCCCGCAGATGGCGCGCCTTGAGGTCGCTGCCATCGGCGGCGATGCGTGATTCGAGCACCTCGGCGGCCGGGGCGTCCTTGAGTGCGGACGCGAAGGCCAGGCGTGCACGGGCGCGCACGGCGCGGTCGTCGGTGGCCAGGTTGGCCGGCAGGCGGTCGATCAGCGTACCGGCTTCATCCACGCCGCCGATCTGCAGCAGGGCCAGGGCCAGGTCGAGCTTCAGCTCGTCCTTGTCCGGTTCGGCGGCGATCTGCGCGCGCAGCACGTCCACCTGTGCCTGTGGGTCCAGCGGTGCTTCCTCCTCGCTGACCGTATCGCCGACATCAGCGGGGACGATGCCGTGCTGGGCCAGGAACTCGCGCAGCTGGCCCTCCGGGATGGCGCCGGGGAAGCCGTCCACCAGCTGCCCGTCCTTGACCAGGAACACGGTCGGCACCGAGCGGATCTGGAAGGCGGCAGCGATCTGCTGTTCCTTGTCGACATCGACCTTGGCCAGCTCAAAGGCGCCGTTGTACTCGCCGGCCAGCTTTTCCAGCATCGGTCCCAGGGTCTTGCACGGACCGCACCAGGTGGCCCAGAAATCGACCAGCACCGGCGTCTGCAGCGACTTCTGCAGGACTTCGGCCTCGAAGGTCGCAGTGGTGGCGTCGAATACGTAGGTCGTCTCGGTCATGGAGGAGGCATCGCTTGGCATCTGGAGAGGGATTCTATGGTGGCGGAACCTGTCCGTCTCAACCCGGGCCGCTGCAAATGGCCGACAATGCGGCCTTCCTGTTGCCGCTGTCGTGGAGCCTGCATGTCGTCGCCGTCCCCCTTGCTGCGCCTGTCGGGCGTGATCGCCGCACTCGTCTTCGTGGCTGCGGTCATCGGCTTCGGTGCCGGCCTCGACGGCTATGCGCAGGCCCGCCATCCGGTGGCGTTGCTGGGCGCGCAGGGGATGCCGCATGCCTTGGGCTTCAATCTGCTGGGCTTCATGCTGCCGGGCCTGCTGGCGGTGGTGGTGGCCGAATGCCTGCGCCGGCAGCTGCCGGCCACCGCGGGCTGGGCCCCGCGTGTGGGCAGCCAGATGCTGCTGCTGGCCGGCCTGGCGTTCGCCGCCATGGGCGTGCTGCCGCTGGATGTGGATGACCTGCACGGGCTGGCCAGCCAGCTGCATGCCAGCGCCTGGATGGTATGGGTGCTGGGCTTCGTTGCCGGCGCCCTGCTGCTGGGCACGGCGCGCCTGCGCGACACACAGGGCCGGGCATTGGGCGGGGTGGCGCTGGCCTGTGGTGTGGTTGCCGCGTTGGCAGCCTTCGCCCTGCAGGGCGTGCTGCCGGCGCCTCTGTCGCAGCGGCTGGCCTTCGCCTGCTGGGCGGTCTGGCTGGCGTTGGCGCTGCCGCTGTCGCGGGCCCGTTGAGACGGTCGCGGGGCCGCCACCGGGCCCACAGCCGTCGGACAGGATTGGAGACGTTTGCCGCACTGCGGTACGCTGTACCGCTTTGCCGCCGCATCCGCGTGTTCCATGACCAGCGCTGAACCCAACGCCTACGACCCGCAGCAGGTTGAATCCGCCGCCCAGCAGTACTGGGACGCCACCCGCGCGTTCGAGGTCGACGAGACTTCCGACAAGCCGAAGTACTACTGCCTGTCGATGCTTCCGTACCCGTCCGGTGCGCTGCACATGGGGCACGTGCGCAATTACACGATCGGTGACGTGATCAGCCGCTACAAGCGCATGACCGGCCACAACGTGCTGCAGCCGATGGGCTGGGACGCGTTCGGCCTGCCGGCAGAAAACGCGGCGATCAAGAACAGAACCGCGCCGGCGGCGTGGACCTACAAGAACATCGACCACATGCGCAGCCAGCTGAAGTCGCTGGGCTATGCCATCGACTGGTCGCGCGAGTTCGCCACCTGCCGCCCGGACTATTACGTCCACGAGCAGCGCATGTTCACCCGTCTGATGCGCAAGGGCCTGGCCTACCGCCGCAACGCGGTGGTGAACTGGGACCCGGTCGACCAGACCGTGCTGGCCAACGAGCAGGTCATCGACGGCCGTGGCTGGCGTTCCGGTGCGCTGGTCGAGAAGCGTGAGATTCCTCAGTGGTTCCTGCGCATCACCGATTACGCCCAGGAGCTGCTGGACGGCCTGGACGAGCTGGACGGCTGGCCGGAATCGGTCAAGACCATGCAGCGCAACTGGATCGGTCGTTCCGAGGGCCTGGAGATCCAGTTCGACGTGCGCGACGTCGATGGCAGCGTGCTGGATCCGCTGCGCGTGTTCACCACCCGCCCGGACACCGTGATGGGCGTGACCTTCGTCTCGATCGCCGCCGAGCACCCGCTGGCGCTGCACGCAGCGAAGAACAATCCGGAACTGGCCGCGCTGCTGTCGGAAATGAAGCAGGGCGGCGTGTCCGAGGCCGAGCTGGAAACCCAGGAAAAGCGCGGCATGGATACCGGCCTGCGCGCCATCCATCCGGTCACCGGCGAGAAGGTGCCGGTGTGGGTCGCCAACTTCGTGCTGATGGGCTATGGCACCGGTGCGGTGATGGCCGTGCCCGGCCATGACCAGCGCGACAACGAAGTGGCCAACAAGTACGGCCTGCCGATCGTGCAGGTCATCGCGCTGAAGGATCCGCGCAATGACGACGAGCGCAATTGGGATGGCGCGCGCTGGCAGGACTGGTACAGCGACAAGAACCGTGCCTTCGAACTGATCAATTCGGCCGAGTTCGACGGGCTGGATTTCCAGGGCGCCTTTGAAGCCCTGGCCGAGCGTTTCGAGCGCAAGGCGCAGGGGCAGCGCCGCGTCAACTACCGCCTGCGCGACTGGGGCGTGAGCCGCCAGCGCTACTGGGGCTGCCCGATTCCGGTGATCTACTGCGCCAAGTGCGGCGCGGTACCGGTGCCGGAAGAGCAGCTGCCGGTGGTGCTGCCGGAGGACGTCGCGTTCTCCGGCACCGGTTCGCCGATCAAGACCGACCCGGAGTGGCGCAAGACCACCTGCCCGGAGTGCGGCGGTGCAGCCGAGCGCGAGACCGATACCTTCGACACCTTCATGGAGTCGAGCTGGTACTACGCGCGCTACACCTCGCCGGGCGCGCGTGATGCCGTGGACAAGCGCGGCAACTACTGGCTGCCGGTGGACCAGTACATCGGTGGCATCGAGCACGCGATCCTGCATCTGATGTACTTCCGCTTCTACCACAAGCTGCTGCGTGACGCGCGGATGGTGGACAGCAACGAACCGGCCCGCAATCTGCTGTGCCAGGGCATGGTGATCGCCGAGACCTATTACCGTCCGAACCCGGACGGTTCCAAGGACTGGATCAATCCCGCCGACGTGGAAGTGCAGCGTGACGAGCGCGGCCGCATCACCGGCGCGACCCTGATCGCCGACGGTCAGCCGGTGGTGGTCGGTGGCACCGAGAAGATGTCCAAGTCGAAGAACAACGGCGTGGACCCGCAGGCGATGGTCGGCAAGTATGGCGCCGACACCGTGCGGCTGTTCTCGATGTTCGCCGCACCGCCGGAACAGTCGCTGGAGTGGAACGAGGCCGGCGTGGACGGCATGGCCCGCTTCCTGCGTCGCCTGTGGGCCCAGGTGCAGAAGCATGCCGCCGAGGGTGCCGCCCCCGCGCTGGACGTGGCCGCGCTGGACGGTGGCCAGAAGGCGCTGCGCCGCAAGACCCACGAGACCATCGGCAAGGTCGGCGACGACTATGGCCGCCGCCACAGCTTCAACACCGCGATCGCTGCGGTGATGGAACTGATGAACGCGCTGGCCAAGTTCGAGGACGGCAGCGAACAGGGCCGCGCGGTGCGCCAGGAAGCACTGCAGGCCATCGTGCTGCTGCTGAATCCGATCACCCCGCATGCCAGCCACGCCCTGTGGCAGGTGCTTGGCCATGGCGAGACGCTGCTGGAGGACCAGCCGTTCCCGCAGGCCGACGCCAGCGCGCTGGTGCGCGACGCGCTGACCCTGGCCGTGCAGGTCAACGGCAAGCTGCGCGGCACCATCGAAGTGGCCGCCGATGCCGCTCGCGAGCAGGTCGAGGCGCTGGCCCTGGCCGAGCCGAATGCAGCGAAGTTCATGGAAGGCCTGACGGTGCGCAAGATCATCATCGTCCCGGGCAAGATCGTGAACATCGTCGCCGCCTGATGTACCCCGCACCGGCCGCCCTCCCGGCGGCCGGTGTTCCAGCAACGCGGGGGCATGCGGTTGATGGCCCTGCGTTCACGCGGTCTCGGGCACGCTGTCTGTTGCCGTGATCGCCCGGCTCCGCCAGACTGTTCTCCATGACCCGACTCCTGCTTGCCCTCGTTCTTGTCCTCGGCCTTGCCGGCTGTGGCTTCCATCTGCGCAACAAGCTGATGTTGCCGACCGACACCGCGCCGGTGAAGGTGGTCTCCACGGCCCCGTACAGTGAACTGGTCAAGCTGCTCAACCGCAGTCTGCAGGCGTCCGGCGCCAAGCTGGCAAGCGAGGATGGCAACGAACCCAGCACCCAGCTGCAGGTGTTGTCCGAACGCTGGGGCGACCTGCCGATCGCGATCGACTCGCAGGGTCGTGCGCAGGAATACAGCCTGCGCTACGCGGTGATCTTCATCTTCCGTCGCGAGGATGGCAGCGAACTGGTGCCGCAGCAGGTGATCGAACTGTCGCGCGACTACGTGTCGCCGCCCACCGACGCGACCGGTACCACCACCGAGCGCGAGATCCTGGCCGATGAACTGCGCCGGGAAATGTCGGCCTCGATCATCCGCCGCATCGACAGCGTGGTCCGTGCCGAAGTCGCGAAGGGGGGCAGCCTGTCCGCGCCGAAGCCGGTCGATCCTGCGGTTCCGGCCGAGCCGACACCGGCACCGGCCATCAAGCCCTGACCGGGACCGGCATGGAACTGCGTCCGGAGCAGCTGGCCAGCCAGGGCGCTGATACCCCGCTGTCGCCGGTGTACCTGATCGCCGGTCCTGAGACGTTGCGCGTGCTGGAAGCCGCCGACGCGGTCCGTGCGCGGGCGCGCGCCGCCGGCATCGGTGAGCGCGAGGTGTTCGACGCCGATGGTCGCGACTTCGACTGGGGCCAGCTCGACGCCAGCTTCAACGCGCCGAGCCTGTTCAGTGCCCGTCGCCTGGTGGAAGTGCGGTTGCCCAGTGGCAAGCCGGGCAAGGACGGCGCCGAGGTGATCAGCCGGTTCTGCGCCGATCCGGCACCGGACGTCGTGCTGATGATCACCGCCAACGAATGGAGCAAGGCGCACCAGGGCAAGTGGGCTGAAGCGGTGGGCCGGGTCGGCGTGCTGTCGGTGGCCTGGGCGATCAAGCCGCATGAACTGCCCGACTGGATCGAGCGTCGCCTGCGCAGCAAAGGCCTGCGCGCGGATCCGGCCGCGGTGCAGCGCCTGGCCGAGCGCGTGGAGGGCAATCTGCTTGCCGCGGCGCAGGAGATCGACAAGCTGGCGCTGCTGGCCGATGGGCACGCGCTGGACGTGGAGCGCATGGAATCGCTGGTGGCCGATGCCGCCCGCTATGACGTATTCCGGCTGGTGGAAGCCACGTTCTCCGGGCAACCGGCGGCGGTGCTGCGCATGCTTGCCGGCCTGCGCGGCGAAGGCGAGGCGGTGGCCGCGCTGATGCCGATCGTGATCCGGGAACTGCTGGCAGGTGCCGGGCTGGCGCGGGTGCAGGCGCGCGGTGGCAACCTTGCCGCCGAGATGAAATCGCGCGGCATCTGGGAGTCGCGGCAGGCACCGTACAAGCGTGCGCTGCAGCGGCATCCGGAAGGCAAGCGCTGGGAACGTTTCGTGGCCGAGGCCGGGCTGGTCGACCGCATCGCCAAGGGGCGCGCCGACGGCGACGCCTGGCTGGCGCTGGAGCGCCTGCTGGTGGCCGTGGCCGAGCCGCGCGCCGTGCGGCTGCTGGCCCGGGCCTGATCGATGAGCCTGCGGGTCTATTACGGGGGCACCTTCGATCCGGTGCACCTGGGGCACCTGGCGATCGCGCGCGCCGCGCGCGATGAGCTGCAGGTCGCGGTGCGGATGCTGCCGGCGGCCGATCCACCGCACCGCCCGGTTCCCGGCGCGACCGCCGAACAGCGCTGCACGATGCTGTCGCTGGCCATCGGCGAAGAGCCGGGGCTGCTGCTGGACCGGCACGAACTGGATCGGGCCGCGCGCTTTCCCGGTCGCCCGTCCTACACCGTCGATACCCTGCGCGAACTGCGCGGCGAGCTCGGTCCCAGCCGGCCCCTGGCCTGGCTGGTCGGCGCCGACAGCCTGCTGGGCCTGCCCGGCTGGCATGAGTGGGAGGCGCTGTTCGGCCTGGCCCACTTCGTGGTGGCGGAGCGGCCGGGCAGTCCACTGCAGGCCTCGGTCGACGGCGAGCTCGGCCGTGTCCTGGAAGGGCGGTGGGCCGACAGCGAACAGGACCTGTTTGCCAGTCCGGCCGGCCGCATCCTGCGCCTGCACCATCCGTTGCGCGGGGAATCGGCCAGCGCCGTGCGCGCGCAGATCGCCGCGGCAGGGCCCTGGCGTGCCCTGCTGCCGCCGGCGGTGGCCGACTACGTGGCCGCGCAGCGGCTGTACCATCCGGCAACACCGTGAATGCCGCGACCGCGCCATCCCCGTATAATCGCCCCCACGTTTATCGAGTCGATCCACTTTGAGCAACCAGACCCAGCCCCAGACCATCAAGGTCGATCTGCCCAGCCCGCCGCCGTCCGTGCCGGAACTGCTGGCCAGTGTCCGTCAAGCCACCGAAGACCTGAAGGCCAAGGACCTGGTCGAGATCGACGTGCGCGGCCGGTCCAGCGTTGCCGATTACCTGGTGATCGTCTCGGGTACTTCGACCCGCCACGTCAAGTCGATCGCCGACGAGGTCGTGCGCTTCGCCAAGAAGATCGACGTGATGCCGCTCGGGGTTGAGGGCGAGCGCGAAGCCGAGTGGGTACTGGTCGATCTGGGCGACGTGATCGTCCACGTGATGCTGCCGCGCGTGCGTGAGTTCTACGCCCTCGAGCGCCTGTGGACGGTCGGTGACCAGCCGCCGTCCAGCGACGACGAAGTGGCCTGAGCCGCACGTTGATGCATCCCTTCGACGGCGCCGATGGCGCCGTCGACGTTTTCGAGGAGCGCTGATGAAAGCCCGCCTGATCGCCACCGGTGAACGCGCACCCAGTTGGGTCGCGCAGGGGTTCGCCGAGTACCAGAAGCGGCTCTCGCACTGGCTGCCGTTCGAGCTGGTCGAGATCGAGCCCGGCCTGCGCGGCAAAGGCCGCGATCCACGCCGTGCCACCGAGGACGAGGGCCGGCGGGTGATCGCCGCGCTGCCGAAGAATGCCTACGTCGTGGCGCTGGATGTGCCCGGCCGCCAGCTCAGTTCCGAACAGCTGGCGCAGCGCCTGGAGCATTGGCGGGGACAGGGCAGGGACCTGGCGTTCCTGATCGGCGGTCCCGAGGGGCATTCGCCCGAAGTTTCGGCATTGGCCGACGAGAAGTGGTCGATTGGTCCGCTCACGCTGCCGCACATGCTGGTGCGGTTGGTCGTGGCGGAACAGCTGTACCGGGCCGCCGCAATGATTGCAAATCACCCCTACCATCGCGCGTGAAGAGCCGTTATACTGTTCGTCTGCCCGAATAGCTCAGCCGGTTAGAGCACTTGACTGTTAATCAGGGGGTCGTTGGTTCGAGTCCAACTTCGGGCGCCACTTTCAGAAACCTGCATCGCGAGATGCAGGTTTTTTTTTGCTCTACAGAGTCAGCGCTCCTCGCCAGAACGCCATCAGTGTGGCGATCGCAACGGCCAGGATGGCGCCGAACAGCACCCACTCCCAAGGCGTGAACACCTGTTCGCCACGCTGGCGACGGGTCAGCGTGAACAGCGCTACGCCCGGTACATACAACAGCACCGACAGCAGCAGGTTGTGCAGGCCACCGGCATAAACAAGCCACAGCGCGTATGCGCTCGCCAGCAGCGCGACGCTGAAGTCGCGCCAGCGGATTCCTGCTTCGCCGCCCGCATAGGCCTGACCACGCCAGGCCAGCTGCACGCCGAATGCCGTGGACAGGAAATAGGGCACCAGGCTCATCGATGCAGCCAGCAGTACCAGGCCGGTATAGCTGCCGGAATTCACCAGCACCAGCAGCAGGAACAACTGGATCAGGCCGTTGCTCAGCCAGAGCGCATTGGCCGGCACGCCGCGCGCATTCTCGCGGCCAAGGAACGCGGGCATGGTGCCGTCGCCGGCAGCCGCATACAGCACCTCGGCGCACAGCAGTACCCAGGCCAGCAGGGCGCCAAGCACCGAGATGATCGAACCGATGATGATCACGGTCGCGCCCCATTCGCCGACGATGGCGCGCAGCACGTAGGCCATCGATGGATTGGGCAGGGCGGCCAGCTCGGCCTGCGACAGCACGCCCATCGACAACAGGCTCACCAGGACCAGCAGCAGCCATACGCCGAGAAAGCCGATCACGGTCGCGCGCCCTACATCGGCACGACGCGCAGCGCGCCGGGAATAGATGCTGGCGCCTTCGATGCCGATGAACACCCATACGGTCACCAGCATCATGCCGCGCAGCTGCTGGCCGAGATCGCCAAGTGCGGGGGTACCCAGGAAATCGGCGCCGAACACGTCCATGCGGAACGCGCCGGCGGCCAGGATGAGGAACAACGCAATGGGCAGCAGCTTGGCCACCGTGACCAGGCCGTTGACGATGGCGGCAGTGCGCAGGCCGCGCAGCACCAGCAGGTGCACGGTCCATAGCAACAGCGACGAGGCGGCCACCGCTGCCGGCGTATTGCCTTCACCGAACACCGGCATGAAGTGGCCGAGGCCACTGAAGATCAGCACGAAGAAGCTGGCGTTGCCGAGTACCGAGGCAACCCAGTAGCCCCATGCCGCGGAGAAGCCGATGTAGTTGCCGAAGCCTTCCCGCGCATACGCGTAGATGCCGGTATCGAGGTCCGGCCGGCGGTTGGCCAGGGCCTGGAACACGAAGGCGAGCATCAGCATGCCGGCGCCACTCACCGCCCAGCCGATGATCGCGGCGGCCGGACCGGCGCTGCGCGCCACGTTCTGTGGCAGGGAAAAGATGCCGGCGCCGACCATCGAGCCGACCACCAGAGCGGTCAGTGCAGCCAGGCCCAGCCGTTGTGAGGTCGCAGCCATGAATCTCCCCTGCGGCAGCGCGGCCGCAGGGGCACAGTAGCGGCAGTGCCGTGAAGCCGCATGCAACATCTGCAACGACGGAGGCCCGGGCATGTGCCCGGGCCTCCGAAGGTGATGCTGCAGCGACGATCAGTTGAAGGTGTACTTGGCACCGACCGTGAAGTAGCGGCCGATGGCTCCGCTGAAGTGCAGCGGGTTGTAGTTCACGCCGCCATAGGTGGTCGGATCGAGCGGTGCGATGCGATCAAACACGTTCTGCACCGATGCGTTCAGTTCAAAGGCTTCGGTGATGTTCCAACGACCGGACAGGTCGAAGGTGGTGAACGAGGAGATCTTCTCGACCGGCGAGCCATCCTCGTAGAACGCCAGGTAGTCGCCGCCACGGCGGTCCTTGTTCTCCAGCTTGCTGATGTAGTTGGCGACGCCGCTGACACTCCACGGGCCCTGCCTCCAGGTGGTGCCGAAGTTGATGCGGTCCTTCGGCGTGCCGATGCAGTTGGTGACGTCGCAGTTGCCGTGGGTGCCGGCGTAGTCGACCGTCACATCGGCATCGGTGCGCTCGAACTTCAGCACATGGCTCCACTGCAGATCCATTTCCAGCTGGCCCGGACCGATATCGAAGGTCTGGCGGATATCGGTGTCGATACCGCGCACGCGGGTGGAAGCGGCGTTGATGTACTGCGTGTTGACCGCCAGGATGCTGCCGGTGCCGGCAATGCCGTTGAGCAGGTTGGTGTCGCGCAGGACGTTGCCGGCGGCAATGGCGTCGGCGGTGCTGCCCTGGGCGATTTCGTTGGTGCGCTTGATCTGCCACGCATCCACCGTCATCGAGGTGGAGGAGGTCGGCTGCAGCACGATACCCAACGAATAGCTCTTGGATTCCTCCGGCTTCAGGTCGCTGTTGGGGCGGGTGATGATCGCCACCGAGCGTGCGGTGCATTCGGCTTCACTGATGGCGCAGCGCACCGGGTCGCGGGCGTTGGAGAAGGCGGCCAGGCCACCGTCGCCGTTCTCGGCCGGGTTCGGCGCGCGGAAACCTTCGGCGTAGCTGGCGCGCAGCGCGATCCAGTCGGCCGGGGTCCACTTCACGCCCAGCTTCGGCGTCGCCTTGCCTTCACCGCTCTCGTACTTGTCGTAGCGCAGTGCACCGGACAGCTCCAGCTGTTCCAGCACCGGCGCGGACAGTTCGACGTATCCGGCGTACACGTTCTGGGTACCGTCATAGGCCGAGTAGCCCAGGCCGATGATGTCGCCGGTGTCGGTGAACGTCTGCGGGGTCAGGCTGTTGCTGGTCTTGCGCCACTCGGTGCCCATCGCCAGGCCGAGCGGGCCACCCTTGAGGTCCATCAGGCTGCGCGACACGGTGAAGTCGAACATGTCCAGGCTGGACTTGGCGCGTGCACTGATCTCCGGCGAGATGAAATCGTACAGCGCCTGCGAGTTGAGGTTGGCGTTGTCGCCGATGCGCCATACGCCACCGGCACAGTTCGGGTTGGCCAGTGCACAGCGGACGTTGTCGTAGTGCAGGAAGCCGGTACGACGGTTGATCAGGTCGGTGCCGGAGTGCAGGTAGGCGGTGTCATAGTTCCAGTCGCCCCAGTTGCCCTTGACGCCCACCAGGAAGCGGTTGAACTCGTTGGTGTTGTTGGTCACGCGCGGACCAACGTCCCAGGCCGAATAGCGCAGGCGCGAGGCCTGGCCGGGAATCGGGTTGTCCGGATGATCCGGGCCGAGCACGGTGGCACCGGAACCGCTGTTGGCGTTGACCGGTCCTTCCGGGTAGCCCCAGCCGCCGGACACGCCCGAGGGCGTGTTGCTGAAGGTGGTTTCCTTCTTCGAGTAGCCGATCTCGGTGTAGATCTCGCCGCCTTCGCCGAAGGCGAAGCTGGCACGTCCGAACACGTTGATGTACTTCTCTTCCGGGCTCAGGTCACGGAACTTCTGCGCCGGATCCCACAGGCAGCCCTGCTGCTGTGCGGTCGCATCGGTCTGGCCGGGAATGCTGGTCAGATTGGCACAGCCCGGCAGCGCCACCAGGAACGCGGGATTGTCGTCGTCGACATTGCGGTCGTCGAACACCGAGCCGTTCGGGCCCACGCCACCGGCAGTACCACCGGACAGGTAGGCACCGCCCAGGAACTGCGCGTCGGCGGCGGAATACCCCCAGCGACGGATGTCACCGGTGCCGATCCACTTGCGGTTCTTGCGATCGCCGATCTTGATCGCGTCGGTCTTGCCGACGTCCAGGCTGAAGAATGCGTTCCAGCCATCGGTGGCCAGGTCGCCGGTGCCTGCGGTCAGCGTCGCCTTCTTGGCATCGCCGTCGCCGTCGCCGGAGACGCCGTAGGAACCGCGCAGGATCGCGCCCTGGAAATCGCTGCGCAGGATGATGTTGACCACGCCGGCGATGGCGTCGGAGCCATAGATCGCCGATGCGCCGTCCTTCAGAACTTCCACGCGCTCCACCGCATCCAGCGGAATGGTGCTCAGATCGGTGAAGACCTTCTGGCCATCGTCAGCCAGGCCGTAGGTGGCCATGCGGCGGCCATTCAACAGCACCAGCGTCGAGCCGGCGCCGAGGCCACGCAGGGAGATGCCGGCGCCGCCGCCGGCAAAGCCGTTGCCGAAGGTCTTGGGAATCGAGCCGGAACCGTCGGCGGTCAGGGTCTGCAGGTATTCGGCGACCGTGGTCTTGCCGGTGCGGTCGATCTCCTGGCGGGTCACCACCTGCACCGGGGACGGTGTCTCGGTATTGGTGCGCGGGATGTTCGAGCCGGTGACCGTGATGCGGTCGAGATTGGTGGCCTGCTCCTGGGCGAAGGCGGAGGAGGAAACCACGGCGCCGGCCAGCAGCAGGGCGCTGCCGGTAAGGATGTGAGTGATGGACGATGCCAGGGTGTCACGGCGGCTGGCGGGCCGATGGATCGGGTGTTTCACAGCTTCTCTCCTAACTGGAAAACCTTGCGTTGAGGGCTGTCGCCGGATCAGGTCCGGGACGGGCCAATCTAGGTTTCCGGCAGGTGACGGAGTCGTGAAATTTTGCTTAATCGGCAGCGCGTGGACGGGCGGTGTGCGGATTCGCAAACCCGGTCGCGGATTCCGGCCCGGCCTGAGGCCGGGCCGGTGCAACGGTCAGTCGGGCAGCGAGAACTGCACCGGCACCATGCCGATGGCAGGCACCGCCACGCCGTCATGCTGGGCGGGCTCAAACCGCCAGTGGCGCAGCACCTGTTGGCGTGCGGCCTGGTCCAGGCTGCGCGAACCGCTGCTGCGTTCGATGCTGACCGCAACAGGCTGGCCGTTGCTGTCCACTTCCACGCGCAGCAGGACCGTGCCCTGTTCGCGGTTGCGCAGCGCGGGGATGGGATAGGCCGGGGGCGGCGCACTGCGGTACTGCAGCTGGGCTCCCGCCAGCGGCGTAGCTGCCGTCGGCGTCGGCGGCGCCATCACGGCGGTCGGTTCGGCGGCCGGCAGGACGATGCCCGGCGCGTCTTCGACCGTTGCGGTGGGGGCTGGCAGCGCCGGTGCGGTCGGCACCGCCTGGGAGCGGGGGGCGACCTTCACCTGTTCGGGTTCGGTGGGCAGGATCGGCGGAGGTTCCGGTGTCTCGACCTTTTCGATCCAGCGGACCGTGGTCGTGTCACGCGGGGCCTGTACCGCCTGGTAGGTGGCGGGGATGAGCAGCAGCAGCAACGCCAGCAGATGCAGTGCGATGGCCGCGCTCCAGGCGGCGATGCGGGCGGGGTCGAAGTGCGCGGATGCAACGGGATACGTACGAACCATGGTCCACCTCCGTGCCAGTGTCGAAAGACGTCAACGCACCTGGGCCGCCATCGGGGTTTGCCGCACGCGGCTGGCAGCCAAGCATTAGCGCGTTGTGGCCGCCACTGCCTAGAGGCATGTCAGGCGATGTTGAACTGGCCTTCATCTACGCAACGGGGCCGGAGACCTTTCCGCTGGAAAGGCATCCGGCCCCGTGGGCAGCAGATCAGGGCAGGGCGCTGTCCGGCGGACAGTGCCCCCGCCGTGCCGGGTCGTCAGCGACCCAGCTCGAACACCACGTCCAGGTTGACCGAAACGGTGGATTCGCCCGGCGCGACCGGCGTGGCCTTGTCCATGGCGGCCGAGGCCATCTGTGCCCGCATCATCGGCACCGGGCGGAAGCCGCCGTTGCTGTTTTCAGAGATGCTGACGATGCGGCGCACCTGCAGGCCCAGCGACTTGGCATAGGTCTGGGCGCGCGCCTGTGCCTTCTTCAGCGCGGCCAAGCGGGCTTCGTCATAGACCGGCTCCGGCTGGTCGATCTCGAAGCTGGGGCCGTTGATCTGGTTGGCGCCCTGGGCGGCCAGCGCATCGAGCACCCGGCCCAGCTTGGCGATGTCGCGGACCTTCAGGCTGACGGTGTTGCTGGCCTGGTAGCCGGTGATCTTCGGCGCTTCGTTGTCGGCATAGCGGTATTGCGGGTTGAGGCTGACGCCGCTGGTCTGCACATCGCGCTCGGCGATGCCGGCCGCCTTGATCGCGGCCAGCACCTTGTCCATCTGCTGCGCATTCTGGCGCATGGCGCTGTTGCCGTCGGCGGCCTGGGTGACCACGCCGGCCGACAGGGTGGCCACATCCGGCACACGGGTCGCTTCGGCGTTGGCCGAAATGTTCAGCAGGGTGCCCTCGGCCGGGGCGGCGATCGGCGGCGGCGGGGCGGCATGGGCGGACATCGAGGCTCCAAGGGCGAGGGACAGGGCAAGCAGCAGCGGGGAGGCGGTCAGGCGCATGGGATCTCCTTGTTGTGGCGTGAGGGTGGTGTCGTAGCGATGAACGCGCTGTGAGTCCGTTCGGGGTTGAAGGCACGCGGGAGCAGGTTGCCGACGATTCAGGCGGCGGCCTCAGGTTATGCTGTGCCGATGCTCTATCTTGCTTCCCGCTCCCCCCGACGCAACCAGCTGCTGGCCCGACTCGGACGCCCCTTCCAGGCGCTTGACCTGGAGGTTGTCGAGCAGCGCGCGCCCAGTGAAAGCGCCGAACAGTACGTCTGCCGGGTTGCGGCCGACAAGGCGCGCGCCGGGTTGGCCCGGGTGCTGGCCGATGACCCGGACGCACGGGTGCTGGGCTCGGATACCGAGGTCGTGCTTGATGGCGAGGTGTTCGGCAAGCCGGTCGATGCCGCCGATGCCCGGGCAATGCTGACGCGCCTGGCCGGACGCACGCACCAGGTGATGACGGCCGTGGTGGTGGTCGGCGCGGCCGGGCTGGACAGCGAACTGGTGGTGTCCGAGGTCACGTTCGCTGCGATCGGCGCCGCCGACATCGCCGCTTATGTGGCCACCGGTGAGCCGCTGGACAAGGCCGGGGCCTACGCCATCCAGGGTGGGGCCGAGCGCTGGATCGAACACCTGTCCGGCAGCTACTCCGGTGTGATGGGGCTGCCGCTGCTGCACACCGATCGTCTGCTGGCGCGCTGCGGCGTGCCGGCTCCCATTGCCAACGCCGCCAGGGAGGCTGCAGATGTCTGAGGAAATCCTGGTCAATGTGACCCCACGCGAGACCCGGGTCGCGGTGATCGAGAATGGCATGCTGCAGGAACTGCACATCGAGCGCGGCTGGCGCCGGGGTGTGGTCGGCAACATCTACAAGGGCAAGGTGCAGCGGGTGATGCCGGGCATGCAGGCCGCCTTCGTCGAGGTCGGCCTTGAGCGCGCTGCGTTCCTGCATGCCAACGACGTGGTGCGGCCAGCGCCGGTGGCCAGTGCCGACACCGAGAACACCACCCTGCCACCACCGGCCAGCGTGCCGATCGTCGAGCTGCTGCGCGACGGCCAGGACATCGTGGTGCAGGTGGTGAAGGATCCCATCGGTACCAAGGGCGCGCGGCTGACCACGCAGATCAGCATCCCGTCGCGCTACATGGTGCTGCTGCCGCAATCGAAAGTGGTGGGCGTGTCTGCGCGCATCGAGGACGAGGCCGAGCGCGCGCGCCTGAAGGCGCTGGTGACCGAGTTGTCGGCACAGCACGGCGGCTACGGCTACATCGTGCGCACCAACGCCGAAGGGCAGCCGGCCGAAGCCATCGCCGAGGACATCGCCTATCTGTCGCGGGTCTGGAACGTGGTGGAGCGCCGCGGCCGCGACGCCACCCCCTGCAGCGTGATCTACGAAGACCTGAGCCTGCCGCTGCGGTCGGTGCGCGACCTGATCCGCAAGGACGTGGACAAGGTGAAGGTCGATTCCAAGGAAACGTTCGCGCAGCTGCAGGCTTTCGTGGCCAAGTACATGCCGGTGCTGGCCGAGAAGCTGGAGCTGTACTCCGGCGATCGCCCGATCTTCGACATGTTCGGCGTGGAGGACGAGATCGGCCGCGCGCTGGACAAGCAGGTGCCGCTGAAGTCCGGTGGCTACCTGGTGATCGACCAGACCGAAGCGATGACCACCATCGACGTCAACACCGGGTCGTTCCTCGGCCAGCGCAACCTGGAGGAGACGGTGTTCCGCACCAACCTGGAGGCGGCGCAGGCCGTGGCCAGGCAGCTGCGCCTGCGCAATCTCGGCGGCATCATCATCATCGACTTCATCGACATGGACGATGCCGAGCACCGCCGCCAGGTGCTGCGGACCCTGGAAAAGGCGCTGGCGCGGGACCATGCCAAGACCACGGTCTACGACTTCTCGCCGCTGGGCCTGGTGGAGATGACCCGCAAGCGCACGGTCGAAAGCCTGGAGCGCCAGCTGTCGGAGACCTGCCCGCAGTGCAGCGGTCGCGGCACCATCAAGACCACCGAAACGGTCACCTACGAGATCTTCCGCGAGATCACCCGCGCGGTGCGCCAGTTCGATGCCGCGCGCCTGCTGGTGATCGCGTCGACCAAGGTGGTGGCGCGCATCACCGATGAGGAATCCGCGGCGGTGGCCGAGCTGGAAGAGTTCCTCGGCAAGAGCATCCGCTTCCAGGCGGATGAGCAGTACCTGCAGGAGCAGTTCGATGTTGTGCTGCTCTGATCCACGCCGGCCGAAGGTCGGCGGCGGCCGATGAGCGCGCCGCCGCGCCTGCGACTGCGAAGGATCCGCCGTCATCTCATTGCTGCCTGTGCGGTGGCCCTGGTCGGGCTGGCGCTGCTGGTGGGCACCTTCAGCCAGCTGCTGCCGCTGGCCGAGCGACACCCCGACAGGATCGCCGCCTGGTTGAGCGAGCGCGCAGGCCAGCCGGTCCGTTTCGACCAGCTGGACACGGCGTGGACCCGTCGTGGCCCGCTGCTGCAGCTGAAGGGCCTGCGCATCGGCGCCGGGCAGGGCCTGGCGGTCGGCGAGGCTGAAATCCTGGTGTCGATGTACAGCGGCCTGCTGCCGGGCCGTTCGTTGACCGAGCTGCGTCTGCGCGGCCTGGCCCTGGATCTGCAGCAGAGCGAGGACGGTCGCTGGTCGGTGCGTGGCCTGCCGCAGCCCAGCAGCGGTGGTGACCCGCTGGAGGCGCTGCGCCGGCTGGGCGAGCTGCAGGTGATCGGCGGCCGGCTGGGCGTGCAGGCTCCGGCACTCGGCATCGACACCGTATTGCCGCGCGTCGATCTGCGCCTGCGCGTCAACGGCGACCGCCTGCGGGTAGGCGTGCGGGCCTGGGCCCAGACCGACGCACTTCCGCTGACCGCCGTGCTGGATGTGGACCGTGTGCGTGGCGACGGCGAGGCATGGCTGGGCGCCGATCCCATCGATTTCCGCGCTTGGTCGCCGTTGCTGGCGGCCGGGGGCGTGCGCCTGCGTGAAGGACGCGGCGAACTCAATGTGTGGCTGACCCTGCGCGATTTCGTCCCCGTGGCGCTGACCACCGATTCGGATCTGCGGGATCTGCGCATCGACGGCGCACCGATGCCGGGGCTGGCAGTGCCGCGGCTGCAGTTGCAGCGCATGCAGGCGCTGCTGCGCTGGCAGCGGCAGGCGGACGGATGGGCGATGCAGGTACCGCGCCTGCGGCTGGTGGACGACACCGGCGCGCAGCAGCTTGATGGACTGCAACTGCAGGTCGGCACGCAACTGGGCATCCGCAGCGGGGCGGTGCAGGCCGGCACCGCGCTGCGTGCGCTGGCGCTGAGTGACCGCCTGGACCCTGGCCTGCGGCGCTGGCTGTTCCTGTCAAAGCCGCAGCTGGATCTGCGGGAACTGCAGCTGGCCGGCACGCGCAACGGTCCGCTGTGGGCCCAGGGCGAGCTGCAGTCGCTGGGTTTTGCCAGCGTCGGTGACGCACCTGGCTTGCGTGGGCTGGGCGGCCATTTCGAAGGCGACGCCGATGGCTTCCGCCTGCAGCTGCAGCCGCAGCGCGAGCTTCAGTTCGATTGGCCGACCGGCTTCGGCGTGCGCCATGACCTGCACCTGGCAGGCCAGGTGGTGGGGTGGCGCGACGAAGGCGGCGGCTGGCGCATCGGCACGGCCGCCCTGCGCGTGGAAGGCACGGATTACGCAGCCGATCTGCGCGGCGATGTCTGGTTCCAGGGCAATGGCACGCGTCCGTGGCTGCAGCTGGCGGCCAAGCTGGACGATGTACCGATGACGGCCGCCAAGCGCTTCTGGATCCATTCCAGGATGAGCAAGGGTGCCACCGACTGGCTGGACATGGCGCTGGCCGGCGGCCAGGTGCGTGATGGTATCGGCCTGGTCACCGGTGACCTCGACGACTGGCCCTTCGACAACAACGACGGGCGGTTCGAGGCCACCGGCCATATCACCCGCGGCGACATCCGCTTCCAGCGCGACTGGCCGCTGATGAGCCAGGTTGACGCCGACATCGCCTTCATCGGTCCTGGCTTCCACATGCAGGGGCGCGGTGACCTGGCAGGCGTGCCGGTGCAGCACTTCGAGGCCGGCATCAAGGATTTCGGCCAGCAGCCGCTGTACGTGCGTGCCGATACCCGCAGCGAAGCCGGAAAGCTGCTGGCGCTGCTGCGGCAGAGCCCGTTGCACCAGGAATACGGCGAGACGCTGGACAACCTGACCGCCACCGGGCCGGCGCAGGTGACCTTCGACCTGCTGCAGCCGCTGCATGCCGACGAAGGGGGGGGGCACCTGCAGGGCACGGTCGATCTGGCCGGCGTGAAGCTGGTGGAGAAGCGCTTCGCGCTGGAATTCGACAACATGCGTGGGTTGGCCCGCTACGGCAACGGTGGTTTTGCCGCCGAGCAACTGGCGGTGCGCCATCTGGGCCAGGACGGCCAACTGAGCCTGCGCGCGGGTGGGTTCGTGCGTGACCCGAAGCTGGCCTTCGAGTCGGAGCTTTCGGCGCGCCTTGATGCAGGCGTGCTGATTGACCGCGCGCCGGAAATGGCCTGGCTCAAGCCCTACATCACCGGTACCTCGCCCTGGACCATCGCCGTCAACCTGCCGAAGGTCGCGCCAGGTGCGCCTGCTCCTCCCAGCGAACTGCGCCTGCGCTCGGATCTGGCAGGCACGCGCCTGGATCTTCCCGCCCCGCTGGACAAGCCCGCCGACGAGCCACTGGCCACCACCGTGACTGCGCAGCTGCCGATGGGGGATGGCCGCATCGACGTGGCGTTTGGCCAGCGCCTGGCCCTGGCCGCGCGCAGCCATAACAATCAGACCGGCGTGCAGGTGACCCTGGGCAGCGGCCAGGTCGACCGCGAGCCGCCTTCCAGCGGGCTGGCGGTCAACGGTCACAGCCCGACCCTGGACGCGCTGGAGTGGATCGGCCTGGCCCGCGGCGGAGACGGCGACGGCGATCCGATGCCGTTGCGGGCGATCGACGTGCAGGTCGGCCGCTTGATGCTGATCGGAGGGGTGTTCGAGCAGACCCGCCTGCAACTGCGCCCGGGCGCGCAGGCGCTGGATGTGCGCCTGGACGGCCCTTCGCTGGCTGGCCGCCTGAGCGTGCCCAATGCCGAGGGCGGCACCATCAGCGGCCAGCTCGACCGGGTGTACTGGCAGTCACCGCCGGCCGCGTCCGGTGCGCCAGCGGCACCGGCCCGGGTGCAGGCCGGCGCCAACGACATGGATCCGGCCAGACTGCCGTCGTTCGCGCTGGACATCGCCGACCTGAAGTTCGGCAAGGTGGCGCTCGGCCAGGCCGTGCTGCGCACCCGCCCGCGAGGCAACGGCCTGGAGGTGCAGACCCTGCGCTTCCGCGCGCCCGACCAGGAGATCGATATCACCGGCCGCTGGCTGGGCAGCAGCAGCGGCGCCCGCACCGAGCTGAACGCGCAGGTGCGCAGCGAGGATCTCGGCGCGCTGATGCAGAATCTCGACTACGGTGGCCAGCTGCGTGGCGGCGCCGGCCAGGCGCAGCTGCAGGCGTCGTGGAATGGCGGGCCGTCGGACTTCCAGCTGGGCAATCTGCAGGGCCAGCTGGATATCCATGCGCGCAACGGTCAGCTGCTGGAACTGGACCCCGGTGCCGGTCGCGTGCTGGGTCTGCTCAGCGTGGCCCAGCTGCCGCGGCGGCTGATGTTCGACTTCCGTGATTTCTTCTCCAAGGGCTTCGCGTTCAATCAGATCGAGGGCAGCCTGCAGTTCGGCCAGGGCGTGGCCCGCACCGACAAGGTGCTGATCGAAGGGCCTGCGGCGAACATCACCATCCGCGGTCAGGCCGACCTGCGCCAGCAGCAGTTCGACCAGACCATCGACGTCAATCCGCGTGCCGGCAATCTGCTGACCGTGGTCGGCGCAGTGGCCGGTGGCCCGGTCGGGGCGGCGCTGGGGGCGGCGACCAATGCGGTGCTGTCCAAGCCGCTGGGTGA
Organism: Stenotrophomonas sp. GD03680; assembly: GCF_029844625.1. NCBI lineage: Bacteria > Pseudomonadati > Pseudomonadota > Gammaproteobacteria > Lysobacterales > Lysobacteraceae > Stenotrophomonas > Stenotrophomonas sp. GD03680. The sequence goes on along the minus strand of NZ_JAOCKC010000004.1, from coordinate 311,246 downwards.
GATCGGCGCCCGTACCTACAAGGTGACCGGTCCCTGGAAGGAGCCGAAGGTGGAGGTGATCGAACGCAGCCGCGAACGGACCCCGCCGGCTCCCGCACCTGCGCCGACCCTTCCACCGGCCGTGACCGACCTGCCGCGGTCGCGCTGAGCGCGGCCTCCCATTCCCTGGGGCTTGCCTGAGTGCCCCTGCATCCCCAGATCGAGAGCCATGACTGATATCGCCCTGACCCTTGCCCAAGACCGCCTGCTGCGCCCCGGCGGCCTGGATACCGCTGGACTGGAGCGCACCTTCGGCCAGCTGCTCGGCCCCGGTGTCGATTTCGGCGACCTCTATTTCCAGCACGCCCGGCGTGAGAGCTGGAGCGTGGAAGACGGCATCGTCAAGGACGGTGCCCATTCCATCGAGCAGGGGGTCGGCGTGCGTGCCATTGCCGGCGAGAAAACCGGCTTCGCCTATTCCGATGACATCCATGCCGATGCGCTGCTGGCGGCGGCGCAGTCGGCACGCGCGATTTCGCGCGAGGGCGGTGCCCAGGCGGGCCGCTCGCTGCTGCGCGGCAATGCACGCGCGCTGTATCCGGCGCTGGATCCGATCGATGGGCTCGGCAACGAGGCCAAGGTTGAAGTGCTCAAGCGCCTGGATGGCTATCTGCGTGCCGCCGATCCGCGGGTGAAGCAGGTGATGGTCAGCCTGTCCGGTGGCGTTGACACCGTGCTCATCGCGCGCAGCGACGGCGTTCTGGGTGCCGACGTCCGCCCCCTGGTGCGCTTGAACGTGCAGGTGATCGTCGAGCAGAACGGTCGCCGCGAGTCCGGCTATGCCGGCGGTGGTGGCCGTTATGGCTACGAAGAACTGTTCGCCGATGGCCGGCCGGAAGCGTTCGCCCGCGAGGCGCTGCGCCAGGCGCTGGTGAACCTGGACGCGGTGCCGGCGCCGGCCGGTGTGATGCCGGTGGTGCTCGGCCCGGGCTGGCCTGGCGTGCTGCTGCATGAAGCGGTCGGCCATGGGCTGGAGGGCGACTTCAACCGCAAGGGCACCAGCGTCTACGCCGGTCGCATCGGCGAGCGCGTGGCGGCCCCGGGGGTGACGATCGTCGATGACGGCACCCTGGACGGCCGTCGCGGCTCGCTGAACGTCGATGATGAAGGCCATCCGACCCAGTGCACGACCTTGATCGAGGACGGCATCCTGGTCGGCTACATGCAGGACAGCCTCAATGCACGGTTGATGGGCATGGCACCGACCGGCAACGCGCGCCGCGAGTCGTTCGCGCACCTGACCATGCCGCGGATGACCAATACCTACATGCGCGCCGGCCAGCACGATCCGCAGGAGATGATCCGCTCGGTGAAGAAGGGGCTGTACGCGGTCAACTTCGGCGGTGGCCAGGTCGACATCACCAGTGGCAAGTATGTGTTCTCGGCCACCGAGGCCTATCTGATCGAGGATGGCCGCATCACCACGCCGGTGAAGGGCGCGACCCTGATCGGCAACGGCCCGGAAACCATGCAGAAGGTGCGCATGGTCGGCAACGACCTGGCCCTGGACGAGGGCGTGGGCATCTGCGGCAAGGACGGGCAGAGCGTGCCGGTGGGTGTCGGCCAGCCCTCGCTGCTGATCGAGGGCCTGACCGTCGGCGGCACCCAGGCCTGAACATGGCAACGGCCCCGGCCAGCGCCCCGGCCGGCGGGGACTCAGTCCTCGTCGGTCGCGTCGTCCAGATCGGCGCCGGTGTCGTCGTCGGTGGCGACCTTCAGGCCAAGCGCGGCCGGCAGCATCAGCCCGCGCAGCACCTGGTAGATCTCGCGGTAGGCGCGCGGCGGCTTGTTCTTCGCCTTCTCGGCCTGGGCGTTGCGCACCAGCGTGCGCAGCTGCTGGCGATCCGCCTGCGGATACTCGTCCAGCAGCGCGGCCAGCGCCTTGTCGCCGTCGTCCAGCAGGCGCTCGCGCCAGTCTTCCACGCGGTGCATCATCGCCACTTCGCGGCGCGAGGTTTCGCTGTTGGCGTCCAGCGCATCGCGGATCGCCTCCAGGGTTTCGTCTTCCTCGCGGCGCATGTGCTTGGCCAGGAACGCCAGCTGCCGCTTGTGGGCGATGTGGGCCGTGATGCGCTTGCACTCGGCGATATGCGGCAGCAGATCCTCCGGAATCGGCAGGCGCGCCAGCTGGGCCGGGGTCAGCGACACCAGCTTCTCACCCAGGGCCAGGACTTCCAGGGCTTCGCCGCGCTTCTGCTTGCGGCTCTTGTCAAGGAATTCACCGGTTTCTTCGTCGCGTCCGCGCATCGTCCACACCTGCTTTCAAAAAAGTCGCCCGGCGTGATGCCGGGCCCAACCCGTACAGGATAAAGCATTGAACGTGATCGCCCCTGAAGTGGTTGTCGGCGACGACAGCCCGGCCCGCCTGGAACGGCTGGCCGACCTTTCCCAGCAGCTGCTCGAGCGTGCCCGTGCGCTGGGGGCCAGCCAAGCCGAGGTCAGCTGCAGCGAGGACCGCGGCCTGGAGGTCAATGTGCGCCTGGGCGAAGTGGAAACCGTACAGTCCACCCGCGACCGCGGCATTGCCGTGACCGTGTACTTCGGCCAGCGCAAGGGCAGCGCCAGCACCGGCGACCTGAACGAGGCCAGCCTGTCGGCCACCGTGGAGCAGGCCTGCGCGATCGCCCGCCACACCGAGGATGATCCGGCCGCCGGACTGGCCGATGCCGGCCTGATGGCCAAGGACTTTCCCGACCTGGACGGCTGGCATCCCTGGGCCCTGCAGGCCGACGAGGCGGTGGACCTGGCGCTGGCCTGCGAGGCCGCCGGGCGCGAGGCCGACGCGCAGATCCGCAACTCCGATGGCGCGGCGGTGTCCACCTCGCAGAGCCTGTCGGTGTACGCCAATTCGCACGGTTTCATTGGCCGTGAGCGCGGCACCCACCATTCGATCGGTTGTGCGCTGATCGCCGGCCAGGGCGATGGCATGCAGCGCGACGGCTGGTACACCAGTGCGCTGGCCAGGCAGGACCTGGAAGATCCGGCCCAGGTCGGCCGCCAGGCCGCCGCGCGTACCGTCGCCCGCCTGCAACCGCGCTCGCTGGCTACGGGCAGCATGCCGGTGCTGTTCGCCCCGGAAGTGGCGCGCAGTCTGGTGGGCCATCTGCTGTCGGCCGTGTCCGGTGGCGCGCTTTACCGCCAGGCCAGCTTCCTGCTGGACAGCGCCGGGCAGCGACTGTTCCCGGACTGGATGCAGATCGACGAGCTGCCGCACCTGCGCCGCGGCCTGCGCTCGGCCGCCTTCGACGGCGATGGCGTGGCGACCCGCGCGTCGGCACTGGTCCGCGATGGCGTGCTGCAGCGCTACGTACTGGGCAGTTACTCGGCCCGCAAGCTGGGCCTGCAGACCACGGCCAATGCCGGCGGCGTGCACAACCTGCAGCTGGCGGCCAACGCCGGGCCGCTGGAAGACATCGCCCGGCAGATGGGCAGCGGCCTGCTGGTGACCGAGCTGATGGGGCAGGGGGTCAATGGTGTGACCGGTGACTACTCGCGGGGGGCCGGTGGCTTCCGTGTCGAGAACGGGGAGATCCAGTACCCGGTGGACGGCATCACCATTGCCGGCAACCTGCGCGAGATGTTCATGGCGATCGAAGCGGTGGGCAGCGATGTCGATCCGCGCTCGCACATCCGGACCGGTTCGATCCTGGTGGGGCGGATGACCATCGCCGGTAATGATTGATGGCGTCGATGGCGTAAGCTATGGCCGCCTGACGCAACCGGCCTGATGCCGGTGGGTCAAGACCACCCAATGAAAAGGAGTTTTGTCGTGAGTGAATTCGATAACGTCCCGCCGCCGCCGCCGGTCACCGCCGATGTCCCGGCAGACCAGCGCACCATGGCCCTGGCCGCGCACCTGCTGGGCATCTTCACCGGCTTCATCGGCGCGCTGATCATCTGGCTGATCAACAAGGACGACGCCGGCAAGTCCTTCGTCACCGACCAGGCCAAGGAAGCGCTGAACTTCCAGATCACCGTGGCCATCGCGATGGTGGTCTGCATCATCCTGACCATCGTGGTCATCGGCGCGATCCTGATGCCGATCGTCGGACTGGTCAGCCTGGTGTTCTGCATCATTGCCGCGGTCAAGGCCAACAACGGCGAAGCCTATCGCTACCCGTTCGCATTGCGCCTGATCAAGTAAGACCGGCTGCATGCGGACATGAAAACGCCCGGCATTGCCGGGCGTTTTCGTTGCGCACCACGTCAGTGATCGCGCTCCACCGCAAGCCTGGCCAGCGCGCGCAGCGCATCGGCCTCTTCGTGGTAGCCCGCCAGAGCAGCCTGCATGCGGGCCGCCAGCTCGCGCAGCTGCGCCTTCGCTCCCTCCATGCCGAGCAGGGCGGGGAAGGTACTCTTGTCCTGCGCCTGGTCCTTGCCTGCCGTCTTGCCCAGCTGCTCGGAGCTGGCTTCGACATCGAGGATGTCATCGCGGACCTGGAACGCCAGGCCGAGTGCATCGGCGAATGCGTCCAGCTGCACCCGCTGCGGCTCCGGCGCATCGCCGCACAATGCGCCCATACGTACCGCGGCACGGATCAGCGCGCCGGTCTTGAGCGCATGCATCCGGGTCAGCGCGGCCAGCGACTGCCGCTGTCCGGTGGCATCGATATCCAGCGCCTGGCCGCCGCACATGCCGGCGGCACCGGAGGCGTGTGCCAGCGCCTGCAGGCAGTCCACGCGCAGTGTTGCCGGCAGTGGTGCCTCGGCCAGCAGGCTGAAGGCGCGGGTCTGCAGGGCGTCGCCGGCCAGGATCGCGGTGGCTTCGTCGAAGGCGATGTGGGTGGTGGGTCTGCCACGGCGCAGTGCATCGTCGTCCATCGCCGGCAGGTCGTCGTGCACCAGCGAATAGGCATGGATCAGTTCCACCGCCATCGCGGCCGCGTCGAGCCTTTCCGGTTGAGCGCCGAACAACTGGCCAGTGGCATAGACCAGCAGCGGACGCATGCGCTTGCCACCGCCGAGGACGGAATGGCGCATGGCCTGGTGCAGCCGCTGCGGTGCATCGGCCGGCGAGGGCAGGGCGGCATCGAGCAGGCTTTCGATCCGGTCGCGCCAGCGCGCGAACGCCGCCTCAGCCGTCATGGCTGGGCGGATCGAAGGGTTCTGCCGTATCGGGCTGTGCCGGATCGCTGAGCAGCCGGACGCGCAGTTCGGCCTGCTCCAGCGCCTGCTGGCACTGGCGGTACAGGCCCACGCCACGTTCGTAAGCACTGAGCGACGCTTCCAGGCTCAGCTCGCCGGTTTCCATCTGCTCCACCAGCTGCTCCAGCGATTCGAGCGACTGCTCGAACTGGGCAACAGGGGAGGCGTTTTCGGGGGACTTCTTGGCCATGCGGCAAGTGTGGACGGCACGCGCGCAGGGGTCAATTCACCAGCCACCCGGCTGCCACCGCAGCTGGGCGTCGTGAGCGTGCAGCCAGGCCTGCAGCGGTGCGGCGATCACCACATCGGCGGCGGCCAGCAGGTTGCCGTCAGCAAACAGCAGCGGCAGCTGCGCGCGCCGCCAGGGGGCCAGATGTTCACGCTGCAGGCAGTCCTTCAAGGCATGTGCGTGGCCGCGTCCCGGCAGCACGATGCGCTCGCCGCCACGCCGTGCACGCACCTGCATCGGCTGCTGGAACATCGCGGCGCCCAGCAGGCGCAGCTGGCCGCCATCAGGCAAGGCCAGAGGCACCCGGCCGTCCCACTCCTGCTGCCAGTCCAGGGGCAGGGCAGGCAGCTGGGCCGGCAGCAGATAGGCATGCTCGCGCCATTGCTGGATGACGTGATCCTGCCAGCGCACCCGCGCCTGCCGGTCGCAAGCGGAGGGCAGCATTTCCTCGAGCATCTGCTGCAGCACCCGCCCCGGCAGCGGGGCCGCGCCATGGCTGGCCACCCAGGTGCGCAGGACGCGTGCGGCGCGTTCCGGCGAGACCTGCCGCAGCAACTGCAAGGACAGCACGCGCGGGGCTGCTTCCAGGTGTGCGAGCAGTTCAGTGTCCTCCTCCTGCAGAAGGCCGCGGGTGCGTGCGCAATGATCGGCACTGCCGGCCAGGGCCGCTGCGGCGTGCGGCCAGCGCTGGCGCAGCAGCGGCAGCACCTGCAGGCGCAGGAAATTGCGGTCGGCATACGCGTCGTCGTTGCTGGGGTCTTCGATCCAGTGCAGATCGTGGGCCCGCGCATAGTCATGCAGAGCGTCGCGCGGGACCTGCAGCAGCGGCCGCCACAGCCGGTGGCCGGCGAGCATGCTGTCCCCGCTCATTGCCGCCAGGCCATCAACACCGGAACCGCGCAACGCGCGCAGCAGGAAAGTTTCAGCCTGATCGTCCTGATGCTGGGCCAGGGCCAGCGTCTCTCCGTCGCGCAGAGAGGCGGCGAAAGCAGCGCGACGCGCCTGCCGGGCTGCACCCTCCAGGCCCAGACCGGTGCCGGTCTCGACCTGCACGCGGTGTACGACCAGTTCGATTCCCAGGGCCGCGCACTGCTGCTGGCAATGCTGGACCCACGCATCGGCGTCGGGCTGCAGCCCGTGATGTACGTGTACAGCGCGCAGTCCCACGCCGGCCGCCTGCGTGCAGCGCCGCAGCCAGTGCAGCAGGACGGTCGAATCCAGGCCGCCGCTGTAGCCGACCAGCAGCGGTGCATCGAGGGAAACCAGGGCGGGGAAGGCAGTCACGGGTGAAGTGTAGGGTGATCGGCGGGGTCGCGCCGCGCCTTCGACTCACGGGCGGGATGCAGCCGGGCATGGCCCGGCTGCACACTGCGTCCGCCGTGCCGTTACTTTCCGTCGACGCTGCGTTCGAAGGCCTCGGGCGCCGGCAGCTGCACCGGTACGCCCTTGTCATCGCAGGTGCCCGCCTGGCACAGGCGATCGCGCAGCGCCGGCGTTGCCTGCACGATCATGTGATAGATCGTGTTCTGCTCCAGCGTGCCGCGGATCGCCTTGCTGCCGGGACCGCGCGCCCAGATGCCGACGTCCTCGCCACCATGCGATTCGGACTTCATCGGCACCAGCGCTTCCTGCATGTAGTCCGGATGCTCGGTGTCGACATCATGCAGGTCCGGACGCCCCTTGGCCGGCTCGAAGCTGCTCGGGTTGTGCGGGTAGCGCTTGCTGCCCGCCGGCTGCTGGTTGGTGCTGCCGGTGTGGCCCGGTCCATTGGCGTAGCTCAAGGTGGTGTAAGGCTGGCCGTTGCCGTCCAGCGCGTAGTCCAGCTTGCCGGCGCCGTCCTCACCGCCCTTGTCCTTCACCTTGCCCAGGATCGGGTTGCCGCGTGCGGGGTAGCCGACGAAGTTCAGGGTGTGCGAGTGGTCGGCGGTGACGATGATCAGCGTGTCGTCGGCCGACGTCATTTCCGACGCCACCCGCACCGCATCGGACATCGCCACGGTTTCGGTCAGTGCGCGATAGGCATTGCCGCTGTGGTTGGCATGGTCGATGCGGGCGCCTTCGATCATCAGCACGTAACCTTCCTGATGGCGCGACAGATTGGTGATCGCAGCAGCGGTCAGCTCGGCCAGGCTCGGCTCACCGGCCGGATCCTGCGGGCGCTCGTATTCGTAGCGCATGTGGTCCGGCTCGAACAGGCCGAGGATGGCCGGCGCATTCGCGGCGGCGGCCAGCTGCCTGCTGTTCCACACGTAGGCACCCTGCGGATGCGCCTGCTGCCATTCCTGTACCAGGCTGCGGCCATCCAGGCGCTGGCCGACCTTGTCGTCGTATTCCGGATCGCGCTCTTCCACGGTGGTGAATTCACCGCGACCACCGCCGAGCGCGACCAGCGGGCCGCGGCCATAGCGCGACGTGGACAGCAGCTGCTGGGCGATGTCCTTGCAGCCGGCGGCCTTGGCCGCTTCGGTCAGATCGGTGTCATTCTCCCAGTTGCGCTCCGGCGAGTGCGCGTAGGTGGCCGCCGGGGTGGCGTGGGTCAGGCGCGCGGTGGACACGATGCCGGTCGCCAGGCCGGCGCTGTCGGCCAGCTGCAGCCAGGTGAGCAGGCCCTTGGACAGGCTGTCGGCACAATCGGTTCGGGCGCCTGCGCTGACACCGATCGCGCCCATGTGGGTCTTCACGCCGGTGGTGATGGCGGTCATGGTGCCCGCCGAATCAGGGGTCTGCGAGTCGGTGTTGTAGGTCTTGCTGAACGCGGTGGCGGGGAAGCGTTCCCAGGACAGCAGGTTCTCTTCACCCGATCCGCCCTTCTTCTGGCCTTCGTAGATGCGCGCAGCGGCCACGGTGGTCAGGCTCATGCCGTCGCCGAGGAACAGGATGACATTCCGGGCCTTGCCGGCCATCGCGCCATTGGCGGCGGCCTGGGCGGCGCCGCTGCGGTACCACCATTGCGGCGTCTCGCCGGCCGGGTGTGCAACCGGCTCGACGGCGACCTTCAGGCCTGCCGGCGCGGAAGCGGGGGGGGTGCTGGCGCAGGCGCCGAGCAGCAGGGTGGTGGCACACGTGGCCAACAGGGAGACGGAACGGCGCATGGACGCTGGGATCTCACAAACTGTAACGGGACGTTCATTATGCCCGCCCTCGCAAGGCACGCCGATGACACACTGATTTGCCGGGCGGACGGTCGTTCTGCGGGCCGCCTTGGGCTATCGTGCCAGCATCCCTTCCTTCCCCTCTGGATTGCCTATGACGCTGGTCTCTGCCTGGCTGCGGATTCCATTCTGGCAGCGCGTGGTCGGCGGCTTCGTGCTTGGTGCGCTGGCCGGCTGGGCGCTCGGCCCCGCTGCGGAAACGTGGTTCGGTCCGCTCGGTGAGCTGTATGTCACCCTGATCAAGATGATCGCGGTGCCGCTGGTGTTCTTCGCGGTCATCAACGCGATCTCGTCACTGCATGGCCAGAAGTCGGTTGCAGCGCTCAGTGGCCGCACCTTCCTGTGGTTCGTGATTACCGCGGCGTTGGCGGTGTGCGTGGGCCTGGGCGTGGGCACCGTGCTGCAGCCCGGTGCTGGTGGCCTGCAGCTGTCCATGGCCAGCAACTATGTACCGCGCGAGGTTCCCAGCGTGGTACAGGTGCTGCTGGATGTGGTGCCGGCCAACGTCTTCTATGCACTGTCCGGCATCGGCACCCGCGTCAATGCTGCCGGCGAGACCGTGCTGGCCGCTGGCAGGGGCTCGATCCTGCCGGTGATCTTCTTCGCCGGCCTGGTGGGCTTTGCCATCGTCAAGCTGGGCGAGAAGGTGACCGAGGCGCGGAAGCTGGTCGGCCAGATGAGCGACATCATGATCCAGGTGACCCGCTTCGTGCTGGAAGTCACCCCGATCGGTACCTTCGGCCTGATTGCCGGCCTGGTGGGCAGTTACGGTTTCGAAAAGCTGCTGCCGCTGGGGCATTTCGTGCTGGCCCTGTACGTGGCCTGTGCGTTGCACATCGTGGTCGTCTACAGCGCGCTGCTGCTGGCGCACGGCCTGAACCCGCTGAAGTTCTTCCGCGGCGCGGCGCCAGGCATGCAGGTCGCCTTCGTCAGCTCCTCCAGCTTCGCCGCGATGCCGGTGGCGCTGCGTTCGATCACCCACAACCTGGGCGTCAACAAGGACTACGGTGCATTCGCGGTGCCACTGGGTGCGAGCATCAAGATGGACGGCTGCGGCGCGATCTACCCCGCGTTGTGCGCGGTCTTCATCGCCCAGTACAGCGGCGTGCCTTTGACGCCGGAGCAGTACGTGGTGGTGCTGATCGCCTCGGTGCTGGGCAGCTTCGGTACTGCCGGTGTGCCGGGTACGGCCGTGATCATGGCCACCGTGGTGCTCAGTGCCGCCAATCTGCCGCTGGAGACCATCGGTTACCTGTATGCCATCGACCGTATCCTGGACATGATGCGCACCATGACCAACGTGACCGGTCAGATGCTGGTGCCGGTGCTGGTGGCCAAGGAGACCGGCCTGCTCGACCAGTCGGTGTACGACAATCCCTCCAGCAACGTGGGCGTGGATGACCCGGACCCTACGCCGCCACGCAGCTGAGACGCCGCGCAGCGGCCTGTCATGCGAGAGATGAAGGCCCGCCGGACTGGCGGGCCTCTTCGTTGTGGGCGTGCCCGCCGGGCCAGGGAAGGGAAGACGCATCCCAGGCATTCCGCGGGCAACGAAAAAGCCGCTGCAGGGCAGCGGCTTTCAGCTATCAGGCGGTGCCTGGAAAGGCGGCGTCAGAGCTCGACGCGGCGCGCCTGCATGAACTTGTTGCCCCAGTAGCCGCTGAGCAGGGTGTCCACCCGCACATCCTTGCCTGCGCTCGGGGCATGCAGGAAGCGGCCGTCACCCACATAGATGCCGACGTGGTCGACCCGGCCCTTGCGACCGAAGAACACCAGGTCACCCGCGGCCAGGGCGGCACGGTCGTTGATCAGCTCGGCGTTGTTGTCGTGTGCCATCTCGCGGGAGACGCGCGGCAGTTCGATGCCCAGCGCCGAACGGAAGACGTAGCCGACCAGGCCGCTGCAGTCGAAGCCGCTGTCCGGATTGCTGCCACCCCAGCGATAGGGGGTGCCGAGCAGGGTCATCGCCCGCCGCAGCAGCGACTGCACCTTCCCATTGTCGGCGGCGCTGCCGACAACGCTGCCATTGGCAGCGCTGCTGGTGTCGTAGTTGGCGAGCAGGCGGCTCAGATCGCCGGCGACCATGGCCGAGCGGTCCATCAGCGGAATGGTGTCGTTGGCGGCCAGGTGCGGCAGCAGGGCGGCCAGCGTGGCACTGGCGGCTGCATCGGTGCGGCTGCGCTGGGGGGCCGCGGCGTCGGTCTTGCCCGTCACACGTACGCCATTGTCGGTCGCCGGGACCGGAGCAGCGTCGGCGCGTGAGGGAACGGTCTGCGACCAGGCGGGGAGGCTGGTCAGGCACAGTGCCAAGCCCAGAAGAACAGGGCGGACACTACGCGGAGAAGCGGCGGTCTGGCCTTTGCACGTCAGGTCGTCAGTCGTCACGCGTCGGTCACAGAAAAAAACGATGGGGCATCATGCCCTGTAAAAGCACTGATAAGTTAAAAATTCCGTTATAAAACCGTTATTTCCACTGTGACGCAATTCTCAATTTTGAACATGTCGCCTGTTCATTTTAGCGAAGGACGCGTTTGGCCCCTGTGTAGTGGTCCTTCCAGTAGGGCCCGCTGAGCGAGTCCAGGCGCACCGTGCCGCCGGTGCTGGGGGCGTGCACGAAGCGCCCCTCGCCGACATAGATGCCGACATGGGTGACGTTGCCGCGGCTGCCGAAGAACACCAGGTCACCCGTGGCCAGACGCTTCGGATCGATCCTCGGGCCCTGTACGGCGGCCAGGTCGCGCGAGGTGCGCGGCAGCTTCAGATCCAGCATCTCGCGGTAGACATAGGCGACCAGGCCACTGCAGTCGAAGCCCGATTCGGGGGTGTTGCCGCCGTAACGGTAGGGCGTGCCGACCAGGCTGATGGCACGCATCAGTACTGAATTGGCGGCCTCGGGATTGTCCGGGGTGGTCGCCGGCCAGTGCGCCGACGGCGGGGGCGCCGCCGTCCGGGTGGCCTTGCCGCCGCCGCAGGCGGTCAGCAGCAGGGGCAGGACCAGCAGCAGGGCGGGCACGGACAGCCGGCGCGGGCCGGACGAAACTGGCGTGATGTGCATGTTCTCCGGATAATGCGCCACCTTGGATTGGCCGTCATGATGGCGGCGTCCCCGCCGGGCGACAACCCGCCCCAACCCGTCTGCCTCCGGCAGAACCAGACAGAGTCGCGCATGAAGATCGAAAAAGACCGCGTTGTCCGCTTCCACTACACCGTTTCCGAAGTCGGCCAGGAGCCGATCGAATCGTCCAAGGACCGCGGCGAGCCGCTGGCGATCCTGATCGGTCACGGCAACATCATCCCGGGCCTGGAAAACGCCATGATGGACAAGGAAGCCGGCGCCACCTTCAGTGTCGACGTCACGGCGGCCGACGCCTATGGCGAGCGCCGCGAAGGCCTGTCCCAGCGCGTGCCGAAGAAGCACTTCGGCAATACCAAGCTGGCGCCGGGCCAGCAGGTCGTGCTGCAGACCAACTTCGGCCCGCGTGCGGTGACCGTGCAGAAGGTCGGCATGAGCGTGGTCGACGTCGATCTCAACCATCCGATGGCCGGCAAGGACCTGCACTTCGACGTGGAAATCGTCGACGTCCGCGAAGCCGGCAGGGAAGAGATCGAGCACGGCCACGTTCACGGCGACGGCGGTCACGCGCACTGATCGCCCTGCGATCGTGACGGCAGCAACGGCCCGCTTCGGCGGGCCGTTGCATGTCTGGAACACCGCGCGCTCGTCCACGGCGCGCAGGCGGGCTGCATAATGAAGGACCTGCCCGCCGGATGTCCTGTGAACAGCGCTTCGTCTTCCCTGCAGCCGGTCGCCTCCGGCGACCGCATCGCCGTGCTGGACATACTGCGCGGGGCCGCGTTGCTGGGCATCCTGCTGATGAACATGGAGGCCTTCAGCGGACCGCTGGACCTGGCATTCACTGGTATCGACGTGCGTTGGCAGGGGATCGATTACTGGGCCGACGCCTTCGTCTATGTGTTCGTGCAGGGCAAGTTCTTCACCCTGTTCTCGCTGCTGTTCGGCGCCGGATTCGCAGTGATGATACAGCGCGCCGAGACCGCCGGCCGCGAGTTCACTCCGTTCTATCTGCGCCGCAGCGCCGGGCTCATGCTGATCGGCCTGTGCCACGCGCTGCTGGTCTGGTCCGGCGACATCCTGGTGCTCTACGCGCTGGCGTCGCTGCCCCTGCTGGCGTGCCGCGAGGCACCGCGCAGCTGGCTGCCGTGGATGGGCGTCATCGTCTACCTCGGTGGCGCGGCGATGATGATGCTGCTCGGTGCCATGGTTTCACTGGCGACGCCGCAAGACGCGCAGCAGATGCTGGTCGACGCACAGCAGAGCATCGCCCGGGAGCGCATGGTCTACGGACACGGCAACTGGATCCAGGCCTGCATCCAGCGCCTGCATGAGTTTGGTTCGTCGATGGGGGCGCTGCTGATCACCGGCCCGGCGGTACTGGGCATGTTCCTGATCGGCAGTGGACTGGCCGGCAGTGGCGCGCTGGCCGCGCCGGAACGCCATCCGCGCCTGTTCGCGGCGCTGCGCTGGGTCGCCTTGCCGCTGGGCCTGCTGGTCACCGTGCTGGGTGTGGCCTGGAAACCCTACCTGGCACCCGGTGCCTACGACATTGGTGTGACCTCGGCGATGGCGCTGGTGATGATCGGCGCGCTGCCGATGTGCCTGGGCTACCTCGCCTGGATCGTGCAGTGGCGCGCGCGGCTGGGCTGGCTGGCGCCGGTCGGCCGGATGGCGCTGACCCACTACCTGGGGCAGTCGCTGTTGTGTACCTGGGTGTTCTACCACCATGGCCTGGGCTATTTCGACGTGATGCCGCGCAGCGTGCAGCTGCTCTTCGCTGTGCTGCTGTTCGCCGCGCAAGTCGCGCTTTCCCATGCCTGGCTGCGCCGCTTCCGCTTCGGACCGATGGAGTGGCTGTGGCGGGCAATGACCTATCGCCAGTGGCCGCCGATGCGCCGCGAGGCTGGAAGGGGCTGACCGATGCAGGGGGCGCGCGATGACGTGATCGTGATCGGTGCCGGTGCCATCGGCCTGGCGACTGCGCTGGCGTTGTGCGGACAGGGACGGCAGGTACGGGTGATCGATCGTGGCCGCGTGGGCGCAGCGACGTCGTACGGCAACTGCGGCACCGTCACGCCCAGTCATGCACCGCCCCTGGCCGCGCCGGGTGTGCCGCTGCGTGCGTTGCGCTGGATGCTCGACCCACGCGCGCCACTGTATGTGCGCAGCCGCCTCGATCCCGCGCTGTGGCGCTGGCTGCTGCAGTTCAGCGCGCGCTGCAATGCGCGGCATTGGCTGCAGGCCACGCGCGCGCGCGCTGCGCTGTTGAATGATTCCCGCGTGCGCCTGGCCGAATGGGTGGGAACCCATGGGCTTGACTGTGAGTTCGAGACGCGCGGCCTGGATTACGTGTTCGGTGATGCACGCAGCTTCGATCAGCATATCGCCCAGTGCGAGGCGCTGGATGCGCACGGCATTGCGACCCGCTGCATCGATGGCGGCCACTACGCACGCGACAATCCGGCGTTCCATGATCGGCTTGCCGGTGCGATCCATTTCCCCGGCGACGCGCAGCTGCGCCCGGACCGTTTCACTGCGGAGCTGGCGCGGGTACTGCGTGCGCAGGGCGTCGAGATCGACGAGCAGGTCGAGATGCAGGGCTTCAGCGGCGACGTACACGGGGTCCGGGTACAGGCCGGCGGACGCACGCTGCGCGCGCGCGAACTGGTGCTGGCCACCGGCCCGTGGTCGCCGCGATGGGCACGGCTGCTCGACCTGCGGGTGCCGATCCAGCCCGGCAAGGGGTACTCGCTGACCTGGTCACGCCCGCCGCTGGTGCCGGCCCGTCCGGCGGTGCTGAAAGATCACTCCGTGTTCGTGATCGCCTGGCGCGACGCGCTGCGACTGGGGGGCACGATGGAATTCGCCGGTGCCGACCCGCAGCTGCGTGCGCAGCGCCTGCAGGCGTTGCAGCTGGCCGCTGATCGCCACCTGCGCATGCCTCGTGGCGCGCAGCTGCAGGAGCAGTGGTGCGGCTGGCGTCCGATGAGCGTGGACGATGTACCGTTGATCGGCCGCGCGCCTGCCCATCCTCACGTCTGGCTTGCGGCAGGGCATGGCATGCTCGGCATCAGCATGAGCGCCGGCACCGGCCAGCTGATCGCCGATCTCGTCTGTGGCCGCACGCCAGCGATCGATCCTGCCCCTTACCGACCCGAGCGATTCCGATGAACACGGCTTCCCATGATTACGACCTGATCGTCCTTGGCGGCGGCTCTGCCGGCCTGGCCGGCGCCATCCGCGCCGCGCAGTACGGCAAGCGCGTGGCGCTGCTGGAACCCGGTGAACTGGGCGGGACCTGCGTCAATGTTGGCTGCGTACCGAAGAAGGCGATGTGGCTGGCCGCCGATCTGCACGAGCGTATCGGCCTGGCAAGCGCGATGGGCTTCGATGTGCCGCCACGACCGGCACTGTCGTGGAAGGAACTGGTGATCCATCGCCAGGCCTATATCAGCAACATCCATACCAGCTACCACAAGCGTCTGGATGAAACCGGCGTCGTCCGCATCCCGGCGCGCGGCCACCTGCTCGACGCGCACACGGTGGCCTGCAGCGACGGGGTGCGCTACACCGCCGACCACATCCTGATCGCCACCGGAGCGCACCCGCAGCGTCCGGACATCCCCGGCGCGGAGCTGGGCCTGGTATCCGACGACTTCTTCGAGTTGCGTGCGGCCCCGGCCGAGGTCGCGATCATCGGCGGCGGCTACATCGCGGTGGAGCTGGCCGGACTGCTGCAGGCGCTGGGCAGCCGGGTGAGCCTGCTGGTACGCGGCAAGCGCCTGCTGGAACGCTTCGACTACGAGCTGACCGGTCAGCTGGCGGAAAACCTCCGCCAGCAGGGCGTGCGCATCTACTTTGATTACCGCCTGCGCGAACTGCAGCGCGACGGTGAGCGCGTCCGCGCCTTCGGCCATGATGGCCCCATGGACAGCGTGTTCGACGCGGTGTTCTTCGCCACCGGCCGCCGTGGCAACAGCCGGGGCCTGGGCCTGGAGGCGCTGGGCATCGACATCGGCGAGCACGAGCAGGTGCAGGTGGATGAATGGCAGACCACGGCGGTACCCAGCATCCATGCCGTGGGGGATATCGCGGGCAAGGTGGGCCTGACCCCGGTGGCGGTGGCTGCATCGCGTCGGCTGATGGACCGTCTGTTCGGTGGCCGCCCACAGTCGAAGATGGACTATGAGAATGTGGCCAGCGTGGTGTTTTCGCATCCGCCGCTGGGGGCGGTGGGCATGGGTGAGGAGGAGGCGCGTGCCTGCTTCGAGCAGGTGACGGTCTATCACAGCCGTTTCCGGCCGATGCTGCAGGCACTGGCCAACGGTACCCAGCGCAGCCTGTTCAAGATGGTCTGCGCCGGGCCGGAAGAGCGCGTGGTGGGGGTGCACCTGCTGGGCGAGGCCGCGGACGAGATCCTGCAGGGCTTCGCGGTGGCGGTGAAGATGGGAGCGACCAAGGCACAGTTCGATGACACGGTGGCGATCCACCCGACCTCCGCAGAGGAAGTGGTGCTGATGCGCTGACGCTGCGGTTGCCGCGTCGGGCCATGCGACAATGGGCGTCCACACGCACCCCCGGGCCGCCCTGCGCGGCCCGCCGCTGTTCCCATGTCAAGCTCCTCCCCGCGCATCGCCACCGCATCCCCACGCATCGCCCTGGGGGGAATCGGCCTGGCGGCGATCGGCGCCGTTGCCGCATCCGGCAAGGCGGTGATCGTCAAGCTCGGCCTGCGCCACGGTGTCGATGCGACCACGCTGCTGGCGCTGCGCATGCTGATGGCACTGCCCCTGTTCGCACTGATGGCGGTGTGGGCTTCGCGCCGTGTCGAGCCGCTGTCGTGGGCAGACCGGGCGCGCGTGCTGTGGCTGGGGTTCACCGGCTACTACCTGTCCAGCCTGCTGGATTTCCAGGGTCTGCAGTACATCAGCGTCACGCTGGAACGATTGATCCTCTACCTCAACCCGACGCTGGTGCTGCTGATCAACGTGCTGCTGGCGCGGCAGCGGCCAGGGCGCTGGCAGGTCGTCGCGCTGGTGCTGAGCTACCTGGGGGTGCTGCTGGCGTTCGGCCACGATCTGCAGCGGGAGGGCGGGCAGATCATCGTCGGCAGCCTGCTGGTGCTGGGCAGCGCGCTCAGCTATGCGCTGTACCTGTTCGGCAGCGGCCAGGTGGTGGCACGGATCGGCGCGGTGCGCCTGACCGCCTATGCCAGCTGCGTGGCCAGCGGTCTGGTGCTGCTGCATTTCGCCATCACCCATCCGCTGCCACTGCTGTGGCAGGCACCTGCACCGGTGCAGTGGCTGTCGTTGGCCAACGCCACGGTCTGCACCGTGCTGCCGGTGCTGGCGATCATGCTGGCGGTGCAGCGCGTGGGTTCCTCGCTGGCAGCGCAGGTCGGTATGCTGGGGCCTGTTTCCACCATCGTGATGAGCCTATGGCTGCTCGACGAACCGATGGGGCCGGCGCAGATCGCCGGCACCGTGCTGGTCCTGCTCGGCGTGCTGCTGGTGACGCGTCTGCGCCGCTAACGCCGGACCAGGCGCGCGCGCGCATCCTGGCGGTGATCCACGCGATCCCGCCGGGACAGGTGATGGGCTATGGACAGGTGGCGATGCGCGCGGGCCTGCCGGGGCGGGCACGCTTGACGGCACGCATTCTCGGCCAGAACGATGACCCGACACTGCCCTGGCACCGCGTGCTGCGCTCTGACGGGCGCATCGCCATGGCGGAGGGGTCGGCGGGCTGGCGGGAACAGTCGCAGCGGCTGCGCGCGGAAGGCGTGGTGGTGGAGAACGGCCGGGTGCGGATGCCGGCGTCCGACCCGGCGGCGGCGCTGGATGCCGCCGTGTGGGGACCGGGCTGAGCGCGACCGGGGTCTGAACGGGCCGCACGCGGCAGTCGCCGACACGACACGACGGTGCGGCTATGATGGAGACCGTTCCATGCCGGTGTCCCCATGTTCCCGCGACTGCCAACCGTCACCAAGGCCCTGCTGATCGCCAACGCGATCCTGTTCCTGTTGCAGCAGCCGTTCCTGCTCGGCAACCAGACCTTCGAGCCGTTCATGCTGCAGCCGCTGCAGCAGGGCTTCGATGCGTTCTCCCCGGGTGGCAACTTCCAGCCGTGGCAGCTGCTGACCTACGGCTTCCTGCACGGCAGCTTCGGCCACCTGTTCTTCAACATGCTGGCCGTTTTCATGTTCGGTGCGCCGCTGGAACAGACCTGGGGCGAGAAGCGCTTCCTGCTCTACTACCTGGTATGCGTGGCCGGCGCCGGCGTCTGCCAGCTGCTGGTGGGGACGCTGCTGGAGAATCCGGCCACGGTGCTGGGCGCGTCCGGTGGTGTGTTCGGCCTGCTGCTGGCGTACGGCATGTTGTTCCCGAACCAGCGGGTGATGCTGCTGTTCCCACCGATTCCGATGAAGGCGCGCACGTTCGTGATCCTGTTCGGTGTCGGTGAACTGGTGCTGGGCATGACCGGCTGGCAGCCGGGCGTGGCGCACTTCGCGCACCTGGGCGGCATGCTGTTCGGCTGGCTGCTGATCCGCTACTGGCGCGGCCAGCCACCGTTCAACAAGCGCCGTCCCCCCGGCCCGCCGAACCGTCCGAATCATCTGCGCAGCGTCAAATGATCCGCAGGGTCATCTGATGCGGCAGGTGCCAGCCGTGGTTGGCACACCCCTACAGATCCTGCAGGATCACCTGCGCGGCATTGTGGCCCGGCGCGCCGGTCACGCCGCCGCCGGGATGCGTGCCTGAACCACACAGGTAAAGCCCGGGCAGGGCACCGCGGTAGCCGGCCTGGCCGATCATCGGCCGCGCCGAGAACAGCTGGTTGGGACTGAGCGCACCGTGGAAGATATCGCCGCCCACCAGGCCGAACGTCCGCTCCAGATCCAGCGGTGACAGCACTTGCCGACCGAGCACGCTGTCGGCGAAGCCGGGCGCATACCGATCGACGGTGGCGATCATCAGGTCGGCGACGGTATCGCGATGCGTGTCCCAATGCCTACCCCCGGGCAGGACCGGTGCCACATGCTGGCAGAACAGGCTGGCGACGTGCTGGCCCGGCGGCGCCAGCGAATCGTCCAGCGTGCTGGGAATCAGCATCTCCACGATCGGCTCGCGCGACCAGCCGTCGCGCCGCGCATCCAGCCACGCGCGGTCCATGTAGTCGAGGCTGGGCGCCATGATGATGCCGGCACTGAGGTGCTCACCGGCGCCGGGCAGGGCGTGGAAGTCCGGCAGCCGCGACAGCGCCACGTTCATCCGGAAGGTGCCCGAACCGCAGCGCCACTGCGCCATGCGTTCGCGCGTCGCCGCGGGCACCTGCTCCGGTTCCAGCAACTGCTCGTAGAGCAGTTTTGGATTGACGTTGGCCACCACCACGCGCCCGCGCAGTACGTCCCCGCCGGCCAGCTCAACGCCCACCGCGCGTCCGTGCTCGACCAGCAGCCGCTTCACGCCGGCATCCACGCGCAGTTCTGCGCCGGCCGCGCGCGCCGATGCAGCGATGGCCTGGCTGATCGCGCCCATGCCACCGATCGCATGGCCCCAGGCGCCCTTCACTCCGTTGCATTGGCCGAACACGTGGTGCAGAAGGACGTAGGCACTGCCGGGCGTGTACGGACTGGCGTAGTTGCCGACGATGCCATCGAATCCGAACAGGGCCTTGATCGGCTCGCTTTCAAACCAGCGGTCCAGATAGTCGGCGGCCGACAGCGTGAACAGATCAAGCAGCTCCTGGCGCAGGGCAGGGGACAGTGCTGCCAGTTCCCGGCCGAGCCGGCCCATCCGCCACAGTGCCGGCAATGCGCGCCAGCCGCCTGCGACGCCGAGGTCCGGCGGCGCGCGCAGGGCCCAGGCGCGCAGCACGTCGGCGAAAACCTCCAGCCTCGCCTCATAGGCTGGCAGGCGCTGCGCATCCCGTTCGGAGAACTTCGCCACCTCGGCCTGGGTACGGCCGGGTGCCGACAGCAGATAGCGGCCGTCAGGCAACGGCAGGAAATTGTTGGCCGGGCGGGCGACGACGCGCAGGCCATGCGCGTGCAGCTGCAGCTCGTCGATCACCTTAGGCTGCAGCAGCGAGACGGTGTACGAGGCGACCGAGTTGCGGAAGCCCGGATGGAATTCCTCGGTGACCGCTGCGCCGCCGAGCACGCCACGGCGTTCGAGCACCAGTACTTTCCTGCCGGCACGGGCAAGATAGGCCGCGCAGACCAGGCCATTGTGGCCGCCGCCGACGATGACCGCATCCCACGCGGTCATGCGGTGCGGATCGCCGCTTCGATGGTGGCGATGTCGATCTTCTTCATCGGCATCATCGCGTTGAAGGCGCGCTTGGCCAAGGCCTTGTCCGGGCTGGTCACCGCTTCGATCAGCATGCGCGGACTGATCTGCCATGAGATGCCCCAGCGGTCCTTGCACCAGCCGCACTGGCTCTCCTGCCCACCGTTGCCGACGATCGCGTTCCACAGGCGGTCGGTCTCGGACTGGTCCTCGGTCTGGATCTGGAACGAGAACGCTTCGCTGTGCCTGAACGCGGTGCCGCCGTTGAGCCCGACGCAGGGAATGCCGCAGACGGTGAACTCGACCGTCAGCACGTTGCCCTCCTTGCCGTCCGGATAGTCACCCGGTGCGTGATGCACGGCCGTTACCGCGCTGTCGGGCAGGATCCCGGCGTAGAACGTGGCGGCCTCGAGTGCTTCGCTGTCGTACCAGATGCAGATCGTGTTCTTGTGGGCCATGGTCGGGTTCCGCTGCAGGACGAAGGCGCAGCGATAGCATGCGGCGTGTTAATGGCGGATCGTGCTGCATGCGCAAAAAAAAGGGCGCCCGAGGGCGCCCTTCGTGTCACGGACGGCTGGCTCAGCGCCAGACCTTGATCTGCTCGGCATCGCTGCGCTGCATCGGCTGGCCGGCCTTGCAGCTGAAGGTGGCGCCGAACGCCGGGAGGTTGGCCAGCGTGCCGTTGGTGCGCCACATGCCCGGCGCGCGGATGTCGGCGGTCAGGCGGCGTGCGGCTTCGTTGGGCGACAGCTGCTGCGCCCACAACGCGGCCCAGGCACGGAAGAAGCCCTGCTGCTGGGCCGGCTTGGCCTTCGGCTCCTGTGCGGTGTAGGCCGCCCAGGCCAGTTCCAGGCCGGCGATGTCGGCCAGGTTCTCTTCCTGGGTCAACGTGCCATTGACCTTGGCGCCCTTCACGCCCGGGAACTCATAGGCGCCGTACTGGGCGGCCACGCGGCTGCCGAGCAGGGTCCAGGCCGTCTTGTCGGCCGGCGTCCACCAGCTGCGCAGTTCGCCCTTGGCATCAACCAGCGCGCCCTTGGCATCGATGGCACGGGTCAGCTCGTGGCCGACCAGGCCGCCGAAGCTGCCGAACTTGTCGGCGCTGTCGGCCTTGGCGTTGAACACCGGGCCCTGCAGGATGGCCGCGGTGACGATCAGGCGGTTCTGCGCCAGGTCATAGGCCAGCGACGGCTGTTGCGGCAGCACGTCCCAGCGACGGTCGGCATTGCCCTTGCCGATGCGCTTCATCTCCTCGCGATGGCGCCAGGTCGAGGCGATCAGCATGTTGCCACCGAACGAGCCGCGGCCCATCGGCTGCACGGTGTAGTCGAGGTCGCGCAGCGGGGTGCCGATCTCGATCTTCAGCGCCGCCAGCTTGGCCTGTGCTTCAGCCTTGGCTTCGGCACTCATCCACGTGCTGTTCCTGACGGCCTCGATCTGCACCTCGCGGACCTTGTCGACGATCCATGCCGCCTGCCGGCGGTCTTCGGCCGAGAGATGGCGGGCAGCGTACTCGCGGCCGACCATCGGACCGGCCGCCACATTGATGGCATCGAGCACCGCTTCCCAGCGCTGCGGCGGCAGCGTTTGCCCGCGCAGTACGCGGCCGCGGAACTCAAACTCGGCGTCCCGGTAGGCCTTGGACAGGTACGGCGCCATCGAGTCGCCCACGCGCCAGCGCAGGTAGGCCTTCCACTGGTCCGGCTTGAGCTTGGTGACCATGCCATCCAGCTGCTGGAACAGGCCCGGGTCGGCCAGCGATACCAGATCGTCGTTCACACCCTGTACTTTCAGGAAGGCCTCCAGCTGCAGGTTGCGGTAGCGGCTGTTGAGTTCCTTGGTGGAGATCGGCGCGTAGTTGTTGAACGGGTTGTTGATGCCGGCCAGCGACTGTGCATTGCGCGCCAGCTCGGTTTCCAGCGCGATCACCGCCTGCGACTCCGCATCGAGCTTGGCTGCCGGCGTACCGGTCAGTGCCAGGATCTGCTTGACGTAGGTGCGGTAGCGGCCCATCAGCGCCACGGTATCGGCATCGGTGCGGGTATAGAACGCCGGATCCGGCAGGCCCATGCCGCCCTGCATGAAGTAGCCGATATGACGGTCCAGTGCCTTCAGGTCGACGTCCGGACCGAAGTTGAAGGCGACCGGGATGCCGACCTGATGGAGTGCAGCGATCGACGCCGGCACATCCTTGGATTTCTTGATCGCATTGATGCGGGTCAGCAGCGGCGCGATCGGATTGGAGCCATCGGCTTCCACCGCCGCCTCGTCCAGGCCGCTGGCCCAGAAGTCGCCCAGCAGCTTCTGCACGTTGCCCTGCGGCGACGTCATGGCCGCATCGAGCAGTTCGCGCTGTTGCTGCCTGCTGCGCTCGACCAGCTGGCCCAGCGCGGTGGTGGCTCCGGTCTGCGGTACCGGGTTGGCCTTCAGCCAGCCAGCGTTGGTGGCGCCGTAGAAGTCGCTGCACTGGGCACTGACGGCCGGGGCGCGGGCGGCCTTTTTCTTTGCGGCGAACGCATCATGGCTCGGGACCAGGGTCGCCAGGCTGATGCCCAGGGCGATGGCAAGCGGACGGAAATTGGGCATGTAGAACGAATCCATGATGGATTGAGGGCGGGCGCACTATAGCAAGCCGCGCATGGGCGCAGCATGCACGTATCACGGTATGCCTGGCGGCCGTGGCGGGTCGCGCAAAAACAAGGGCCCGGGAGATCCCGGGCCCTTGCAGGTCTGCCTTGGCGTCAGCCGTGGCTTACCAGATCACCACCTGCTGCTCGCCGCTGCGCGCCATCGGTGCACCGGCCTTGCACTGGAACGCGGCCGCGAAGGTCGGCAGGTTCGAGGGCGCGCCCATCGCGCGGAACTGCGCCGGGGCGTGCGGATCGGTGGCCAGGCGGACCTTGGCGTTTTCCGGGGTGTACTTGGTACGCCACACGGTGGCCCAGTTGAAGAAGAAGCGCTGATCGCGGGTGAAGCCGTCGACCTTCGGATCTTCCTTGCCGGCCGAGGCCTTCTGCAGCGCATCGTAGGCCGTGGCCAAGCCACCCAGGTCGGCGATGTTCTCGCCCAGGGTCAGGTGGCCGTTCACGGCCTGGCCGTCAACCTTGTACTGGTCGAACTGCTTGACCAGCTTGCCGGTCAGGCCTTCGAAGTTCTTCTTGTCGGCCGGCGTCCACCAGTCTTCCATGTTGCCGGTCGGCCCGAAGCGCGCGCCCTGATCGTCGTAGCCATGGGTCATCTCATGGCCGATCACCGCACCGATGCCACCGTAGTTCAGCGCATCGTCTGCCTTCGGATCGAAGAACGGCGGCTGCAGGATGGCGGCCGGGAACACGATCTCGTTCTGCAGCGGGTTGTAGTAGGCGTTGACCGTCTGCGGGGTCATGCCCCACTCGGTCTTGTCCACCGGCTTGCCGATCTTGGACAGATTGAATTTGTAGTTGAACTCGTTGGCCGCACGCACGTTGGCCAGGTAGCTGTCGCGCTGGGTCTGCAGGCCCGACCAGTCACGCCACTTGTCCGGGTAGCCGATCTTCGGAGTGAAGGTTTCCCACTTCGCGATGGCCTTGGCCTTGGTTTCCTCGCTCATCCAGCTCAGGCCCTGGATGCGTTCCTTCAGCGAGGCAGCCAGGTTCTTCACCAGTTCTTCCATCTTCGCCTTGGCTTCCGGCGAGAAGGCAACCTTCACGTACAGCTGGCCGAACGCTTCGCCGGCATCGTTCTCGATGGTGCCCAGCACGCGCTTCCAACGCGGCTTCTGTTCCTTCTGGCCGTTGAGGGTCTTGCCGTAGAACGCGTAGTTCTCCTGGACGAAGGCATCGGCCAGGTACGGCGAGGCGCCATCGACGGTGTGGAAGCGCAGGTAGGCGCGCCAGACCGACGGGTCGGTGTCGCCCAGCGCCTTGCTCACTTCCTCATGGAAGGCCGGCATCGCCAGCGAGAACTTCTCCGGCGCAGCAACGCCCTGCGACTTGAAGAACTCGGTCCAGCTGAAGTTCGGGGTCAGCTTGTCGGCGTCAGCCAGGGTGACCGGGTTGTAGTACAGCTCCACATTGCGCGACAGTTCGACGCGCGACTTGGATGCCTTGGCCAGGCGGGTCTCGAACTTGACCACGTCCTCAGCCTGCTTGGCGGCGTCGGCTGCCGGGACGCCGGACAGTTCCAGCACCTTGGCGACGTGCGCCTGGTAGGCCTTGAGCTTGTCGGCGTTCTTGGCGTCGGTGTAGTACGTGCTGTCAGGCAGGCCCAGGCCGCCCTGGCTGGCATAGGCCAGGTTCATGGTCGAGTTCTTGAAGTCGGCCTCGGCGCCGAAGCCGAACAGCACGTTCTCGCCCTTGGCTGCGCTGGTGCGCAGATAGTCGGCGATGGCGGCCTTGTCCTGCAGGCCGTCGATGGCGGCCAGGTCGGCCTTCAGCGGCTCGATGCCCTGGGCGTTGATCTTGGCCTCATCCATGCCGGTGGCCCACAGGTCGCCGACGATCTTCTCGATGTGGCTCGGGTTCTTGACCTGCGCGACCTGCTCGGCCAACTGGTGCTGCACTGCCACCGAACGCTCGTCGAGGATGGTGAACGCGCCCCAGCTGGTGCGGTCGCCGGGAATCTCGTTGGCGGCCAGCCACTTGCTGTTGACGTAGTCGCCGAATGCGGTGCAGGCGTCCAGGTTGGTGTCCAGATCGCTGGGCTGGAAGGCGTTATAGGCCGGCAGCTTGCTCTCATCCAGGGTGTAGGTGGTGGCTTCGGCGGCGGCCGGGGCAGGCGCGGCGGCCTCCTTGGCCGGGGTTTCGTTCTTGCCACAGCCGGCCAGCACGGCCGACACGGCCAGGCTGAGCAGCACGATCTTGGGAGTACGCGTGATCACTATGTTTGGCCTCCAGGCCGAGTGAGTCAGGGAAGAGCCGCGGGGACGGCCGTGGGCCGAACGATACGCCGCCAGCCTACCCCGCAAGGGTGTCGAAGGTCATGGGCGGGTGCAAGGGCCAGAACGGGCAAGGGCGCCCGTGGGCGCCCTTGCCTGGCAGCGACGGGGCTTACAGGCCGCCGCCGCCGCAGCCTTTGGTCAGGTAGTCGTCGATCAACTTGAGCTGGTCGCCCATGATCGCTCGGGTCCACGCGGGGCCATGCGCGTAGTCGGCGATGGCGTGGAATTCGATCGGCTGTCCTGAATTCTTGGCCTTGTTAACGAACCACTCCGACTGCTCGATCGGCACCGTACGGTCGCGGTCACCGTGGTAGACCATCAGCGGGATCTTCATCTCGCCGGCCTTGTCCAGTGGATTCAGGCCGTCAACGGTCTTGGACTGCGCCTGGCGGAAGAACGGGTTGGTATAGAAGCGTGCCCAGATCTTCTTGATGTCCGAGACGCCAGCACCGGCGATGGCACATTTGTACAACCCATTGGGGCGGACCGAGGCGGCGAACGCGGAATAACCACCGTAGGAGAAGCCGAACATGGCGATGTGGCCAGGCTGGGCGATCTTCTGCTCGATCATCCACTTGGCGCCGTCGTCCTTGTCATCCTGCATCTTCTGGCCCCACTCGGCGTCACCGGCCATCCACAGCTTGCGGCTCCAGTCGGCCGAACCGCGGAACTGCGGGCGCAGGACCGCCATGCAGCGTGAGGCCATCAGCGGTACCCACATCGAACCGTCGAAGTCCATGCCATCGCGCGCCCACGGCCCTCCATGGGGATGCACCACCGCCTTCCACGGGCCGGCACCGCATAGTTCGGTGTTCGGTGTGGTCAGGAACGCCGGAATATCCAGACCATCGCGGGCCTTGTAATAGACCAGCCTGGTATCGCCCAGCGCAGCCGGATCGATCTTCGGATAGGACTTGGCCAGCAGGGTCAGCTTGCCGTTGCGCAACAGGTGGTATTCCGGCGGGTTCGCCGGCCCGGAGACGGCCAGCACAAAGGTCTTCAGGTCCTTGCTGTAGTCGATCACGCGCACCGCGCGGCCGGTGTCGGCCTGGGTGGTCGCGCGCTGGCCCGTTGCGGGATCGACAAGGGTGACGTCGCTGGACTGGATGCCCAGGGCCTGTCGGACGCCCTGGTTGAGGCCCTTGAACACCGGATGGGTCCATTCAACCTCGTTCTCGCGCGGACCACTGTAGGTCACGCCGAGCAGTGCGCCGAACGGCACGCCCTCGACGTCCTTGTAACGGTTCACATGAACGGTGCCTGCATTGAAGAATTTGTGCTCGAACAGTACTTCCCTCTGTTTGCGGGCCGTAATGTCGTACTCATAGATGATGGTCTTGTCGCGTCCGACGTTGCTCTGGATGAAGGCGATGTTCGGGTCATCGGCGAAACCGACGACCTGGGTGATATCGCGGTCCTTCACGTGCGAGCGGAAATGTTCTTCCCACGCGTTGGTGGCAGGGTTGCGGAACTCGGTGGCGACGTAGGCGCCGGTACCGTCCACGTCCTGGCGCAGGCGTGCGCGCAGTTCGCTGTTCAGATCGGTGAGGTAGCCAGCGACACGTTCTTCGGTCTTCTGGATGCGCTGGGACGTGAAGCTGCGCAGGTTGACCTTGTAGACGTCACCGGAATTGCTGCCCGAGCCGTTGACCACCAGGATGTGGTCGGGGTCGTTGGGCAGCGTGTCCAGCACCGTGGCATTGGACAGCGCCTGTTCCAGTTCTTCGTTGCGGCTGGTGGCGCGCGGAACGCTGATCGGTTCCTTCCACTGCTTGCCTTCGGTATCGGTGATGAAGAACTTGCTGATGAAGGTCTTGTTGACCCGGTCGGTGCGCAGGTCGAAGGGCTGCCACAGCGTGACTGCCAGCAGCCCGTTCTTGATGAAGCCCACGCTCTGGAACTTCATGCGGCCCGCACCGATCGTGGTCGGTGCTGCGCTGAGATCATCGGTCTTCCAGACCAGGATCACGCGCTCTTCGCCGCGGGCCTGCAGACCGGCGATCTGCGCGCCGTCAGGCGACACGGAAAGGCTTGAAATATCCGGGAAGGCGGCCAGTTGTTCGATCGTGGGGACCGCGGGTTTGGCGTTGAGGTGCAGCGGCGCGGCGACGGCCAGCGCGGCCAGCAGCAGGTAGTGCTTCATGCGACGTCTCACTGTGTCCGTGCAATGGGAAGGCGGGCATTGCACCCACCCCAAAAGCAGCCGCCGCCCTTGCGGGCGGCGGCTGTTGACGCATGGCTCAGAACTTCTTGCTGAGGTTCACGAAGAACGTACGGCCGAAGTAGTCGTAGCCACTGTACAGCGGGGCGTTGCCGACGGTGTTGTAGATGCCGGCGCCCGGGCTGATGGTCGGCGGTTCCTTGTCGGCGAAGTTGCGCACGCCGGCAGTGGCCTGCCACTTGTCGGCGGTGTACTGCACCGAGAAGTCCTGGGTGATGTAGTTCGGCACGGCCAGCTTGTACGCCGAGGTTGCGGGATCTTCCTCGTAGTACGCGTAGCTGGACATGTTGTCCACCCAGTTCAGGCCATAGCGCACGCGCCATTCCTTGACACGATAGGTCAGGTCGAGCTGGCCGGTGAACTTCGGGTTGTTGATCAGGCCGTTGGAGTCAACCAGCGGATCGTCCTCGAACACCTTGCCGGACTGCTCCAGGAACCGCGAGACCTGCACATTGGCGCGGAACTCGCCCGGACCGATGTCGCGCACGTAGCGGGTCGTGAAGTCGAGGCCGCGCACCTTGTCGGTGGCCAGGTTGGCATAGCCGTTCTGGACCGTCAGCGTGTTGTTGGGCGAACGGCTGATCAGACGGCACAGACCGTTGTTGGCGGCGAAGTCGCCGGTGGTGCCGTTGTAGCAGGTGCTCAGGATGTAGGTGGCACCCATCTGGGCAACGCCGTTCTCCACTTCGATGTCGTAATAATCGACGGCGAAGGACAGATCACCGAAGCCGCTGCCGAACTCCGGCTGGAACACCAGGCCAACGGTGAACGCGTCGGAGGTTTCAGCCTTCAGGTTGGCACCGACCAGGCCGCCACCGATGGAGTCCACGCGTACCGAGTTGGTCGCGGTGAAGCTGGTGGGCAGGCCCTCAGAAGCGCAATTGATGTAGCGTGGGCTGGTCGGATTGCGCGAGCCGTAGTTGTTGCAGGGATCGCTGGAGGCGTTCAGGAAGCCGCTGGTGGCACCCAGGAACTGTTCGAACAGCGCCGGAGCACGATACGAGGTGCCGTAGGACGCACGCAGCGACAGCCACTTGACCGGCGTCCACAGGCCACCCAGCTTCCAGGTGGTGTCCGATCCGTAGGACTGGTAGTCGGTGTAGCGGGCCGAGGCGTTGAAGGTCAGCTCTTCGGCAGCGGTGACGCCGGACAGCAGCGGCAGTTCGATTTCGCCGTAGGCTTCCCACACCGAGTCGCTGCCGCGGGTCGGGTCGGAGCTGGTCAGGTTGTACAGGTTGCGGTTGATCGAGTGGATGCTCGGGGTATCGTCGATCTTGGCCTTGCGGTACTCGACGCCAAAGGCGCCTGCGGCGGTACCGCCCGGCAGATCGAACAGCGGACCATTGACGTTCAGGTTCGCGGTCGATTCCTGGTAGCTGGTGTTGCCGGTGACCGGGGTATAGACGAAGTTCTTCCACTCGTACGGCAGATTGCCGGCCAGGGTCTGTGCGTTGAGCATCGGTGCGGCAACGCAGCCATTGGCCGGGTTCACGCAGTTGAAGCCGCCTGCGCCGTCGGACACAACATCCAGGCTCTGTGCCAGGCGGTCGGTCAGGAACGAGTTGAAGGTGTAATCGGCATCCGAGTCGGCGTGGCTGACCATGAAGTCATAGTTCCACTCCGAACCGAGCCTGCCGCGCACGCCAGCGGTGGCGCGGAAGAAGTCCACCGACTGCTTGCTGCGGTCGTTGCCGAAGCCGATGAAGGTGCGGGCCGCTACGTTCTTGCCATTGGACGTTTCCGTCGGCAGGGCGAAGGCCGGCAGGTTGGACAGGTTACCGAGCAGCGGATTGCCGACCGAGTAGTCATACGACAGCTGGCGGTAGCCGGTCTGGGTGGAGTCGCGCTTGTTGCCGAGGAACTCGTAGTAGAACTCGGCGTCGCCCATCACGCCCAGATCCACGCCACCCTGGAAGAACAGGGTGTGGGTTTCGGCCGGGGACACCAGCGATTCCTTCAGCAGGCCCGGATCGTAGGTGTCGCGGTCGTAGTAGCCGACGGACTCATAGCCCGGCAGGCGGCCGGTGGTGACGGCCGGATTCGGACGCCAGCGGTTGAACCCGCCAAAGGTGGCGGTGCCCAGGGTGTTGATGGTCACGCCGCCGGAATCGAGGGTGAAGCACTTCGGCTTACCGGTGGTCGGATCGATGTAGTCGCCGCTGCCGAAGTAGTTGCCCACGTCCATGTCGCGCAGGTTATCGGTCGGGCAGCTGGCCCAGCTGCGATCGCCAATGGTCATCTCATTGCGACGGTAGTTCTCGTACGAACCAGAGAAGTGCGAGCGCTCACCGGTGCTGCCGAACACGATCGAGTACCGGGTTTCGTCGCCGCCGCCGCCCTCGGTGGCGTTGTGCTGGAACTCGGCTTCAACACCGTCCACGTTCTTGCGGGTGATGATGTTGACCACGCCGGCCACGGCGTCGGAACCATAGATGGACGAAGCACCGTCCTTCAGGATTTCCACGCGGTCGACCATCGCGCTGGGCAGCACGTTCAGGTCGGCCGAGCCGACCGAGCCGCGCGAGCCCGCCGGTGCAACGCGGCGGCCGTTGAGCAGGATCAGGGTGCGGGTAGCGCCCAGGCCACGCAGCGACAGGGTGTTGGCACCCGGGCCGCCATTGGTGACGTATCCGCCGAAGGAGTTGTTGATCTGTGCGCTGCCGGCAGTGACGCTGTTGCTCTGCAGCGCGGCGGCCGTCGAGTTGAAGCCCGCCAGGGTGGTCTCCTCACGGGTCACGACCTGCACCGGCGAAACCGAGTTGAACACGTCCCGACTGATGCGCGAACCGGTGACGGTCACTGTGTCCAGATTGGTCGCCTTGGACTTCGGCGCTTCCTGCGGCGTGTCCTGTGTCGTCTGCGTCGAGCCCGACGCATCCTGGGCAATCGCCGGGGCGGCTGCGGCGAGCAGCACGGCAGAGGCGAGGGCGAAGCTCAGCGGGTTCCTGCCGAGCGACTTGCGATTGATCATCTGAAATCCCCTTGAATCGAATGATTGCGTCGTACACCGGGGACATGACCTTGCGGGCGTCTCCGTGTGCCCCTACCCCGGTATCGGCAGCGTGCCGCCGCCCGGTTTTGGTACCGGCTTCACAAGCCAGTGACTCGAGATTAACACGCCATTAACCAAGCGTGTCAAACGTTCACAACGCAGTCATCTTTCTGTGGTCGATTTCCTGGCGGAACGTATCAAGGCGTGTCGAAAGCCGCGCAGTGTATTGATTCAACTGGTTTTTCTGTTCCTTCGCAAATCGTGTCTGCTTCCTTAACGGGGGGGGCTGGGGTGAACAGGGAGCGAAAATTCTCCGCGGCGCCCACATCTTCGACCAACGCGATCCTGCGCGCCGGTCCTTGAGGCTCCGGCGGTATGATGTCGGGTTCTCCTTCCTGACTTTCCGCCGGAGCCCGCAGTGAACAGTCCGACCCGTCGTCCCCATGCAAGCCAGGTGCAGAAGGGGCTGGCACCGCACGCGCGCATCCGCAACGTGATCGCGGTGGGCTCGGGCAAGGGCGGTGTCGGCAAGTCCACCACGGCCGTCAACCTGGCGGTGGCGCTGCAGCAGCTGGGCGCGCGGGTGGGCGTGCTCGATGCGGACATCTATGGCCCCAGCGTTCCCGCCATGCTGGGCCTGTCCGGCCGCCCGGAAAGCCCGGACAACAAGAGCATCGAACCGCTGCGTGCCTTCGGCGTGGACACCATGTCGATCGGTTACCTGATCGAGGAAGACACGCCGATGATCTGGCGTGGGCCGATGGCGACCTCGGCAATGACCCAGCTGTTCAACGACACCCTGTGGGACGACCTCGACTTCCTGTTGATCGACCTGCCGCCCGGCACCGGTGACATCCAGCTGACGCTGACCCAGAAGATTCCGCTGGCCGGTGCGGTGATCGTCACCACGCCGCAGGACATCGCCACGCTGGATGCGAAGAAGGCACTGAAGATGTTCGAGAAGGTCGAAGTGCCGGTGCTGGGCATCGTCGAGAACATGGCGGTACATACCTGCAGCCAGTGCGGCCACGTCGAGCACCTGTTCGGCGAGGGGGGCGGGGAGCGCATGGCGGCGCAGTACGGCGTGCCGCTGCTGGGATCGCTGCCGTTGCAGATCGGCATCCGTGAGCAGGGTGACGCAGGCACACCGATCACCGCCGCGCAGCCGGATTCCCTGCCGGCCCAGGCCTATCGCCACGCCGCGCAGCGGCTCATCGAGGAAGTGGGCAAGCGCCCGCGTGCCTCGATCCCGATCCTGTCGTCGCTGCTGTAGGGACCGGGCGGGGAGGGCGGTGGCGCCCGGCCCCCTGCTAGAATCCTCGCGCCCCCTCGCACCCAGGACAGAGCATGAGCATCAAGAGTGACCGTTGGATCCGCCGCATGTCCGAACAGCACGGCATGATCGAGCCGTTCGAGGCCGGGCAGGTGAAGCAGGTCAACGGCCAGCGCATCGTCAGCTACGGTACCTCCAGCTACGGCTACGACGTGCGTTGCTCGCGCGAGTTCAAGGTGTTCACCAACATCAACTCGACCATCGTGGACCCGAAGCACTTCGATTCGGGCAGCTTCGTCGACATCACCGCCGACGAATGCATCATCCCGCCCAACAGCTTCGCGCTGGCGCGTACCGTGGAGTATTTCCGCATTCCGCGCGACACCCTCGTGGTGTGCCTGGGCAAGAGCACCTACGCGCGTTGCGGCATCATCGTCAACGTCACTCCGCTCGAGCCGGAGTGGGAAGGCCATGTGACCCTGGAGTTCAGCAACACCACGCCGCTGCCGGCGCGCATCTACGCCAACGAAGGCGTGGCCCAGATGCTGTTCTTCCAGGCGGCGGCCGATGATATCTGCGAAACGTCCTACAAGGACCGTGGTGGCAAGTACCAGGGCCAGACCGGCGTCACCCTGCCGCGCACCTGACGGACCGGTAGCGCCGGGTCATGCCCGGCGTCGCTCGATCGAAGGCGGCGCTTGCGCCGCCTTCGCTTATTTGCCGCGGCCGAACAGCATGGCGATGCCGACGCCGACCAGGGCCACCGGCCACCAGGTCAGCAGCAGCTTGGACAGGTTCAGGTGCGTCCAGCCCAGGTTGCTGGCAAGCATGAACAGCCCGATCAGGATCAGCAGGATGGCGGCGACGAGGTTGAATCGCATCGTGTCGGCACGGTCTCAGGAGTGGGCCGGATATCCTAGCCGTTCCTTCCAGTAGGCGACATGCTGCTGCAGCGCGTCCGGTTCGTAGCGGTGCGCAGGACCGCTGCCCCACACCGGTCCCGGCCACGCCGGATCGCCGTCGTGGCGGCCGATCACGTGGAAATGCAGCTGGCGCACGATGTTGCCCAATGCGCCGATGTTGATCTTCTCCACCCCGTCGGAGCCCTTCAGGGCCTTGCAGGCGCGGTTGAGTTCGGTGCGCAGCTTGTCCTGCTGGTCGCCGTCCAGTTCGATCCACTCCGTTACCCCGGCCAGACGCGGCACCAGGATCAGCCAGGGAAACCGTTCGTCGTTCATCAACCGCACTTGCGACAGCGGGCCTTGCGCCACCAGAACGCTGTCGGTGGCCAGGCGGGAATCAAGTTCGAAATCGCTCATCCAAGATGCTCCGTGAAGAAGTCCAGGGTGCGTTGCAGCGCCAGGGTGGCGCTGTCTGGATCATACGCATGTCCGACCTCGCGGTTGAAGGCATGGTCGGCCGGGTAGACATAGGTCGCCATCTGCGGCAGCTTCTGGCGATGCGCCTCCACGGCCTCAGGTGGGATGCTGCGGTCCTGCGCGCCGAAGTGGAAGATCACCGGCGCCTTCGGTGTCTCGTCCAGATACTGCACGTTGCGTGCGCCGTAATAGCTCACCGAGGGCAGGCCGAGGCGCAGCGCGGACAGCATCGCCACCGTTCCGCCCCAGCAGTAGCCGACCGTGCCGACCTTGCCGAAGGGGGCAAGCCGGGTTGCTGCGGCGCGCACCACTTCCAGTGCCCGTTCAATGCCCAGCGCACTTACCCGTTCCAGGCCCTGTTTCACCCCTTCAGGGTCATAGGGCAGGGCGTCGGGGTCGGCGTCCGGGCCATCGACCAGGTCGAAGAACGACGGCGCCAGCACGGCATAGCCTTCGGCGGCGAAGCGCTCGGCCACGCCACGGATGTGCGGATTGGCGCCGAAGATCTCCTGCACGACCACCAGGCCGCCACGCGGCGTGCCCGCCGGCAGGGCCTGCCAGGCCCGGACCGGGCCATGATGCGTATCCAGGGTGATCCATTCGGACATCGTCGGGTTCCTCATAGCAGTGGACAGGCCTGCATTGTCGGCGCTGGGCGGGTTAGCGCGGCGTCTGCGGCTGTGCGTGATCGGGCGGCTGATGCATCGAGCGACGTCGGATCGCGACTTGACCGAATGCGTCGCGGACGATCCTGCCAGGGATTCTGACATCTGATCCGGCCTGGCTCTGACAGTAGATTCAGTAAAGCACCTGCTGAAGCCAAGAGGGCGAGCAGATAGCATTTCGTTCGCGGAACTCCAGTCTGGAGGGGCGATATGGGGCTGATCATAACTCGGCATGTTTCCGGGGCGCGGCGTGAAGGTGCAGGCGCCCGATAAATGGAGTTTCATGAAATGAAAAAGGAATTTCGCCTTCTGTGTGCATTGGGGATGGCAACAATGCACACGGTGGCTATGGCCAACCAATCGTCGTACCAGGACCGCCAGATGGCGTCATCGGATGGCAGGCAGTGGGTTGAGCGGACGGTGCGCCTCTCTGATTTCGAAGGCGGCGACGTGGCTATCCAGGTGCGCCTTTTCAAGGATGGAAAGGGCGGTTTTGTATATCGTTATGATGATCAGAATGAAACCACAAAGCTCTATCACCAGGCCGCCTGCGAAGTCATGAACTCCAAGGTGCGGCGTGGCGAAACCGTGATATCTGGCGAGTCGGCCGTCGTTGGTTGGTCCTGTGAGGGTGATTCAGATCCGGCGGAGGATTCGAATTCAGCCTCCAGCGACATGACGCAGCCCAGGGCGGGGTACTACGTATTTGCATTGGCGCCCAGTGGGAGTGCGCCAATCGGAGTCAACTTCAATTCGGTGGTAACTGCTCGTTTCGAGAATTCGTTGGCAGGGAAATCTACAGGCGCTGCATGACCTCCGCGAGCGATGAATACGCGGGCCCAACAAACAACGGATCAATCAACGTCTATTGATGTCGCAATCAACGCTCCCGTGCGGCCGTGGCGACGGTGGACCGTGAGACGATTGCCGCTCCGTGAGCGTCGAGCCTTCGCAGCGCGTTCCGCCGGGTCGAGCCGGAGCTCCAGCTCAAGCCGCCGGGGGCCTTGACGCGTTCACGGGTGCCCCGCTGATGGAGATGGCACGTGGGGCCGAATCCGGGACGCTCCCCTCAGTACACCCCAGGGCCGTTCAGAGCGCGGCCCTCAACCCCGGTATACTGGCGCCCTTTCAGGCCCCGGCCCCCAGGAACCCCTGCCACTCCGGCAGGGGCCCAGGCCCCCAGAGTCCCGCGATTCCATGTCCCAGCTGAACCCCAAAGTCGGCTTCGTCAGCCTTGGCTGCCCGAAGGCCCTTGTCGATTCCGAGCGCATCCTGACCCAGCTGCGGTCGGAGGGATACGACATCGTCCCGTCCTATGACTCGGCCGACGTGGTGGTGGTCAACACCTGCGGCTTCATCGACTCGGCGGTGACGGAGTCGCTGGACGCCATCGGCGAGGCGATGAACCAGAACGGCAAGGTCATCGTCACCGGCTGCCTGGGCAAGCGCCCCGAACAGATCCGTGAGGCGTACCCGAACGTGCTGGCGGTGTCCGGCCCGCAGGACTACCAGAGCGTGATGGAGGCGGTGCATGAGGCGCTACCGCCCCGGCATGATCCGTTCGTGGACCTGGTGCCCGACTACGGCATCAAGCTGACCCCGCGCCACTACGCCTATCTGAAGATTTCCGAAGGCTGCAACCACGCGTGCAGTTTCTGCATCATTCCGTCGATGCGCGGCAAGCTGGTCTCGCGCCCGGTCGATGAAGTGCTGCGCGAAGCCGAGCGCCTGGTCCGGGGCGGTGTGCGTGAGCTGCTGGTGGTATCGCAGGACACCTCCGCCTACGGCGTGGACGTGAAGTACGCCGAGAAGATGTGGCGCGACAAGGCCTACCAGACCCGCCTGAAGGCGCTGTGCGAGGGCCTGTCCGAACTGGACGCGTGGGTGCGCATGCACTACGTGTACCCGTACCCGCACGTGGATGACGTGGTGCCGTTGATGGCCGAGAACCGCATCCTGCCGTACCTGGACATTCCGTTCCAGCACGCCAGCCCGCGTATCCTGCGACTGATGAAGCGCCCCGGTGCGGTGGAAAAGACGCTGGAGCGCGTGCAGAACTGGCGCCGCATCGCGCCGGACATCACCGTGCGTTCGACCTTCATCGTCGGCTTCCCAGGCGAGACCGAAGCGGAGTTCGAGGAGCTGCTGTCGTTCCTCGATGAGGCGCAGCTGGACCGCGTGGGTGCGTTCGCGTATTCGCCGGTCGAGGGTGCTACCGCCAACGCTCTTCCGGACCCTGTCCCGGAAGAGGTGAAGCAGGAGCGCCTGGCGCGCTTCATGGAAAAGCAGGCACAGATCTCGGCCGCACGTCTGGAGGCCAAGATCGGCACGGTCCAGCAGTGCCTGGTCGATGCCATCGAAGGTGACATCGCCGTGGCCCGTTCCAGGGCCGATGCACCGGAAATCGATGGACTGGTGCATATCCAGAATGCCGACCAGGTGCCGCTGCGCGTAGGCGAATTCATCAACGTGGAAATCACCGAGAGCGACGAGCACGATCTGTATGGCGACGCGCTGCCGCCGACCACGCGCCCGGCCTTCGACCTGAAGGTGCTCTGATCATGGCCGAGGGTGCTGCTGGCCACGCTGGCAGCCCTCGGCGATTCGTGCCGCCGCCGCGCGCGGCGGTGGACCCGGCGGTGTTCGATCATCCGCTGTTTGCCCGGGTGCGTGCCTTCCGCGATCTTCTGTCCGGCGACCGCTGGCCGACCGTTGCCGAGCTGGATGCGCGGCTGGCGTTGCGCGGGCGGCGACTGGTCGAGCAGGATGCAGCGTTGCTGGCCGATGGCCTGCACTACGAAACGCGCATCGCGCAGGGGCGTATCGCCACCCGTGCGGCGAGCTGGCACGATCTGTTCAATGCACTGGTATGGGCGTGTTACCCGCAGCTGAAGCACGTGCTCAACAGGCGGCAATGCCTGCATGTCGCCACGATGCCAACCGGTCAACGCAATCGCGCGCAGGCGGCGCTGACCCAGTTCGACGAGACCGGCGTGATCGTGTGCGTCCAGGACGATGCGCTGATCGCTGCGTGGGACGCCCACGACTGGCCGATGCTGTTCGCGCCGCCGCACTGGCAGGCCGGTCGCATCACCATCGCCGCGGTGTTCGGCCATGCACTGATGGAACAGGCGTTGCTGCCGGGGCGCCTGCTGGTCGGCAAGTGCGTGGTGGTGCGCGGCGATGATGAGGGTGCCTGCATCGAGACCGTGGCCCGGGCGATCGAGCAGGGCGCGACGGTGACCGATCCGCTGCAGCTGCGCCCGCTGCCACTGGCCGGAATCCCCGGCTGGCACCCGCAGCAGGACGCCGCCTTCCATGGCAACGCCGACTACTTCCGCCCGCTGCGGCAGGGCCGCCTGTACCCGCCGCCGCTCTTGCCCCGGTAGCGCCGGGCCATGCCCGGCGCTGGATTGACAGCAACGCCGGGAGGGCTCGGTGTTACGAAGACGGGTACTCGACGCTGATCACCGCGAAAGTGAACCGGCCGCCCGGCAGTTCCACCGAGAATTCATCGTCCAGGCGCTTCTTCAGCACGGCCCGCGCCAGCGGCGAGTCGATGCTGATCCAGCCCAGGCCGGCGTCGGTTTCATCCGGCCCAACGATGCGGTAACGGCTGGTCTCACCACTGTCGATGTTCTCCAGTTCGATCCATGCACCGAAGAACACCGCTTGTGGATCGGTCGGCGTGGTATCGACCACACGCAGCGATTCGAGCCGCTTGGTCAGGTAGCGCACGCGGCGGTCGATTTCACCCAACTGCTTCTTGCGGTAGGTGTACTCGGCGTTCTCCGAGCGGTCGCCCTCGGCGGCGGCAGCGGCCAGCGCCTTCACCACCTCGGGCCGGCGTACCCGCCACAGGTCGTCCAGCTCGGCTTTCAGCCGGGCGTGGCCGGCGGCGGTGATCAGGGCGGTGCTTTTCTCTGCGGGCGGACGCCAACGGGACATGTAGTACAGCTTCTTCTCAGGAATACGAAAGGGCCTCAGCGCTTGCCGCCGAAGATGCCGCCCAGGATGCCGCGCACGATCTGGTTGCCCAGCTTGGTCCCGACCGTGCGCGTGGTCTGCTTGGCCATGGTTTCAATCATGCCCTGGCGACGCTTGGTGCCGAAGATCGCATCCTTGATCGCCTGGCCGAATCCACCTTCCTGTGCCTCGTCCTGCTCGCGGCTGCGCGCGGCCGGGGTCTGGGCCTGCTCCACGCTCTTCTGCGCCCGCTGGGCCAGCAGTTCGGCGGCCGATTCACGGTTGACCGCCGTGTCGTAGCGGCTGCCGACCGGACTGCCGGCACGCACCTGTGCGCGCTCGGCCTCGGTGACCGGCCCCATCCGGCAGCGGGGCGGCGCGATCATCGTCTGCTGGACCGGCATCGGCACGCCCTTGTCCTGCAACGTGGAAACCAGTGCTTCACCGGTGCCGAGCTGGCTCAGCACCTTGGCGACATCCAGCTTCGGGTTCGGCACGAAGGTTTCGGCAGCGGTCCTGACCGCCTTCTGGTCGCGCGGCGTGAAGGCCCGCAGCGCGTGCTGCACGCGGTTGCCGAGCTGGCCCAGGATGTTGGAGGGCACGTCGTCGGGGAACTGCGAGCAGAAGTACACGCCCACGCCCTTGGAGCGGATCAGCCGCACCACCTGCTCGATGCGCTGCACCAGCGAGGAAGGCGCATCGTCGAACAGCAGGTGGGCCTCGTCGAAGATGAACACCAGCTTGGGCTTGTCGAGGTCGCCCACTTCCGGCAGCTGTTCGAACAGTTCCGACAGCAGCCAGAGCAGGAAGGTCGAGTACAGCTTGGGCTTGAGCACCAGCTGGTCGGCGGCGAGGATGCCGATCACACCGCGGCCGTCGTGATTGACCCGCATGATGTCGGCCAGTTCCAGTGCCGGCTCGCCGAAGAAATTCTCACCGCCGTCCTGCGCCAGCCGCAGCACGGCACGCTGGATCGCTGCGATCGACTGCGCGCTGACCAGTCCGTACTCGGTGGAAATGTCCTTGCGCTCTTCGGCGACCAGGCCGAGCAGGGCCCGCAGATCATCCATGTCCAGCAACAGCAGGCCGCGGTCGTCGGCCAGCTTGAACACGATGTCCAGCACGCCGGCCTGGGTGTCATTCAATTCGAGGATGCGCGCGAGCAGGGTCGGCCCCATCTCGCTGACGGTGGTGCGCACCGGGTGGCCGAGTTTTCCGTACAGGTCCCAGAAGATGGCCGGGCTGCCCGCCGGCGCATAGTCGGCCACGCCGATGTCCGCGGCGCGCTTCAGCAGCGCTTCGCTGCCCGTGCCGGGCACGGCCAGGCCGGACACATCGCCCTTCACATCAGCGAGGAACACGGGAACCCCGAGCCGCGAGAATCCTTCGGCCAGGGTCATCAGGGTCACGGTCTTGCCAGTGCCGGTGGCGCCCGCCACCAGCCCGTGGCGGTTGCCGAGTTTCGGCAGCAGGGTGACGGCCACATCGTCGGTGATGCCTTTGCCGAGCAGAATCGGATCCATGGTCCAGCCCTTGTGGTGAATGCGCCCAATGTTAACCGGCAGCGATGACGGCCCGAAGGTCGGCTTGCCCCGACCTTGGCGGCGCCGCTACTCTGCCTGCCTGTTTCGCACACAGTGCCAAAAATGCCCGTTCCTGTCCTGATTTCCCGCACCTGGCCGTTGCTGGCCCTGGCTGGCCTGGTTTCCCTGGCCCCCGATGCCCACGCCCAGCGGGTTTCCGCCCGGGACAAAGTGAAGGTAGATGCCCTGCAGCAGCGCATGACGGCTGCCGAGAAGCGTTACAGCGATGCGCTGCTGCTGGTGGCCAACGCCGACCCCAAGGGCAGCAACGAGGCCGACGCGGCGCTGGAGGACATGGAGGATGTCATCAGTGAGTGCGTGAAGCAGAAGGGTTGCCAGATGAGCAACATGCTGGCCACCTACAAGCGCCTGCTCAAGCGCGATGCCGATGCGGCCGCGGAAGACGAGGGCGGTGAACTGCCCGCCGAGCGGCTGGAAGCCGACCCCGACCATATCGGTCCGTTGACCGCCGACGTGCCGGAAGCCGCACGCGCAGCGGCACTGCTCAACGACAAGCGGCACGCCTTCGACAACATGGTCGAGTACAACCCGGCCGTCCAGGCCGGCATCCGCCGCTGGCTGACCGACATGCGTCCGGCGCTGCTGACCAGCTACGAGAACTACCAGAACCTGCGTGCCGTGATGTGGCCGGAGTGGGAGAAGCGCGGCCTGCCCGAAGCGCTCCTGTTCGGCATCATGGCCAAGGAATCCAATGGCCGCGTGCATGCGTCCTCGCGCGCTGGCGCCGCCGGCCTGATGCAGTTCATGCCGGCCACCGGGCGGCGTTTCGGCCTCGGTCCGGACGGCACCGGGTTCGATACCCGCTTCGATGCCCACAGCGCTGCTGAAGCCAGTGCGACCTATCTCAACGAGCGCATGCGCGAGCTCAACAACAACATCGAGTTGTCGCTGGCCGGGTACAACGGGGGTGAAGGGCGCGCCCTGCGCGTGGCGCGCGAGAATCCGGGGCAGAGCTTCTGGGTCGACCGTGTCTACAACCAGTTCCCCGGTGAAACCAAGGATTACGTGCCGATGGTGATCGCTGCGGCGTGGATCTTCCTGCACCCCCAGCAGTACGGCGTGGAGTTCCCGAAGATCAGCGCGCAGCCGGCCACCCTGCGCCTGGCGCGCTCGACCACCATCTACGAGCTGACGATCTGCCTGGGCAGCCACGGCACCCGAGATGGCTACATGCGTGCGCTGCGCAACCTCAATCCGCGTTATGAGGCTGATGGCTGGATTCCGGCCGGCACCCTGATCAACGCAACCACCCGCATCGCGAGCCTGTATCAGCGCAACTGCGTGAGCGGACCGCGTGCCGACCTGGCGCGCACCCTGATCACGGCCGACCTCAATGCCGCCATCGTGCGGCCAAGCGCTGCCAGCTACACCGGCAGCGTGGCGGTGGGCGGCGTGGTGCCGGTGGCCGATGCAGCCAGTTCGACCAGCGTACCGACCGCACCGGTGGCGGCAGTGGCCGCGCCTCGGCCGGCACCGGCCGCGCGACCGAAGCCGGCACGCAGCTACAAGGTCGGCCGCGGCGAGACGCTGGGCCGCATCGCGGCCAAGTTCCAGTGCGACGTGCCGACGCTGGCACGCGCCAACGGTCTGAAGGCACCGGCCTACAGCCTGCGCCACGGCCAGGTGCTGAAGCTGCAGGGCTGCGAAAAGTAATCTCCACGACCTCTGGAACTGCCATGGACCTTGAAGCAACCCGCAACCTGTTCGCCAATCTGCGCGAAAACACCGACTGGGACATCAGCGGCCCGCTGCTGTGGGGCTATTTCTTCGTGCATTCCACTGCCAAGCCGCTGCAGGCACTGGCCGCGCATCTGCAGGCGCAGGGCTACACCCTGGTGGAGGTGTTCGAGCAGGAGCCGGACGAGGGGGACGCGCCGTTCCACGTGCTGCATGTGGAGCGCGTGGAGGTCCACGACGAAGCGTCGCTGGATCGCCGCAACCAGGAGCTGGCAGCGCTGGCAGCGCAGATGGGTGTGGAAGACTACGACGGCATGGACGTCGGCCCGGCCCCCACCCTGCAGTAGGGGCCTGTGCGTAGTGCCGGGCGCGTGCCCGGCGCTGCGCAGCAACCCGGTGGCGGGATTGTCAGCGCAGCGTGGCCAGGGCCTGGCCCAGCTGCACCGGTGACTCCGCAGCCAGGTGTGGAGCGAACTCCGCCACGCCCGGCGGCAGCAGCACGACCACGGTCGAGCCATAGTTGAAGCGTGCCATCTCCGCGAAGCGCTCCAGGCGGATGCCTTGGCCGCGATAGTCCTTGCGGGTGATGCGGTCACCGTACTGAGGGATCTCCTCGCCGCTCCACACTGTCTCCACGCCGGAGACCAGCAGCGCGCCGACCATCACGCTCACCATCGGGCCGAAGCTGGTATCGAAATGGCAGACCAGGCGCTCGTTGCGTGCGAACAGGCGTGGCACGCCTGCCACGGCGGCCGGACCCACGCTGAAAAGGCGGCCTGGCACATGCACGGTCTCGCGCAGGGTGCCGGTCCAGGGCATGTGCACACGGTGGTAGTCGCGCGGGGACAGGTAGACGGTCGCGTACAGGCCGTCGTTGAACGGCTTGGCGTCCTCGGCGCTGCCCAGCAGCTCGGCGGCGGTGAACGACTGGCCCTTGGCCTGGAAGATGCGGCCGGCCTCGATGTTGCCGAGCTGGCTGACACGGCCGTCGGCCGGCATCACCAGGGTGCGCGGATCGGCATCGGCCACGCGTGCACCCGGTTTCAGCGCACGGGTGAAGAACTGGTTGAAGGTGGCGTAACTGCGCGGGTCGGGGTTGGCGGCTTCGTCCAGATTGACGTTGAACCTGCGGCTGACGGTGTCGATCAGCCAGCGCGACACGCGCGGGTTGTCCGAGTACGCCAGCGAGCGCGCCATCGAGGACAACAGGCGATGGGGCAGGGCGTATGTCAGGGCGGTGGTGAGGCTCATGGGGCGGTTTTCTCGGTCAGCTTCTGCAGGTCGCGGGCGATCGCCGGCGCGTTGAACGGGGGGCGCACCAGGCCGGCGAGCCGGCCCTGCGGATCGAGCACGGCCAGGCTGGCCGAGTGCTCGACGGTGTAATCCTCGGGATTCTCATCGAAATGCTTGCCCGGCACCTTCTGGAACACGAAGCCCAGTGCGGTGGCGAAGCGTTCCAGCGAAGGGACGTCGGCGGTGGCCGCCAGGGTGTCCTTGTGGAAGCCGTGCGCGTACTCGCCAAGGCGGGTGGCGCTGTCGCGCTCGGGATCGACGGAGACGAACAGCACCCGCGGACGCAGCCCGTCGGGCAGTGCTTCCCACTGCTGCTGCGCACCGGCCAGTTCGGCCAGGGTGGTCGGGCACACGTCGGGGCAGAAGGTGAACCCCAGGAACACCAGGGTCCAATGGCCCTTCAACTCGCCCGGAATGAGCCGCGTGCCATCGGACTGGGCCAGGTTGAAGTCGGGCAGCTCGCGCGGCTGCGGGTACAGGGTGATCGCTTCGGTGGCCGGCTGGCCGGCCGGGGGCTTCGGAGCAAAGACCTGCTGCGCGGCGAGCAGGCCCAGGCCCGCCGCCAGGGCGATCAGCAGGATGATGCCGACGTTGCGATTGAACATGGGAGCCCCCGCGCGAAGTGGTCCCCATCATACCGGCTGCGGCCTGATCGTTTCCGTCGCAACGGATGCCGGCGCAGGCGCCAGCCCCTATAATCGGGGGCCACTTTGCCCGCAGTACCGCCATGACCGCTGAAACGGCCGCCGAACTCCACACGATCATCGACCTGATCCGCTACGGCACCAGCCGTTTCAACGCCGCCGGGCTGACCTTCGGGCACAGCTACGACAACGCCCTGGACGAGGCGACCCAGCTGGTGCTGCACAG
This sequence comes from Stenotrophomonas sp. GD03680, assembly GCF_029844625.1. Classification (NCBI taxonomy): domain Bacteria; kingdom Pseudomonadati; phylum Pseudomonadota; class Gammaproteobacteria; order Lysobacterales; family Lysobacteraceae; genus Stenotrophomonas; species Stenotrophomonas sp. GD03680. The sequence goes on along the minus strand of NZ_JAOCKC010000004.1, from coordinate 268,456 downwards.
CCTGCACCTGCCGCATGACCTGGGCCCGGCGTATGGCCAGGCGCGGTTGCTGCAGGAGGAGAAGGTGCGGGTGCTGGAGCTGTTCCAGCGCCGCATCGACGAACGTATCCCGGCCGCCTACCTGACTGGCGAGGCGTGGTTCGCCGGCCTGAGCTTCAAGAGCGACGCGCGCGCCCTGGTGCCGCGTTCGCCGATCGCCGAGCTGATCGAGTGTGGTTTCGAACCATGGCTGGCCGGCCGCGACGTCAGCCGCGCGCTGGATCTGTGCACGGGTTCGGGCTGCATCGCCATCGCAATGGGCCACTATTACCCGAACTGGGAGGTGGACGGCGTGGACCTGAGCGACGACGCACTGTCGCTGGCCGAAGAGAACAAGGAGCGCCTGCAGGCGCACAACGTCACGCTGATCAAGTCCGACCTGTTCAGTGGCCTGACCGGCCGCCATTACGACCTGATCGTCACCAACCCGCCGTACGTCACCAACGACGAGACCGATGCCCTGCCGCAGGAATATTCCTACGAGCCGGAAATGGGCCTGCGTGCCGGCGATGACGGCCTGGACCTGGTGCTGAAGATCCTGCGCGATGCGCCGCTGCACCTGAGCGAGGACGGCCTGCTGATCTGCGAAGTGGGCGAGTCCGAGCAGCACCTGGTCAAGCTGCTGCCGGAAGTGGACTTCGCCTGGATCGAGTTCAAGGTCGGGCAGATGGGCATTTTCGCGGTCGAATGCCGCGAGCTGATCGCCCACAGCGCCCGCATCACCGAACTGGCGGCGCAACGGCCGTGAGCTCCAATTCGTTCGGCAAGCTGTTCACCGTCACAACGTTCGGCGAGTCGCACGGGCCGGCCATCGGCTGCGTGATCGATGGCTGTCCGCCCGGGCTGGCGCTGGACGCGGCCGAATTTGCCCACGATCTGCAGCGCCGTGCCACCGGCAAGAGCCGGCACACGTCGGCGCGGCGCGAGGCCGACGAGGTCGAGATCCTGTCCGGCGTGTACGAGGGCCTGACCACCGGCACGCCGATCGCGCTGCTGATCCGCAACACCGATCAGCGCAGCAAGGACTACGCGAACATCGGCCAGCAGTTCCGGCCGGGCCATGCCGACTACAGCTACTGGCACAAGTACGGCATCCGCGATCCGCGGGGCGGTGGCCGTTCCTCGGCGCGCGAGACCACCATGCGCGTGGCCGCGGGCGTGGTCGCCAAGAAGTGGTTGGCCGAGCGCTTCGGCGTCACCGTGCGCGGGTATCTGTCGCAGCTGGGCGGGATCACTCCTGCAGGTTTCGACTGGTCGGCGGTGGAAGACAATCCGTTCTTCTGGCCGCACGCCGCGCAGGTGCCGGAGCTGGAGGCGTACATGGATGCGCTGCGCAAGTCCGGCGATTCGGTCGGCGCGCGCGTGGACGTGGTTGCCGACAACGTGCCCCCGGGCTGGGGCGAGCCGATCTACGGCAAGCTCGATGGCGAGCTTGCGGCGGCGCTGATGAGCATCAACGCGGTCAAGGGCGTGGAGATCGGCGACGGGTTCGCCAGCGCGGCCCAGAAGGGCACCGAACACCGTGACCTGCTGACCCCGCAGGGTTTCGCCAGCAATCACGCGGGCGGCATCCTGGGCGGCATTTCCACCGGCCAGCCGGTGGTTGCGTCGATGGTGTTGAAGCCGACCTCCAGCCTGCGCCTGCCGGGCCCATCGCTGGACACCGCCGGCAACGTGGTCGAAGTGGTCACCACTGGCCGCCATGATCCCTGCGTCGGCATCCGCGCCACGCCGATCGCCGAAGCGATGGTGGCGCTGGTGCTGATGGACCAGGCATTGCGTCACCGCGCGCAATGCGGCGATGTCGGCACCATCACGCCCCGCATTCCCGGGCAGGTCGATGGCTGAAACGCGGCCGACGGTGTGGGTGAGCCAGCCGCTGATCGAGGCGGCCATCGCGCCGCTGCGTGATCGCGTGCAGCTGCGCACCACCGACGCCGTCACCGTGTGGTCGCCTGAGCAGATCGCCGCACAACTGGCCAGCGCCGATGGCGCGATCATCACCCTCAACGAGCGTATCGGCGCGGCCGAGCTGGCCAATGCCTCGCGGCTGCAGGTCGTTGCCAACGTCGGCGTGGGCTACAACAACCTGGATGTGACCGCGCTCAGCGCGGCGGGCATCCTGGCCAGCAATACCCCCGACGTGCTTACCGAGACCACCGCCGATCTGGGCTTCGCACTGCTGATGGCCGCCGCGCGCCGGATCACCGAATCCGAACGCTGGCTGCGTGAAGGGCACTGGCAGCAATGGTCGTTCCAGACCATGCTCGGTGCCGACATCCACGGCAGCACCCTGGGCATTCTCGGCATGGGGCGGATCGGCCAGGGCATCGCCCGTCGCGGCGCGCATGGTTTCGGCATGAAGGTGCTGTACCACAACCGCTCGCGACTGCCAGCAGATGCCGAAGCAGCAGTCGGTGCCGCTTATGTCGATCTGGATACGCTGCTGGCGCAGTCCGACCATCTGGTGCTCGTGCTGCCTTACACCCCGGCCTCGCACCACCTGATCGACGCCGCTGCGCTGGCGAAGATGAAACCGACGGCCACGCTGGTGAACATCGCGCGCGGAGGCCTGGTCGACGAAACAGCGCTGGCCGATGCACTGGCCCATGGGCGCCTGGCCGCTGCCGGGCTGGACGTCTACGAAGGCGAGCCGGCCGTACGCCCGGAACTGCTGGCGCTGCGCAACGTCGTGCTGACCCCGCACATCGGCAGCGCTTCGCTGGCCACGCGTACGGCGATGGTGCAGCGGGCCGTGGACAACCTGCTGGCCGCGCTCGGCCTGGCCGGCGGGCCGGCGCACATGCCGAGCGCGATCAATGCCGACGCGGCGCTGGCCGCACGTGCCGCCCTGGGCAAAAAAAACGGGAAACGATAGGGAGCCTCCGCGCGTTCCGTCCGAGGAGGTTCCCCGAACCCAGCTGTCGTGCGTGAATTTTTCCCATCCGTTTTCTTGAGAGTTCCCCCATGAGCAATGCACAACGCCGCTTCCATGTCGCCATCGTCGGTGCCACCGGCGCCGTCGGCGAGACCATGCTGGCCATCCTGGCCGAGCGCGGTTTCCCGGTCGGAACCCTGAGCCTGCTTGCCTCCGAGCGTTCGGCCGGTGGTGAGGTCGAGTTCAACGGCGAGAAGGTCAGGATCCAGGACCTGGCGAGCTTCGATCCGAAGGGTGTGGAGATCGCCCTGTTCTCCGCAGGTGGCAGCGTCTCCAAGGAGTACGCACCGAAGTTCGCCGCCGCCGGTGCGGTGGTGATCGACAACTCCTCGGCCTTCCGTTACGACGATGACGTGCCGCTGGTGGTATCGGAGGTCAATCCGGACCAGATCGGCAATCGTCCGCGCGGCATCATCGCCAACCCCAACTGCTCGACCATGCAGATGCTGGTCGCGCTGGCGCCGCTGCATCGTCGCTATGGCATCGAGCGCATCAACGTCTCCACCTATCAGTCGGTGTCCGGCGGTGGACGCTCCGCACTGGAGGAGCTGGGCAAGCAGACCGGCCAGCTGCTGAGTTTCCAGGAGATCGATCCGCAGCGTTTCCCGGTGCAGATCGCCTTCAACCTGATCCCGCACATCGACGACTTCCAGGACAACGGATTCACCAAGGAAGAAATGAAGCTGGTGTGGGAAACCCGCAAGATCCTGGGCGACGACAGCATCCTGGTGAACCCGACCGCGGTGCGCGTGCCGGTGTTCTACGGCCATTCCGAGTCGGTGGCGATCGAGACCCGCGACAAGGTCACCGTGGCCGAGGCCCGTGCGCTGCTTGAACAGTCGCCCGGCATCGAGGTGGTCGACCGCCATGAAGCCGGCGGCTATCCGACGCCGGTCACCCACGCATCGGGCACCGATGCGGTGTACGTCGGCCGCATCCGCGAGGATCTGTCGCATCCGCGTGGCCTCAATCTGTGGATCGTGTCGGACAACGTGCGCAAGGGCGCAGCCCTGAACGCGGTGCAGCTGGCAGAGCTGGTCGCTGCCGAGCAGCGTTGATCGACAGCCCGGGCGCCCTGGGCTGCTCTGTGCGTGCGGACCCCGGTCCGCACGCTTTATAGTGTCGCCCATGAATAAACGGGCCAAGGGCGCATCGCGCCCGCTCACCTATCTGTCTGCCGCACTGCTGGCTCTGGCCAGCAGTTCGGTGTTCGCGCTGGGGCTGGGCGACATCCGCGTCCTGTCCAGACCCGGTCAGCCGCTGCTGGCGGAGATTCCGGTGGTGTCCGCCGATCCTTCGGAGCTGGAGAATCTGCGCGTGGCGCTGGCATCGCCAGCCACGTTCGAACGTGTCGGCCTGCAACAGCCGACCGGCCTGGTGGGCGAGCTCCAGTTCGAGCTGACCCGCAATGCGCAGGGGCGGGCCGTGGTGCGGGTCACCTCGCAGATGCCGGTGGAGACGCCGTCGCTGAGCTTCCTGGTCGAGGCCGACTGGGGGCAGGGACGGTTGGTGCGCGAGTATTCGGCCCTGATCGATGCGCCCTCCAGCGCGCTGGCCGTGGCGGAACCGGAAATCGTCGCACCGGCGGGCACGCTCTCCAATACCATCGCCCGCGATCCGCCCGCCGAGGCGGCGGTACCGGCGCCTGCACAGGGCGGGACGCCGGCCAGTGCGACCACGGCGGCTGCACCGGTGCGTCCGCGCGCTGCCGCTGCACCGTCGTTGCCGCCGGCTGCCGATGGCAGCATTACCGTGCAGCGCGGGCAGACCTTGTCGCAGATCGCCAGCGCGGTCGCCCGCGGCAACCAGGTCAGCCGCGACCGGGCGATGATTGCGCTGCTGCGTGCCAATCCCGAGGCCTTCATCCGGGGCAACATCAACCTGCTCAAACAGGGTGCGGTACTGCGCATGCCCGGCAGTGACGCGCTGGCGGCTGTGGATGCGGCCGAAGCCGGTGCCCTGGTCCGCGAACACGCCGCGCAGTGGCGGCAGGCGCGTACCGTGCCGCAGCCGGCAGGCGTTCCTGCACCTGCGGTCGCTGCGCGGGCCACTTCTCCGGCCGCCGCGGCCGGGGCACGACTTGAGATCGCCCCGGCGCTGGCGTCCGACGCAGCGCACGCGGGCACAACCACCGGCACCGGAGCCGGCAGCGAGGGTGACATGCTGGGCAACGAACAACTTCGCCAGGCGCGCGAGGACATCGCCACCCGCGATGCCGAGATCGGCGAGCTGAAACAGCGTGTGGCCGAACTGGAAACGCTGAAGGCACAGCAGCAGTCGCTGATCGCGATGAAGGACAACGACCTGGCGGCGGCCCAGCAACGGCTGGCACAGGCGCCGGGCGCGCGTGACGCCGGAACGCCGTGGTACTGGCTGGGACTGCCGGTGCTGCTGGTGCTGGCAGGCGCCGCATGGTTGCTGCGCCGTCGCAAGCCATCGCCGCTGCCGCCGCTGCGCGAGGAGGACGATGCTGCAGCTCTGGCGGCGGCCGTGCCGGCCGGTGCCGCGCTCGATACGCTGGCCGAGCAGTCTGCGTGGTCTACCGCCGATGCCGACAGCGGGCGCCAGGAGCCGGCGATGCCGGCCTGGGCGACGATCGCCGACGCCCGATCCGAAGACGGATCGGGCGGCACGGACAAGCAGCCGTCGGGCGATGGCAAGGACGAGGCACCGTTGCCGGAACCCGTGACCGACCTGCCGCGCTGGGACGAACCGGTGGACGAGAGGGGTGTTGGCCGGCCGACTGCCCAGGAAGCCGATTCCGGGGTTTCGGTCCCGGACTACGCGCTGCATGCCGAGCAGCAGCCGCAGTTCCGCGGCGTGTTCGACCTGCCCGCCGATCTGCAGGACAACGACGCCCCGTCGGTGGAGGATGCCGGCGACACCTGGTCGCCCCGCGCCGGGCAGGAACGCCTGGAGCTGGCGATCGCCTACCTGGATCTGGGCGACGCACAGACCGCGCGTACCCTGCTGCTGGAGGTTGCCGAAGGGGGCGACCCGGACTGCCAGGCGCAGGCGCGCGAGCTGCTGGCCCGACTGCCGTGACCGATACCTTCGACAAGGACCCTGCCATGACCCGCGAGCGTCGCATCGACTATGTTGAGTTCGCGTCCCGCGACCCGGCCGCCAGCCGTGCCTTCTTCGAGAAGGTGTTCGGCTGGTCGTTCGTCGATTACGGCAGCGACTACACCGCCTTCGACGATGGTCGCCTGCAGGGGGGCTTCTTCCGCGGCCAGCCGCAACGCGCCACTGAAGGTGCCCCGCTGCTGGTGCTGTACGCCGATCAGCTGGCCCCCGCCGAAATGGCCGTGCGCCAGGCGGGTGGTGAGGTGGTGCGGCCGGTGTTCTCCTTCCCGGGCGGCAGCCGCTTCCAGTTCGTCGAACCCGGTGGCAATGAACTGGCGGTCTGGTCGGAACGCGATCCGGCCTGAGCGTCGTCCACTCCGCAACATCGAGGTAGCACATGCGTTATGCGCTTGGCGTCGAGTACGACGGCAGCGATTTCAGAGGCTGGCAGAACCTGGGAGAGGGCGGTCCCAGCGTCCAGGCCAGTCTTGAGCAGGCCCTGTCTTCGGTGGCCGACGCGCCGCTGCAGGTGGTCTGCGCTGGCCGAACCGACGCCGGCGTGCACGGCCAGTGCCAGGTCGTGCATTTCGATACCGACGTAGTGCGCGACCCGCGCGCCTGGATGCTGGGTACCACCACCCGCCTGCCGCGCTCGATCGCGGTGCGCTGGTGCGTACCGGTGGCGGAGGATTTCCATGCGCGGTTCTCAGCGCGGGCGCGCCGCTACCGTTACCGGCTGCTCAATCGCGAAGTACGGCCGGCGCTGGACCGGCAGACGCTGAGCTGGGAGCGTCGTGCACTGGACGCAACGCTGATGCACACGGCCGGGCAGGCGCTGCTGGGTGAGAACGACTTCAGCGCGTTCCGCTCGGTCCAGTGCCAGGCCCTGCATGCGCGGCGCGAGCTGCAGTCACTGCAGGTCAGCCGCCACGGCGAGGTGATCGAGGTGGCGGTACAGGGCAATGCATTCCTTCATCACATGGTTCGCAATATCGTCGGTTCGCTGATCCTGGTCGGCAGCGGCGAGAAACCGGTGGAGTGGATCGCCGAGCTGCTGGCCGGAAGGGATCGCACCGTAGCCGGTCCCACTGCACCGCCGCAGGGCCTGGTGTTTCTTGGACCGCTGTACCCCGACAACTGGCATCTGCCCGCCGAGGTCACGCTATGAGCCGCTCCTACTACCGTACACGCATCAAGTTCTGTGGAATGACCCGTGCCGGCGACGTGCGCCTGGCCGGCGAGCTCGGCGTGGATGCGGTGGGTTTCATCTTCGCCCGCGAGAGCAGCCGCCGGGTTGCGCCCGCCGAAGCGCGCGCGATGCGCCAGGCGATCGCGCCGATGGTCGACGTGGTGGCGCTGTTCCGCAACAACAGCAAGGAAGAGGTGCGCGAAGTGCTGCGCACCGTGCGGCCCACCCTGCTGCAGTTCCATGGCGAGGAGGACGAGAGCTTCTGCCGCAGCTTCAACATGCCTTACCTGAAGGCGGTCGCGATGGGGGGACGTGAGGAAGTCAACGCGCGTACCCTGCAACTGCGCTATCCGAGCGCGGCCGGCTTCCTGTTCGACAGCCATGCACCGGGGGGCGGTGGCGGTACCGGTGTTGCATTCGACTGGACCCGCATCCCGACCGGGTTGCATCGGCCATTCCTGCTGGCCGGCGGTCTGACCCCGGACAACGTGTACGACGCGGTGCTGGCGACCCTGCCGTGGGGCGTCGACGTCTCCAGCGGCATTGAACTGGAGCCGGGCATCAAGGACGGCTACAGGATGCGCACCTTCGTCGAGGAAGTGCGCCGCGCCGACTGCACCGTGCTGGAGTAGGACCGGGAGGCTGCGGCGTCACGTTACCTCAGCTGGGCCGCGACCCAGTCCGCCAGGGCGTCGACGCGTGCGTCGGCCTGGCCCTCCGGCCGCGCCAGGACCCAGAAGCCGCCCGTGGCGGCGAAACCCCATGGGGCCAGCAGCCGGCCTGCCGCGAGATCCTCAGCGACCAGCGGCTCCGGCGCGATCGCTGGACCCAGCCCTGCCACCGCCGCTTCCAGCAGGTAGTAAAGGTGTTCGAAACCCGTGCCCAGCCGCAGCCGGGCGGGGTCGAGATCGTGCGCCTGCGCCCACGTCGGCCACGCCTGTGGCCGTGAGCTGGTGTGCAGCAGCGTCTCCTGCAGCAGTGCCGAGGGCGGCACATGGCGCAGGCGCTGCGCCGCCGGATGTGACGGTGCCACCACCACGCCCACCCGCTCGGGCGCCAGCTCGCGCACCTGCCAGCCCCGTGGCCACGGCCCCTGCGCCAGCAGCAGGACCGCATCCAGTGCCGCCTGCGCCTCGGTGAAGCTACCGTCCAGTGCCGACCACTGCAGGCGCACACCGGGCAGTGCGGCCTGCAGGGCGGGGAGGCGCGGAATCATCCAGCGCGCCAGCACGCTGCCGCTGCAGCCCAGTACCAGCGCTGGCGACGCCGCGGGCCGCCGCAGCTCGCGCACGCAGTCTTCGATGCCGGCGAAGGCTTCGCTGCAGGCCGCCTGCAACAGTGTTCCCGATGCGGTCAGGCGCAGGCCACGCCCGGCGCGCTGGAACAGGGCCAGGCCCAGATGATCCTCCAGCAGCTTCAGCTGCCGGCTGACTGCACCGTGGGTGACATGCAGGTCCTGCGCGGCGCGGCCCACACCGCCCAGACGGGCGGTGGCCTCGAACGCGCGCAGGGCATTGAGTGGCGGCAGCAGGGATCGGCTCATGTGAGATTTCCTGACGATAGGTGCCAGATAATATCCATTTTCCGGTCATGACCCGTGCGCTAGAGTATCCACCTGTCTGAATCACCGGTCCCTGCCATGTCTGCCTCCCCCATTGCCGACTACCACGCCTTCCCGGATGCCCAGGGCCACTTCGGCCGCTATGGCGGCAGCTTTGTCGCCGAAACCCTGGTCGGTCCGCTGCAGGAGCTGGCCCAGGCCTATGACCAGGCCCGCCAGGACCCCGCGTTCCAGGCGGCCTACGACCGCGATCTGGCTCATTACGTGGGCCGGCCGAGCCCGATCTATCATGCCCAGCGCCTGAGCGACCACGTCGGCGGCGCACAGATCCTGCTCAAGCGCGAGGACCTGAACCACACCGGCGCGCACAAGATCAACAACACCATCGGCCAGGCGCTGCTGGCGGCGCGGATGGGCAAGACGCGCATCATCGCCGAGACCGGCGCCGGCCAGCATGGCGTCGCCAGCGCCACCGTTGCCGCACGCCTGGGCCTGGAGTGCGTGGTGTACATGGGCGCCACCGACATCGAGCGGCAGAAGATCAATGTCTACCGGATGAAGCTGCTCGGCGCGACGGTGGTGCCGGTCACCTCCGGTTCGGCGACCCTGAAGGATGCGCTCAATGAAGCGATGCGCGACTGGGTGACCAACGTGCAGGACACCTTCTACATCATCGGCACCGTGGCGGGCCCGGACCCGTATCCGCGCATGGTGCGCGATTTCAATGCCATCGTCGGCCGCGAAGCGCGCGAACAGATGCTGGCCGAGTACGGCCGGCTGCCGGATGCGATCACGGCGTGCGTGGGCGGTGGCAGCAACGCGATCGGCCTGTTCCATGCCTTCCTCAACGACCGCCAGGTCGAGATCGTCGGCGCCGAAGCGGCCGGTGACGGTATCAACACAGGCCGCCATGCCGCCTCGATCGCGGCAGGGCGTCCAGGCGTGCTGCATGGCAACCGCACCTACGTGCTGTGCGACGACGACGGCCAGATCATCGAGACCCACTCGGTGTCGGCCGGCCTGGATTATCCGGGGGTCGGCCCGGAGCACGCGTTCCTGGCCGACAGCGGGCGCGCGCGCTATCTCGGCATCACCGACGAAGAAGCGCTGCAGGCGTTCCATCTGCTGGCACACACCGAGGGCATCCTGCCGGCGCTGGAGTCCAGCCACGCGCTGGCGCAGGCGATCAAGCTGGCGCGCGAGCGTCCGCGCGACCAGATCGTGCTGTGCAATCTGTCCGGGCGTGGCGACAAGGACGTGCATACCATCGCCGCACGCGAAGGGCTGGTGCTGTGAGGCCCATGCTGCGCCATGGCGGCGCGCTGGTACTGGCGGTGGGGCTGGGCGGCTGCACGCCGCCCGATCCGCCGGTGCTGGCGCCCGCGGCGACGTCTCCGGCGGCCATCGCCCCGGCCCGCCAGGTGGCCAGCAACGACGACGATGCCGCCCATCACCCGATCGAGGATGCACCGTTGCCTGCAGCAGGGGAGGTCACGGATGACGGGGCCGCGCCGACGGTGGCTTCGGTCGCGCTGGACCATGCCGGCGAGGTGCTGATCGGCCAGCCTTTCAGCGAACTGCAGGCCGAGGCGCAGTGGCACTCGGCGGGCCTCGCCGAGGCGACGGCCGGGCGCTGCGACTATTACGAGCGCGGCACGCTGCCCGAGGGCGTGGCGATGCTGGTGCAGGACGGCAACGTGGTGCGTTTCGACCTGGCTCCGATCGACGATTCGGGCCTGGTGGTGACCCAGCCCGGGCCGTTCGGACTGCGCCTGGACATGCCGCGTGCGCAGGTGCTGCAGCAGATGCCGCGGGGCGTCATCGCAGCTGCGCTGGGCGTTGATGCCGACGCCGGCGAATCCCTGCTCTGGCAGGACCCCGGTTCCGATCTGGCGATCCGCGTGGAGATCGTGGATGGCACCGTATCCAGAATGCATTGGGGCGCCAGCGGCGCCGTTGACCTGATCGAAGGATGTATCTGACATGCCCGTATCCCGACTCGACGCCTGTTTCCAGCGCCTGCGCGAACAGCAGCGCAAGGCACTGATTCCCTTCGTCACCGCTGGCGATCCTCTGCTGGAAGCAACCGTGCCGGTCATGCATGCACTGGTTGAGGCGGGCGCCGATGTGATCGAACTGGGGGTGCCGTTCTCCGATCCGATGGCCGACGGCCCGACCATCCAGCGCAGTTCCGAACGTGCGCTGGCGCGCGGTGCAGGCAGCCGTTACGTCCTGCAGGCGGTAGCGCAGTTCCGCCAGCGCGATGCGCAGACGCCGGTGGTGCTGATGGGCTATCTCAATCCTGTGGAGATCCATGGCTACGCGGCATTTGCCAAGGCCGCGGTGACCGCCGGCGTGGATGGCGTGCTGCTGGTCGACCTGCCGCCGGAGGAAGCCGGCGAAGCCCAGCAGGCCTTTGATGCGGAAGGCCTGGCCCTGGTCCTGCTTGCCTCCCCGACCACCAGCCCGGCACGCGCGGACAAACTGCTCGCGCTGGCGCGGGGCTACCTGTACTACGTCAGTTTTGCCGGTGTCACCGGTGCGTCCGACCGCCTCGACAGCGAGGCCGCCAGCGTACGCCTGCAGGCGCTGCGTGAACGGGCCACGGTCCCGGTGGTGGCCGGCTTCGGCATCCGCGATGCCGCCAGTGCGGCGGCCATGGCGCGCGAGGCAGACGGTGTGGTGGTGGGCAGCGCCCTGGTCGCGGCACTGGCCGAAGCGACCTCGGCCGAAGAGGCGGCCCAGCGGGCGCACGCATTCCTGGCGCCCCTGCGCCAGGCCCTGGACGCCTGACGGCAGCGCCCGGCCATGCCCGGCGGTGCGCGCTACGGCGTATCCGCCGGGCGTGGCCCGGCGCTGCCTGCGCTAAACGTACGTCCCAGCATGGTTTTTCCGCCGCCGCCCACAGGCCGGCAAGGGGTGCACGGGCGGGGAAAGCGGAGCTAGACTGTCCGCCTTTGCGGCCCCCGGGCCGCCCTGAACGGAAGTGTCCTCCCGCATGAGTTGGCTCAGCAAGTTGATGCCGTCCGGCATCCGCACCGACAACACCCCCAGCAAGAAGCGCAGCGTCCCCGAGGGCCTGTGGGAAAAGTGCAGCAACTGCGGCAGCGCGCTGTACCGGCCGGAACTGGAAGAGAACCTGGAGGTCTGCCCGAAGTGCGGTCACCACATGGCGATCCGCGCGCGCGCGCGCCTGGCCGCGCTGTTCGATGCGGACAGCACCACCGAGATCGGTGCGCGCCTGGGGCCGACCGACCTGCTGAAGTTCAAGGACCAGAAGAAGTACAGCGAGCGCATCAAGATCGCGCAGAAGAACACCGGCGAGTACGACGCGCTGATCGCCATGCGCGGCCTGCTCAAGGGCCGTCCGCTGGTCGCATCCTCGTTCGATTTCGCCTTCATGGGCGGTTCGATGGGTTCGGTGGTCGGCGAGCGCTTCTCGCTGGCGGCCGAGGCTGCCGTGGAGATCGGCGCGCCTTACGTCTGCTTCTCCGCCAGTGGCGGCGCGCGCATGCAGGAAGGCCTGTTCTCGCTGATGCAGATGGCCAAGACCTCGGCTGCGCTGGGCAAGCTGCGTGAAGCCGGCCTGCCGTACATCTCGGTGCTGACCCATCCCACCACCGGCGGCGTGTCGGCCTCGTTCGCGATGCTGGGTGACATCAACATCGCCGAGCCGCAGGCGCTGATCGGATTCGCCGGGCCGCGCGTGATCGAACAGACCGTGCGCGAGAAACTGCCGGAAGGTTTCCAGCGTTCGGAATTCCTGCTGGAGCATGGTGCCATCGACCAGATCTGCGACCGCCGCGAAATGCGTGACCGCCTGTCCGACCTGCTGGCGATGCTGGGCCGCCAGCCGGCGCCGGAGGTGGCTTGATGGGAGGCCGCAAGTACTTCGGTACTGATGGCATCCGCGGACGTGTCGGTGAGGGAGCGATCTCGGCCGACTTCGTGCTGCGCCTGGGCAATGCGCTGGGCCGCGTGCTGGTGGCCCGGCACGGCCAGGACGGGCGCCGCCCGATCGTGGTGATCGGCAAGGACACCCGCATTTCCGGCTACATGTTCGAGGCGGCGCTGGAGGCGGGCCTGGTCGCCGCCGGCACAGATGTGCAGCTGCTGGGCCCGATGCCCACCCCGGCGGTGGCGTTCCTGACCCGCACCTTGGGCGTTGATGCAGGCATCGTCATCAGTGCTTCGCACAATCCGCATTACGACAACGGCATCAAGTTCTTCTCCGCACAGGGCGAGAAACTGGACGACGCCACCGAACTGGCGCTGGAAGCCGCACTGGACGTGCCGTTCACCACGGCCGAATCGGAGCGGCTGGGCAAGGCGTCGCGCGCGCGCGAGGCGGTAGGCCGCTACATCGAGTTCTGCAAGGCCAGCGTGCCGCGTGCGTTCGATCTGCGTGGCGTACGTCTGGTGCTGGACTGCGCGCATGGTGCCACCTACCAGATCGCCCCGCTGCTGTTCCGCGAGCTGGGTGCCGAGGTCATCGGCATCGGTGCCGAGCCGAACGGGGTGAACATCAATGCCGGCGTCGGTTCGACCCATATCGACAACCTCGCCGCCAAGGTCCGCGAGACCCGTGCCGATCTCGGCATCGCCTTCGACGGTGACGGCGATCGCGTGCTGATGGCTGACGACCAGGGCAATCCGGTCGACGGCGATGATCTGCTGTACATCCTGGCACGCACCTGGCAGGCGGAAGGTCGCCTGCGTGGGCCGGTGGTCGGCACGCTGATGAGCAACTATGGACTGGAGAAGGCGCTGGCCGACCTGCAGATTCCGTTCCAGCGCAGCAACGTGGGCGACCGCTACGTGCACCAGGCACTGATCGAAGGTGACGGCGTGCTCGGTGGCGAAGCGTCGGGCCATCTGCTGTGCCTGGACCGGGCCACGACCGGTGACGGCATCGTCAGTGCGCTGCAGGTGCTGCTTGCGCTGCGCAGCAGCGGACAGACGCTGCGGCAGGCGTTGCAGCCGCTGGTGAAGGTCCCGCAGAAGACGGTGAACGTGCGCTTGGGCAATGTCTCGGCCAAGACCACCGTGCAGGCCGAAAGCGTGCAGTCGGCACTGCTGGAGGCGCAGCAGGCCGTGGCCGGCCGTGGGCGCGCATTCCTGCGCCCGTCCGGCACCGAGCCGGTGGTGCGGGTGACGGTCGAGGCCGATGACGCAACACTGATGCAGGACACGCTGGATCGCCTGTCGGCCGCAGTGAAGGCCGCCGCCGCGGCCTGAGCCCGCAGGTGGTTCCGCAACGGACAACGCCCCGGACGACCGGGGCGTTTTCTGTTCAGGGGGCCGCTGCTGGGCCGAGGCGGACTCAGGGGCCCGGCACCATCTTCTTCTGGCGGGCCTTGAAGCCGTTGAACAGCGGCGCGATCAACGGGTTGTAGCTCTGCGCGATGCGCTTGCGCAACCAGCTGGCCGGCCGGTTGCGGATCGCGAAGCGGTAGATGCGCTCGGGATCGCCGCCGATCACGTTGCGGCCGAACGGGTGGGTGGTATGCAGGTAACGGAACCCCTGCTCGCGCGCGACTTCGACATGGTCATCGTCGAAGTCACCGTACGGCCAGCACAATGTGTCCGAAACTGCGCCCAGCTTGTCCTGCAGGACCTGGCGCGAGAGGGCCGGGTCGTTGCTGATGCCGGCCCGGCGCTGCGCGCGGTCCAGGTCGTCGCGGCGCAACCAGCGTGTATGGGTGTGGGTATGGCAATGCACCTCGAAGGTGCCCGCGTCGATCGCCGCGCGCGCTTCGCTCCAGCGCATCATCACATCGTCGCTGCGCCCCTGCTCGTAGATGGCGGCCTCGCAGCCGCGATGGTCCGGCGTTGCCGGCAGTACCGCGCCGGGCAGGCCTGCATGCGGCCGCACCGGGCCTTCGCCCATCCATCCGGTGACCACGAACACCACCGCGTGCATGCCGTACTTCTGCAGGATCGGATGCGCGTAGACCCAGTTGTCCAGGTAGCCATCGTCGAAGGTGATGACGATCGACCGGCGCGGCACCGGCCTGCCGGCCAGGAACCCGGCGTACTGCTCCAGTGTCAGTGAGGTCCAGCCACTGTTGGCCAGCCAGGCAATCTGGCTTTCGAAATTCTCCGGCGACACCGTGATCATGCCGGGCGACGGACTGACGTGATGGTGCATCAGCACCGGTACGGTTCGGGCATCAGCCATGTCCCAGCTCCTTCAGCCACTGGCGGTAGTAGTGTTCGGTGGTCTCGCCGTGGCCGGTGGGTGTGAAGCGGTGCGCAGCGCGCATCCATTCCCAGCCGGCACGGCCCATCTGCCGGCGCCGTTCCGGATCGTCCACCAGCAGGCGCAGAGCGCCCGTCAGGGCAGCATTGTCGCCCAGCCGGGTGAGGATCGCATTGCTGCCGTCCACGACCATCTCCGGCACGCCACCAACCCGCGTCGCCACGATCGGCACGCCGACGTACGCCGCTTCCAGGAACACGGTGCCGGCGGCTTCCTTGTGCGAGGCGAGGGCGAAGATATCGAAGCCGGCCATCAGCCGGCAGGCGCCGTCGCGGTAGCCGAGCAGGTGGACCTGCGACTGCAGGCCGTGCTCGGCGCACATCGCCTGCAGGTGCTCCATCACTGGCTGCCCGTCGCCGATCACCACCAGGTGCAGGTTCGGATTGGCCTTGCACAGCGGCACCATTGCCTGCAGCAGATCGGCATGGCCCTTGGGCTCGCGCAGCACCGCCACGCAGCCGACCACGATGTCCTGTTCGCCGAAGCCGAGCTCGGCACGGACTTCGGCACGCACGTCCTGCAGGCACTGCCACGGATCTTCCTTGCGGATATCGGTCCAGCGCGGTGGAACCGCGATCGGCGGCACGATGCCGATGCGCTCAGCGGGAATGCCACGGTCGGCCAGCAGCTGCTTGACGAAGCTGCTGACGGTCAGCACCCGGTGCGGCAGGCCGGTATAGGTCAGCAGCGAGTTGACCGGACTCATCAGGTGGCGCGAGCGCACCACCAGCGGCGCACCGCCGAGGCGGGCGCCGGCGGCGGCAATCAAGGCGTCGCGACGGCTGGTGGTGTTCACCACGTCATAGCGTTCGCGGCGCACCAGGCGCGAAACCGACCAGATGCCGCGCAGCAGGCGCGCCAGCCCTCCCATGCGCAGCGTATGCACGGTGAAGCCGTCATCGCGCGCCAGCTGCGCCAGCCGTGCCTCGGGCTGGCACAGCAGCGAGACGTCGTGGCCGCGCGCGCGCATGGCCTGCATGTGGCGGAAGATGTAGATCTCCTGCCCGCCCATTCCCTTGGCGGCTTCGGTGTGCAGGATGCGCAGCGAACGTTTCATGCGGACTCGATCCTTGATATCAACGATTGCGGAAGCGCGTCAGCGCTTCCCAGGCGGAACGGATCGCGGCTGCGTCCGGCGCCTGTTGTGGCAGTGGGCGATAGTGCCGATCCAGCGCGGTGGCATTGCCGAACTTGTCGAACACGTAGAGGGCATCGCCGTGGCGGACGGCGCGCTGCGACCAGCTCTCCACCACCAGGGCACGGAGCCCTTCCGGGGCCGCCAGCAGATCCTGGCCGGTGCTGTAGTCGGCCAGCGGGTTCTCGCAGCCCAGGGCGTGCCGCATCAGCGTGGGCACCCAATCCTCATGCGAGCTGGTGCGCGCATCACGGCCGCTGGCCTCGCCCGGCCAGTGCAGCACGAACGGCACCTGCAACTGGTAGTCGGAGAAGTTGCCGTTGTGGCCCCAGTAGTTCAGCGCGAGGTCGTTGAACTCCTCTGCGTGATCGCCAGTGACCAGCACGATGGTGTCCTGCTCCAGGCCCTGCGCACGCAGGGTATCGAGCAGCGATCCGACCAGGCTGTCGGCGTAGTGGACGGAGGTGTGATAGCGGTTCAGTTCCGGCGTCGGATCGTGGTCCGGCCCGAACTTGAGGAAGTCGATGTCCGCGGCCACCGGCGTGGCCAGGGGCGGATAGTCGGCCGGCAGGTGGTAGGGCGCGTGGGTGGAATCGAGGAACACGAAACCGAACCACGGGCGCTGCGCGGCCTGGCTGCTACGGATGTCCTGCTGCAGCGACGCGACGATGGCACGGTCGCGGCCATCGGGCTTCAGTGCCGACGGCCCCTGGTGCAGCTGGTCACGGACATCGGCGAACACGGTGCGGTCGAATTCAGGGCTGTACATCGGCGCGCTGCCGTACAGGTGCAGGTCATAGCCCTGCTGTCCCAGGACCTGGAACAGCTGCGAGCCACGCTGCTCGTCAAGCATGCTTGCCCAGTAGCCACCGGGAAGGCCGTAGAGCAGGCCGAACAGGCCGTAGCGGGTGGCGTTGCCGGTGCTGAAGTGATGCTCGTAGACGCGGGAGGACTGCGCCAATGCCGTGGTGTTCGGCATGATCTGTGGCGTCAGCACATCGTGGCGGAGTGATTCGAGTACCACCATCAGCACGTTCGGCCGCCGGTGGCTCTGGCAGCGCAGCGGATGCAGCGGGTAGTGCAGCTGGGCATGGCGGGGGTCGGGCAGGCCCGCCTGCTGCTGGCTGACCACGCCCAGGCGACGCATGAAGCTCTTGGCGGTGATCGGCTGCGCCCAGGGCAGGTAGTTCCACTGGCTGATCACGTCACGCTCGCCGCGTGCATCGTAATAGGCGGTCGCCACCTGGCCACCTGCCATCAGCAGGATGACCAGTGTCCATGCCTGCAGGACGTGGCGCCGTCGGGGCAGGGCGGGCAGCAGCTTCCAGCAGGCCCACGCCAGCAGGGCTTCGGCGGCGAAGATGGCCGATACCAGGGCGATCGCCTGCAGCCAGGTCTTCCACGACAGTGCGACCTGATCGTGCAGCGCGCCGCCGAACACCATGTTCGCCACCATGGCATTGAGGTGGAAGCGGTACAGCGCGAACACCTTGGCATCGACCAGCAGCAGGCACAGCCACAGGCCCTGCAGCACCACCGCGCCGATGCTCAGAGGACGCGCGCTGCGGGCCCACAGTCCGAGCAGCAGCGGCAGCAGGCCGGCCAGCGCGCCGAACGCCAGCAGGTGGCCGGGCAGGGCAACGGCCAGATACGCCAGGCCGACGGGGCCGCCGGGGTTGTCCCGCAGCGGCACGTTCCCCAGGGTGATGACGGCTGCCAGTACGGCGTTTGCCGCCACGAACAAGGACCACCAGGCCAGCCGGCGCCAGTGCTGGGTACAACCGGGTCGGGAAGCTGGATCGGCGGCGGGTGGAGCGGAGGGCATCGTCGGTACGTGTTCAGCAGGAGCGGGACAAGGGGGCGGCGCCGCCGCGGCCGGCGGATCCGCGCGCGGGTCGCGCATTGTATCGGTTTGTTTCAACGTATCGGTGTCGACCTGCGGGCGATCTGTCACAATGTTCAGGTGGGCCCTGAATGCGGCGGCCCTCCAGACCCAATGACAAGCCAGGAACCGCTGTGAGCCAGATCCCGACCCTCGACATCACCCGTTTTGACAGCGACCGCGAGGCCTTCGTGGCCGAGCTGGGGGCGGCCTATCGCCAATGGGGATTCGCGGGCATCCGCAACCACGGCATTCCGCAGGCCGACATCGACGCGGCCTACGATGTCTTCAAGGCCTTCTTCGCCCTGCCGGAGGAGATCAAGCGGAAGTACCACGTGGCCGGCGGGGGCGGTGCACGTGGCTATACCCCGTTCGGCGTGGAAACCGCGAAGGGGTCCAAGCACTTCGATCTGAAGGAGTTCTGGCACATCGGCCGGGAGATCGGCGACGACTCCAGGTACCGCGACGTGATGCCGCCGAACCTGTGGCCGACCGAGGTCGAGGGCTTCCGTGAGCGGGGCTACGGCCTGTACCAGGCGCTGGACAACCTCGGGTCGCGCGTGCTGTCGGCGCTGGCGCTGCACATCGGCCTGCCGGAGGATTTCTTCGCCGACAAGACCAATTTCGGCAACTCGATCCTGCGCCCGATCCATTACCCGCCGATCACCACCGACGACATTCCCAACGTGCGTGCCGGTGCGCATGGCGACATCAACTTCATCACCCTGCTGGTTGGTGCCAGTGCGGCGGGCCTGGAGGTGCAGTCGCACGATGGCAAGTGGGTGCCGTTCACGTCGGATGCGGACACCATCGTGGTCAACATCGGCGACATGCTGCAGCGCCTGACCAATCACGTGTATCCCTCCACCATCCATCGCGTGGTCAATCCCCCGGGCGAGCTGGCCCGCCAGCCGCGCTACTCGGTGCCGTTCTTCCTGCACCCGAACCCGGACTTCCTGATCGACGTGCTGCCGTCCTGCATCACCCCGGAGAACCCGAGCCGGTATCCGGAGCCGATCACCGCCCACGGCTTCCTCGAGGAACGCCTGCGCGAGATCAAGCTGAAGTAATGGAAAGGCCGCCGCGAGGCGGCCTTTCCATTACGGGTAGCGCCGGGCCGTGCCCGGCGAGCGCAGTGGAAGGTGCCCGGCAGGGCGGCACCCTGCACCCGCAGAGGCCAAAGCCAAAGCTAAAGCCAAAGCGGCTCTCGGATGTTCCGTGGGGAGGCGGGGAGGTGTCGGATGGCGGGGTGTCCGCGGCATGGATGCCGCGGCCAAGCCCCCAGGGATGGGTTTACGGCGTCCCCGCCATCCGACACCTCCCCGCCTTCGACAGTTTCCCGGTGACGGATGGATGAGATCTGTCACACCGAGGTGGGGCAGGGGTCAGATCCGGATCTGACCCCGGTAGTCACCTGCAATGCCGCTTTTGCCTTTGATCTTCTTTTCTCTTTCCGTGGCGGGCGGAACCGCCGGAATGTGTCAGAAGCCGGGCGGGTGGGGCTGCGCAGGGGCGTGAGCCGCATGGATGCGGCGATCGAGCTTACAGGGACGTACTTGCAGCGTCCCCTGTGCAGTCCCGCCCGCCCGGCCAGGCCGATCAACTACCCGGGGCTCCCCGCGACCAACCCCGCCCCCGCCACGAGGGGCCGCGCCGTTGGCTGGAAATCCATGTAACCGCTTACATGGAAACGGATTTTTGCCGTAACGGGTATCATGACCGGCTGACTTCACACAGGAGCCACCCGCTCATGCGCCGCAAGATCGTCGCCGGAAACTGGAAGCTGCATGGCAGCCGTCAATTCGCCAATGAACTGCTGGGGCAGGTGGCTGCGGGGCTGCCGCTGGACGGGGTCGATGTCGTCATCCTGCCGCCGCTGCCGTACCTGGGCGAGCTGGTCGAGGAGTTCGGCGCGACCGGCATGACCTTCGGTGCCCAGGACGTGAGCAGCAACGAGAAGGGGGCCTACACCGGCGAAGTGTGCGCGGCCATGCTGCACGAGGTCGGTGCCCGTTACGGCCTGGTTGGACATTCCGAGCGTCGCCAGTACCACCACGAGAGCAGCGAACTGGTTGCCCGCAAGTTCGCCGCTGCCCTGCATGCCGGCCTGGTGCCGGTACTGTGCGTGGGTGAGACCCTGGAGCAGCGCGAGGCCGGACAGACCGAATCGGTCATCGCCAGCCAGCTGGCGCCGGTGCTGGATCTCGTCGGTGCCGACGGCTTCGCCAGCGCCGTGGTCGCCTACGAGCCGGTCTGGGCGATCGGCACCGGCCGCACCGCGAGCAAGGAGCAGGCGCAGCAGGTGCACGCGTTCATCCGTGGCGAAGTCGCGCGCATCGATGCTAGAATTGCTGATTCACTGCCCATTCTTTACGGCGGCAGCGTGAAGCCCGACAATGCCGGGGAACTGTTCGCGCAGCCGGATGTCGATGGTGGGCTGGTCGGTGGCGCCTCCCTGGTGGCCGCGGACTTCCTGGCCATCGCGAAGGCGGCGGCCGCGAACTAAATCCTAGAAGTATTGTCCGAGGGCGGATTTCCAATGCTGATGTTGATCCTCAATGTCGTCTACGTGCTGGTTGCCGTAGCCATGATCGCGCTGATCCTGATGCAGCGTGGCTCGGGCGCAGCGGCTGGTTCGGGCTTTGGTGCCGGTGCCTCGGGAACGGTGTTCGGTGCGCGTGGCGCCTCGAACTTCCTGTCCAAGTCGACCAAGTGGCTGGCCGTGGTGTTCTTCGGCATCAGTCTCTTCATGGCCTGGTATGCCGGCCACGGCAGCCGTCCTGCCGCCGAGCAGGACCTGGGTCTGATGTCCGCCCCGGCGGCCAGCGCTCCGGCCGCCCCTGCGGGCGAACTGCCGGCCGTTCCGAAGGCCGATGAGGTCCCGGCAGCCCCGGTTCCGGCGGCGACTGTGCCGGCTCAGGCGGAATCTTCGGTTTCTGGTGAAGAAAAGCCGTCGGAAGGCTCCCAGAAAGACTGAAGCCGGTTACAATACGCGGCGCATCGGGAAGATAGTCTGATGTGATCGTTTGCCCAGGTGGCGGAATTGGTAGACGCACTACCTTGAGGTGGTAGCGACGCAAGTCGTAGGGGTTCGAGTCCCCTCTTGGGCACCATTTGTAAGTAAAGCGGGTTCACCTGGCGCGCAATGCGCCAGGGCGATTCCCGTCCACTCCCCCATGCCAAAGCGCCTGCAGGCGCAGCGGCAGAGGCAAGAGAGAATCGCTGTGCTGGCCGAATATTTGCCGTCTCTGCTGTTTCTGATCGTTGCCACCGGTATCGGCGTCGTGCTGATGCTGGTCGGCCGACTCCTCGGTCCCCGCCGCCCTGATCTGGAAAAGCTCTCGCCGTACGAGTGCGGCTTCGAGGCGTTCGAAGACGCGCGCATGAAGTTCGATGTGCGCTATTACCTGATCGCGATCCAGTTCATCGTCTTCGACCTGGAAATCATCTTCATCGTGCCGTGGACCCAGGTCTTCATGGAGCTGGGTGCCCGTTCGCTGGTCACCATGGGCCTGTTCGTCGGCATGCTGTTCCTCGGTTTCATTTACGTCTGGAAGAAGGGAGCGCTGGAATGGGAGTGATTCAGACGCTCGATGGCCTGATGAACAATCCGACCCCGGAAGGGCGGGTTGATGACATCCTGCGGCCGGAAGGCGACAATCCCCTGCTGGAAAAAGGCTTCGTCACCACCAGCGTCGACGCCCTGCTGAACTGGGCGCGTACCGGCTCGATGTGGCCGATGACCTTCGGCCTGGCCTGCTGTGCCGTGGAGATGATGCACGCCGGCGCCGCGCGCCTGGACCTGGACCGTTACGGCGTGGTGTTCCGCCCGTCGCCGCGCCAGTCCGACGTGATGATCGTCGCCGGTACGCTGGTCAACAAGATGGCCCCGGCACTGCGCAAGGTCTACGACCAGATGCCCGACCCCAAGTGGGTGATCTCCATGGGCAGCTGTGCCAATGGCGGTGGTTATTACCACTATTCCTATTCTGTCGTGCGCGGCTGTGATCGCGTGGTGCCGGTGGACGTCTACGTCCCGGGCTGCCCGCCGACCGCCGAGGCGCTGGTGTACGGGATCCTGCAGCTGCAGAAGAAGATCTGGCGTACACAGACCATCGCCCGCTGACCCCTTCACCTGACAAGAGCGCGCCAAGCCCCCATGGCAGAGCAAGCATCCTTCATCGACCGACTCTCCGCACGTTTCGCTGGTGCGAAGGTCATCGTGGTCGAACCCCGCGGCGAAGTGACGCTGGAAGTGCCTGCCGCCGAGTGGCACGCCACCGCCCTGGCGCTGCGTGACGAGTTCGGTTTCGAGCAGGCCGTGGACCTCTGCGGCGTGGACTACCTGGGCTATGGCTCCGACGAATGGGACACCGCCGACGTGTCCTCGCACGGCTTCAGCCGCGGCGTCGAGGGCAAGGCGCAGGGCCGCTTCGCGTGGGGCGAGTTCCCCAGCGAGGAGAGTGCCGAAGGCGCTCGCCCGCAGCACATGCCGACCCAGCGCTTTGCCGTGGTGGCGCAGCTGCGCTCGTACCAGCACAACCTGATGATGCACCTGCGCTGCTTCGCACCTGACGAAGCACTGCCGGTGGTGTCCTCGCTGACCGGCATCTGGCCGGGCCTGAACTGGTTCGAGCGTGAAGCGTTCGATCTGTATGGCGTGATCTTCGAAGGCCACCCGGACCTGCGCCGGATCCTGACCGACTACGGTTTCGTCGGCCATCCGTTCCGCAAGGACTTCCCGCTGATCGGCAATGTCGAAGTGCGCTACGACGAAGAAAAGAAGCGCGTGATCTACGAACCGGTCACCTCGGTTGAGCCGCGTGTCGGCGTGCCGCGCGTGATCCGCGACGACGCCCGTCTGCAGACCGCAGCCGGCGAGCGCGCGCAGGAGGCAGTGAAGTGAGCCACGTACACCAGGCCGGCGAAGCGTTCGCCAGCAATGCCGCCGAAAGCCGGCAGGAAATCCGCAACTACACCATGAACTTCGGCCCGCAGCATCCGGCCGCGCATGGCGTGCTGCGCCTGATCCTGGAGATGGACGGCGAGACCATCATGCGCGCCGACCCGCACGTCGGCCTGCTGCATCGTGGTACCGAGAAGCTGGCCGAGTCCAAGCCGTTCAACCAGTCGATCGGCTACATGGATCGCCTGGATTACGTGTCGATGATGTGCAACGAGCACGCCTACGTGCGCGCGATCGAGACCCTGATGGGGATCGAGGCGCCGGAGCGTGCGCAGTACATCCGTACCATGTACGACGAGATCACCCGCATCCTCAACCACCTGATGTGGCTGGGTTCCAACGCGCTCGACCTGGGCGCGATGGCGGTGATGCTGTATGCCTTCCGCGAGCGCGAAGAGCTGATGGACTGCTACGAAGCGGTTTCCGGCGCGCGCATGCACGCGGCGTACTACCGTCCGGGCGGTGTCTACCGCGACCTGCCGGACCACATGCCGAAGTACAAGGAATCCCGTTGGCACAAGGGCAAGGCGCTGAAGCAGCTCAATGCTTCGCGCGAGGGCTCGCTGCTGGATTTCCTGGAGAACTTCACCAATGAGTTCCCGGGTCGCGTCGACGAGTACGAAACCCTGCTGACCGACAACCGCATCTGGAAGCAGCGCACCGTCGGCATCGGCGTGGTCACCCCGGAACTGGCGCACCAGTGGGGCATGACCGGCGTCATGCTGCGCGGCTCGGGCATCGCCTGGGATCTGCGCAAGAAGCGTCCGTATGCCAAGTACGATGCCGTTGATTTCGACATTCCGCTGGGCAAGGAAGGCGACTGCTACGACCGTTATCTGGTCCGCGTCGCCGAGATGCGTGAGTCCAACCGCATCATCAAGCAGTGCGTGGCATGGCTGAAGGCCAACCCCGGCCCGGTCATGGTCAAGAACTTCAAGGTCGCTCCGCCCAGCCGCGAGGACATGAAGGACGACATGGAAGCGCTGATCCACCACTTCAAGCTGTTCAGCGAAGGCTACTGCGTGCCGGCCGGCGAGACCTACTCGGCGGTGGAGGCCCCGAAGGGTGAGTTCGGCTGCTACCTGGTTTCCGACGGCGCCAACAAGCCCTTCCGCGTGCACCTGCGTGCGCCGGGCTTCGCCCACCTGTCCTCGATCGACTCGGTCGTGCGCGGCCACATGCTGGCCGACGTGGTGGCGATGATCGGTACCTACGATCTGGTGTTCGGCGAGGTTGACCGGTAATGCCGTCTGCCACGCCAACGCCTGCTGCAGGCAGCCGGCGCAAGCCGGCGCCGCAGTTCCTGGAATTTCACGTTATGCATTTCGCTGAGGTCGGCCGATGAAGGCGACAGGTAATTTCGAGGCGGCGCGCGACGTCGACCCGATGGTGGTGCTGAGCGACAAGACCCGCGCTCACATCGATCACTGGCTGTCCAAGTTCCCGCCGGACCGCAAGCGCTCTGCCGTGCTGCAGGGCCTGCATGCGGCCCAGGAGCAGAATGAGGGCTGGCTGACCGACGAGCTGATCGCCGGCGTGGCCAAGTACCTGGACCTGCCGCCGGTGTGGGCCTACGAGGTCGCCAGCTTCTACTCGATGTTCGAGACCGAGAAGGTGGGCCGCAACAACGTGGCCATCTGCACCAACATCAGCTGCTGGCTCAATGGCGCCGAGGACATCGTGCGCCACTGCGAGAAGAAGCTGGGCATCAAGCACGGCGAATCGACCCCGGACGGCCGCGTCTACCTCAAGCGCGAGGAAGAGTGCCTGGCCGGCTGCGGCGGTGCGCCGATGATGGTCATCAACGGTCACTACCATGAGCGTCTGACCCTGGAAAAGGTCGACGAGCTGCTGGACGGGCTGGAGTAAGGGCATGGCACATCACCACGAATCCAAGGGCCCGGTCGGTCCCGCGCCGCTGCCGCACCAGGTGGTCTACACCACCCTGCATTACGACACTCCGTGGTCGTACGAAAGCTACCTCAAGACCGGTGGCTACGCTGCCCTGCGCAAGATCCTCGAAGAGAAGATCCCGCCGGAGCAGGTCATCGAGATGGTCAAGGCCTCCGGCCTGCGCGGCCGCGGTGGCGCAGGCTTCCCGACCGGCCTGAAGTGGTCCTTCATGCCCAAGGGCAACATGCAGAAGTACATCCTCTGCAATTCGGATGAATCCGAGCCGGGCACCTGCAAGGATCGCGACATCCTGCGTTACAACCCGCATTCGGTGGTGGAAGGCATGGCGATCGCCTGCTACGCCACCGGTTCGACCGTGGGCTACAACTACCTGCGCGGCGAGTTCCACCACGAGCCCTTCGAGCACTTCGAACAGGCCCTGGCCGACGCCTACGCGAACGGCTGGCTGGGCAAGAACGTGCTGGGCTCAGGCGTGGACATCGACATCTACGGTGCTCTCGGTGCCGGTGCCTACATCTGCGGCGAAGAAACCGCGCTGATGGAATCGCTGGAAGGCAAGAAGGGACAGCCGCGCTACAAGCCGCCGTTCCCGGCCAACTTCGGCCTGTACGGCAAGCCGTCGACGATCAACAACACCGAGACCTACGGCTCGGTGCCGGCGATCATCCGCAACGGTCCGGAGTGGTTCAAGGGCCTGAGCCGGACCGCCAATGGCGGCCCGAAGTGCTTCTCGGTCTCCGGCTGCGTGCAGAACGGCGGCAACTTTGAAGTGCCGCTCGGCACCACCTTCGACGAGCTGCTGGAAATGGCCGGTGGCCTGCGCCCGGGCCGTACCCTGAAGGGTGCGATTCCGGGTGGCGTCTCCATGCCGGTGCTCACCGCGGCGGAGCTGAAGGGCCTGCCGATGGACTACGACACCATCCGTGCGCTGGGCTCCGGCCTGGGTTCCGGGGCGGTCGTGGTGCTGGATGACAGCGTGTGCTGCGTCAAGTTCGCCTGCCGCATCAGCCAGTTCTTCCACAAGGAATCCTGCGGCCAGTGCACGCCGTGCCGTGAAGGCACCGGCTGGATGCACCGCGTGCTCGAGCGCATCGTCGCCGGCAAGGCCACGATGGAAGACCTGCACCAGCTGAAGGCGGTGGCCGGCCAGATCGAAGGCCACACCATCTGTGCGTTCGGCGAAGCGGCGGCATGGCCCATCCAGGGCTTCCTGCGCCAGTTCTGGGACGAATTCGAGTACTACATCGTCAACGGTCATTCGATGGTTGACGGCAAGAAGGTGGAGGCAGCCGCCGCATGAGCGCGCAACCCGTAAACCCGAACGTGCCACCGGACCATGTGACCATCGAGATCGATGGCAAGTCCCTGGTCGTGCCCAAGGGTTCGATGATCATCCAGGCCGCCGACAAGGCCGGCATTCCGATTCCGCGCTTCTGCTACCACGAGAAGCTGCCGATCGCCGCCAACTGCCGCATGTGCCTGGTGGACGTGGAGAAGTCGCCGAAGCCGGCGCCGGCCTGCGCCACGCCGGTGATGGACGGCATGAAGGTCGCCACCCGCAGCGAGAAGGCGCTGAAGTTCCAGCGCTCGGTGATGGAGTTCCTGCTCATCAACCATCCGCTGGACTGCCCGATCTGCGATCAGGGCGGCGAGTGCGAGCTTCAGGACGTGTCGCTGGGCTATGGCCGTTCGGTCAGCCGCTTCAACGAGCGCAAGCGCGTGGTCCCGGACGAGGACATGGGTCCGCTGGTCGCCACCGAGATGACCCGCTGCATCCAGTGCACCCGCTGCGTCCGTTTCACCGCCGAAGTGGCGGGCACCTATGAACTGGGTGGCATGTACCGCGGCGAGAACCTGCAGATCGGTACCTACGACGGCAAGCCCCTGACCACCGAACTGTCCGGCAACGTCGTCGACGTCTGCCCGGTCGGCGCGCTGACCAACAAGGTGTTCCAGTTCCGTGCCCGTCCGTGGGAGCTGACCGCGCGCGAGTCGCTGGGTTACCACGACGCGATGGGGTCGAACCTGTTCCTGCATGTGCGCCGCGGTGAAGTGCTGCGTTCGGTGCCGCGCGACAACGAAGCGGTCAACGAATGCTGGCTGTCCGACCGCGACCGCTACTCGCACCAGGGCCTGTACAGCGAAGACCGTGCGGTCAAGCCGCTGCGCAAGGTCAACGGCGAGTGGAAGGAAGTGAGCTGGGCCGAAGGCCTGGCCGCTGCCGCCGATATCCTCAAGGCGAACCAGGGCGACACCCTGGGCGTGCTGGTGCACCCGTCGACCTCCAACGAGGAGGGCGCTCTGCTGGCGCGCCTGGCCAAGGGCCTGGGTTCGGGCAACATCGATCACCGCATCAACAACCGCGATTTCTCCGACGCCGCCACCGCCGAAGTGTTCGGCCTGCCGCTGGCGGAGATCGAAGGCGCTGACCGCATCGTGGTTCTGGGCAGCAACATCCGCCATGAACTGCCGCTGCTGCATGCCCGCCTGCGCAAGGCGCAGACCCAGAACGGCGCGAAGATCCACGTCGTCAACCCGGTCGACTTCGACTTCGCCTTCAGCATCGCCGGCAAGCAGATCGTCGCACCGTCGCAGTTCGTCGATGCCCTGGCCAACGCCGAGCTGCGTTCGGCGGTGCAGGGTGGCAGCAACACCGTGCTGATCGTCGGTGCCATCGCCGAGAACCACCCGCAGGCTGCCGCGATCCGCGCCGCCGCGCGTGATTTCGCCACCGCCACCGGTGCCCGCCTGTGCCGCATTCCGCAGGGCGCCAACGCTGTCGGCCTGACCCGTGCGGGCGTGCTGCCGGCCGGCAGGGACGTCGCCGCGATGCTGGCGCAGCCGCGCCAGGCCTACGTGGTGTACGGCCTGGAGCCGGGCCTGGACTTCGCCGATGCGCCTGCCGCGCGCAAGGCGCTGGCCGGTGCCCAGGTCGTGGCGTTCAGCCACTTCGCCTGCGCCTCGACCCGCGACGTCGCCGATGTGATCCTGCCGATCGGTGCGCTGCCGGAAATCGACGCCACCCTGACCAACCTCGATGGCCGCGAACAGTCGGCCCGTGCCGGTGGCAAGCTGCCGGGCGAGGCCCGCGAAGGCTGGCGCGTCCTGCGTGCGCTGGGCGGTGAGCTGGCGGTGGCCGGTTTCGACTTCATCGATCTGGCGGGCCTGCGTGCCAGCCTGGCACCGGTATCGGTCACCGTGGCTGCGTCGGCCCAGCCGGCCGTTGCAGGCGAAGGCCTGGAAGTGGCCTCGACGGCGGCGATCTACCGCACCGATGCCGTGGTCCGCCGCGCTCCGGCGCTGCAGTCGCATCCGCTGAACAACGCCCCGCGCATCGTCCTCAACACGGAAGATGCCGCACGCCTGCAGCTGCAGGAAGGGCAGATGGCCAAGGTCGGCACCGATGCCGGTCGCGCCACCCTGCCGGTGGTGGTCGACGCCCGCGTCGCTGCGGGTTCGGTCTGGATTGAATCGGGCCACGGCGCGACCGCGCCGCTGGGTGCCGCTCGCGTAACGGTGGTGGCTGCATGAACGAATTGCTGTTGAACGCGGTCGATCCGCTGCACCAGTGGCTGCTCGGCCTCGGTGACATCGGCGCGCTGCTCTGGATCATCCTGAAGATCCTGGTGATCACCGTACCGGTGATCGTCTCGGTGGCCTTCTACGTGGTCTGGGAACGCAAGCTGATCGGCTGGATGCACGTCCGCCATGGCCCGATGTACGTGGGCATGGGCATCTTCCAGGCCTTCGCCGACGTCTTCAAGCTGCTGTTCAAGGAAGTGGTCCAGCCGAGCAACGCCAACAAGGCGATCTACCTGCTGGCACCGCTGATCACCCTGGCCCCGGCGTTCGCGGCCTGGGCGGTGATTCCGTTCGATTCGCAGATCGTGCTGTCCAACGCCAATGCCGGCCTGCTGTACCTGCTGGCGATGACCTCGCTGGGCATCTACGGCATCATCCTGGCCGGCTGGGCGTCCAACTCGAAGTATGCGTTCCTGGGTGCGATGCGTGCCTCGGCGCAGATGATCAGCTACGAAATCGCGATGGGCTTCGCCCTGGTCGGCGTCATGATCGCTTCGGGCAGCCTGAACCTGAGCAACATCGTGATGGCCCAGGCCGGCAGTTCCGGCTTCTTCGACTGGTTCCTGATTCCGCTGTTCCCGCTGTTCGTCGTGTACTGGGTGTCCGGCGTGGCCGAGACCAACCGTGCCCCGTTCGACGTGGTGGAAGGCGAGTCGGAAATCGTCGCTGGCCACATGGTCGAGTACTCGGGCGGCGCGTTCGCGCTGTTCTTCCTGGCCGAGTACGCGAACATGATCCTGATCAGTTTCCTGATCTCGATCTTCTTCCTCGGTGGCTGGCTGAGCCCGATCCAGGGCTGGGTCGATCCGGGCACTGTGTCGCCGCTGGTCGACTGGATCTGGAAGGGTGGCGCGCCGTGGCTGTTCGTCAAGGTGTTCTTCTTCGCCAGTGCCTACATCTGGTTCCGTGCCAGCTTCCCGCGCTTCCGCTACGACCAGATCATGCGCCTGGGCTGGAAGGTCTTCATTCCGCTGACCATTTTCTGGATCGCGGTCACCGCCGTCATGGTGTTCTTCGGCGTGATTCAAAAGGGCGTCTAAAGTGATGAACAGGATTACCCATTACTTCAAGAGCCTGCTGCTGCTCGAACTGCTGGCCGGCCTTTGGCTGACGCTGAAGTACAGCGTCAGGCCGAAGTACACGATGATGTACCCGATGGAGAAGTTCCCGCAGTCGCCGCGCTTCCGTGGCCTGCATGCGCTGCGCCGCTATCCCAACGGTGAAGAGCGCTGCATCGCCTGCAAGCTGTGCGAGGCGGTCTGCCCGGCGCTGGCCATCACCATCGATTCGGCCAAGCGCGAGGACGGCACCCGCCGCACCACCCGCTACGACATCGACCTGTTCAAGTGCATCTTCTGCGGCTTCTGTGAGGAAAGCTGCCCGGTGGACTCGATCGTCGAAACCCACATCCTCGAGTACCACTTCGAGAATCGTGGCGAAAACATCGTTACCAAGCCGCAGCTGCTGGCCCTGGGCGACCGTCTCGAGTCCGAGATCGCCGAGCGTCGCGCCGCCGATGCCGCTTACCGCTGAGGTCGAGAGATGGATTGGGTAAATATCGCTTTCTGGGTCTTCGCCATCGTGGCCGGCATCTCCGCCGCGGCGGTGATCAGCGTGCGCAACCCCGTGCACGCCGTTCTGTGCCTGGTGCTGACCTTCTTCTCCGTTGCCTGCGTGTGGCTGCTGGTGGGCGCCGAGTTCCTCGGTGTGGCGCTGGTGCTGGTCTACGTCGGCGCGGTGATGGTGCTGTTCCTGTTCGTGGTGATGATGCTCGACATCGATCCGTCGAACCTGCGTGAGGGCTGGGTGCGTTACCTGCCGGTCGGCCTGGTCGTGGCCGTGGCGATGCTGGTGCAGATGCTGATGCTGATCGGCGTCAAGGGCAGGGCGGTCAACCCGTTCCCGGCCGACAATGCCGCCGCTCTGGCCGCTGACACGTCCAACGTCACCTGGCTGGCCCGCAGCCTGTTCACCGAGTACCTGCTGCCGTTCGAGTTCGCCGCCGTCATCCTGACCGTGGCCGTGGTGGCCGCGGTGATGCTGACCCTGCGTCGCCGCGAAGGCCTGAAGACCCAGAACCCGACGCAGCAGACCATGGTCAAGGCGCACGATCGCCTGCGCGTGGTCAAGATGAGTGCCGAGCAGCCGGTGGTGCACAGCAACAGCACGCCTGCGGCGGGCGAAGAGGAGACCAAGGCATGATCACTCTGGGCCATATCCTGGCGCTGGGCGCGGTGCTGTTCTGCATCAGCCTTGCCGGCATCTTCCTCAACCGCAAGAACATCATCGTGCTGCTGATGTCCATCGAGTTGATGCTGCTGTCGGTGAACATCAACTTCGTCGGATTCTCGCGCCAGCTGGGCGATCCATCCGGCCAGCTGTTCGTGTTCTTCATCCTGACCGTCGCCGCTGCCGAGGCCGCCATCGGCCTGGCGATCCTGGTGACCCTGTTCCGTACCCGCCGCACGATCAATGTCGGCGAAGTCGATTCGCTGAAGGGCTGATCCACAGATGGAAATCACTCTCTCCAAGAGTCTGTTGATCGCAGTGGTGCTTGCACCGCTGTTCGGCAGCATCATCGCCGGCCTGTTCGGTCGCCAGGTCAAGCGCTTCGGCGCGCAGACCATCACCATCCTCGGCGTTGCGGTTGCGTGCGGCCTGTCGATGTACACGCTCTACCAGCTGCTGTGGGGCGGGGCGCAGCCGTTCAACCAGAACGTCTACACCTTCTTTGAAGTCGGCCAGTACTCGGCCCACGTCGGTTTCATGGTCGACAAGCTGACCGCGATGATGATGGTGGTGGTGACCTTCGTGTCGCTGCTGGTCCACATCTACACGATCGGCTACATGCAGGACGATCCGGGCTACCAGCGCTTCTTCAGCTACATCTCGCTGTTCACCTTCTCGATGCTCACCCTGGTGATGAGCAACAACTTCCTGCAGCTGTTCTTCGGCTGGGAAGCGGTGGGCCTGGTGTCGTACCTGCTGATCGGCTTCTGGTTCAAGCGCCCGACCGCGATCTTTGCCAACATGAAGGCGTTCCTGGTCAACCGCGTCGGTGACTTCGGCTTCCTGCTGGGCATCGCCGGCGTGCTGTGGGTGTTCGGCACCCTGGACTACTCCGAGGTGTTCTCGCAGGCCAGCATGCTGGCCGACCCGCGCGCCCAGCTGCAGATCTGGGACGGCACCCTGTTCGGGATGCAGCTGCTGAACGAGCCGGTGATCTGGTCGATCGCCACGCTGATCTGCATCTGCCTGTTCATCGGCGCCATGGGCAAGTCGGCCCAGGTCCCGCTGCACGTGTGGCTGCCGGATTCGATGGAAGGCCCGACGCCGATCTCGGCGCTGATCCACGCCGCGACCATGGTGACCGCCGGTATCTTCATGGTCACCCGCATGTCGCCCCTGTTCGAGCTGTCGCAGACCGCGCTGGACTTCATCCTGTTCATCGGTGCCACCACGGCCTTCTTCACCGGCCTGATCGGTATCGTGCAGAACGACATCAAGCGCGTGGTCGCGTACTCGACGCTGTCGCAGCTGGGCTACATGACCGTGGCGCTGGGTGTTTCGGCCTATTCGGCTGCCGTGTTCCACCTGATGACCCACGCCTTCTTCAAGGCGCTGCTGTTCCTCGGCGCCGGTTCGGTCATCATCGCCATGCACCACGAGCAGGACATGCGCAAGATGGGCGGCCTGCGCAGGTACATGCCGATCACCTTCATCACCATGTGGATCGGTACCCTGGCCCTGGTCGGTACGCCGTTCTTCTCCGGTTTCTACTCGAAGGACACCATCATCGAGGCCGCCGAGATCCATGCCCATATC
The DNA here is from genome assembly GCF_029844625.1 of Stenotrophomonas sp. GD03680. Taxonomy (NCBI): domain Bacteria; kingdom Pseudomonadati; phylum Pseudomonadota; class Gammaproteobacteria; order Lysobacterales; family Lysobacteraceae; genus Stenotrophomonas; species Stenotrophomonas sp. GD03680. The sequence continues at coordinate 236,097 of NZ_JAOCKC010000004.1, read as the reverse complement.
CAGGGCAGCTGGGTGGCCACCTATGGCTACTGGGCGGTGCTGGGCGGCGTGCTGGTGACCAGCTTCTACAGCTTCCGCCTGCTGTTCATGACCTTCCATGGCAAGGAGCGCTTCCGCGACGCGCATGACGATCATGGCCACGGCCATGACGATCACCATGCCGCTGATGCGCACCATGCCGACGCCCACCATGACGACCACGGTCATGGGCACGGCGCGCACGAGCCGCACGAGACCCCGTGGGTGGTGACCCTGCCGCTGATCCTGCTGGCCATCCCGTCGATCGCCATCGGCTTCTTCAGCATCGGTCCGATGCTGCACGGCACCGACTGGGCCGGCCACCACGCCCATGAGGCGATCAAGGGCCAGGCGACCACGTTCTTCACCGGCATCGTCGACTTCTACGATCCGGCCAAGAACACCGTGGCCTTCCTCGGCGAGGAGTTCCATGGCCCGGTGGCGTTCGCGCTGCACGGCATGATGCTGCCGCCGTTCTGGCTGACCCTGGCGGGCTTCCTGCTGGCCGCGTTGTTCTACCTGTGGAAGCCGGACCTGTCGGGCAAGGCACGCAAGGCCTTCGCCCCGGTGGTGTCGGTGCTGGAAAACAAGTACGGCTTCGACAAGCTGTGGATCGATGGCTTTGCCGGTGGCAGCGTCAAGCTCGGCAGGGTCTCGCGCTGGATCGACAGCAACATCGTCGACGGCGTGGTCAATCTCTCGGCACGTGTTGTGGACGTCGCAGCCGGCGTGCTGCGTCGTACCCAATCCGGTTTCCTCTATCACTACGCCTTCGCGATGATCATCGGCCTGATTGCCCTGCTGGGCGTGCTGATGCATTACCTGCGTTGATGACCTGTACGGAATAAGAAGACGTGTCGAACTGGCCTCTACTCAGTGTCCTCATCTGGCTGCCGATCATCGGTGGTGCCCTGATCCTTGCGATCCGTGATGCGCAGACCGCCCGCTGGGCGTCGCTGGGCGTGGCGGTGCTGACCTTCGCGGCGAGCCTCTCGCTGCTGGGCGGCTACAACCCGGGCATCGATGGCCTGCAGTTCGTCGAGACCCATGCGTGGATCCCGGCGTACAAGATCGGCTACAACCTGGGCGTGGACGGCATCGCCGTGGCGCTGATCCTGCTGACCACCCTGGTCAGCGTGCTTGCCCTGATCGGTGCCTGGAGCGCGATCGACAAGCGCGTCAACCAGTACGTGGCGGCCTTCCTGATCCTGGAAGGCGTCACCGTCGGCATCTTCGCTGCGACGGACGCGATGCTGTTCTACGTGTTCTTCGAAGCGATGCTGATCCCGATGTTCCTCATCATCGGTGTCTGGGGTGGCCCGCGTCGCATCTACGCCGCACTGAAGTTCTTCCTCTACACCTTCCTCGGCTCCGTGCTGATGCTGGTGGCGCTGATCTACCTGTACATGAAGGGCGGCAGCTTCCAGCTGGCCGATCTGTACGCGCTGCCGCTGACGGCCAAGGAGCAGACCTGGATCTTCTTCGCCTTCCTGATCGCCTTCGCGGTCAAGGTGCCGATGTTCCCGGTGCACACCTGGCTGCCGGATGCGCACGTGGAAGCGCCGACCGCCGGTTCGGTGATCCTGGCCGCCATCGCGCTGAAGATCGGTGGTTACGGCTTCCTGCGCTTCAACCTGCCGATCGTGCCGGATGCTTCGCTGGAGTGGGCCTGGCTGGTGATCGCGCTGTCGCTGATCGCGGTGATCTACGTTGGCCTGGTCGCCCTGGTCCAGGACGACATGAAGAAGCTGATCGCGTACTCGTCGATCGCGCACATGGGTTTCGTCACCCTGGGTACCTTCATTGCCCTGTGGCTGGTGCGTGAAGCCGGCAACGTCGATGCGGCGCGCCTGGGCCTGCAGGGCGCGATGGTGCAGATGATCTCGCACGGCTTCGTGTCGGGTGCGATGTTCTCCTGCGTCGGCGTGCTGTACGACCGCATGCACAGCCGCCGCATCGCCGATTACGGCGGCGTGGTCAATGTGATGCCCTGGTTCGCCACCTTCGCCATGCTGTTCTTCATGGCCAATGCGGGCCTGCCGGGCACCAGCGGTTTCGTCGGCGAGTTCATGGTCATCCTGTCCGCCTTCCAGCGTAACCCGTGGATCGCCCTGGGCGCGGCCACCACCCTGATCATCGGTGCGGCCTATACCCTGTGGCTTTACAAGCGCATCTTCTTCGGCGAAGTGGCCAACAGCCATGTCGCCGAACTGAAGGACATCAACGGCCGCGAATGGCTGGTGCTGGGCGTGTTCGCCATCGGCGTGCTTGCCCTGGGCATCTACCCCAAGCCGCTGACCGACCTGATGGAGCCCTCGATCGCGAAGCTGGCGATGCAGATCGCATCCAGCAAGCTGCTGTAATTCCAGGATTTGATGATGACCACCTCGCCGCTGCTGCCATTGACCGCTGCTGACCTGCCTCCGCTCGCCCCCGAGCTGGTGCTGATCGGCAGCGCCTTCGCCCTGATGATCCTCGACCTGTTCGTCAGCGAGCGGAACAAGATCGTCACCCACCTGTTCTCGGTTGCTGCACTGGCCGTCGTGCTGTTCATGCTGGCGACCGGCGTGGGCGGGCAGGGAGAGGTCTTCCATGGCATGTTCGTGCGCGATACCGCCGCGGACGTGATGAAGACCGGGATCGTGCTGCTCAGCGGCCTGACCCTCGTGTACGGCTGGCGCTACCTGCGCGACCGCAACCTGTTCCAGGGCGAGATCCCGGTGCTGATCCTGTTCGGCACGGCCGGCATGATGATCCTGGTCTCGGCCGGCAGCCTGCTGATGGTCTACCTGGGCCTGGAACTGCTGGCGCTGTGCTCGTATGCGCTGGTGGCCAGCAACCGCGACAGCGGCCTGGCCTCGGAAGCGGCGATGAAGTACATCGTGCTCGGTTCGCTTGCCTCCGGCCTGCTGCTGTATGGCATGTCGCTGATCTACGGCGCCACCGGCAGCCTGCACCTGGACGTGATCCGCGATGCCATCCCGCATTCCGAAGAGCGCGTGCTGCTGATCACCGGCGCGGTGTTCATGATCGCGGGCGTGGCCTTCAAGCTGGGTGCGGCACCGTTCCACATGTGGCTGCCGGACGTCTACCAGGGTGCGCCGGCGCCGATCGCGCTGTTCATCAGCTCGGCACCGAAGCTGGCTGCGTTCGGCATGGCCTACCGCCTGCTGGAAATGGGCGTGGGTCCGCTGTCGACCGAGCTGCAGCTGCTGATCGCCGGCCTGGCCGCCGTATCGCTGGTGATCGGCAACCTGATGGCGATCGCGCAGAGCAATCTCAAGCGCATGCTGGCGTTCTCCACCGTCTCGCACATCGGCTTCCTGCTGATGGGCATCGCCGGTGGTGGCTCGCAGGGCTACGCTGCCGCGCTGTTCTATGCGCTGGCCTACGCCATCATGTCCACCGCTGCCTTCGGTGCGATCATCGCGCTGTCGCGTGCCGGCTTCGAGGCCGAGAACATCGAGGACTTCAAGGGCCTGAACGCCCGCAACCCGTGGATGGCCGGCCTGGTGCTGTGCATCATGGCGTCGCTGGCGGGCATTCCGCCCTTCCTCGGCTTCTGGACCAAGCTGGCGGTGCTGGGTGCGGCCGTCAACGGCGGCCTGCTGTGGCTGGCGATCCTCGGCGTGCTGTGCGCAGTGGTCGGCTGCTTCTACTACCTGCGGGTCATCAAGGTCATGTACTTCGATGAACCGGTGGGCGAGGCCATTCCGCGCAGCAACGACCGCGTGCTGGGCCTGGTGCTGGGCGTGAACGCGCTGGCGCTGCTGGCCCTGGGCCTGGCCTGGAACCCGATCATGGTCTGGTGCCAGCAGGCTTTTGCGCATCTTGCATAAAAGTTGACACAAAGCTGCGCGATTCGTGTAATATGCGCAGCCTGAGTTGTCACTGCAGCGGTTCAGCCAGAACATCGTTGCAATGGCCCCCTCGCCAGGGTGGGGCGGCAGCTCAAACACTTCCGGTGCGGGGTGGAGCAGTCTGGCAGCTCGTCGGGCTCATAACCCGAAGGTCGCAGGTTCAAATCCTGCCCCCGCTACCAACATCGGGCCGGCGCCATCCGGCTTGATGAATGAGGGAAAGCTTGCATTTATTGCAGTTATGCCTCATGATTCCACTTCTGATGCGGGGTGGAGCAGTCTGGCAGCTCGTCGGGCTCATAACCCGAAGGTCGCAGGTTCAAATCCTGCCCCCGCTACCAAGTAAAGAGATCGCCTTCGAAGTCCTGCTTCGAAGGCGTTTTTCTTTGAGGTCTGTGTGCTTTCCACGTGTTCGGGGTCAGATCCCTTTTTCCGTGGAAAAGGGATCTGACCCCGGCTCCCTGCCTTGCACCAGCGCGGTGCAGCCGCTATCATCATCGGCCTAAGCAGTACCCCTGAAGGCGGCGCTCCCCTGGGGAGACCTCACCCGGAAGGAGGGCTCGCAACATGCCTTCGCGGCGTGCTGCAACCGGAATCCAGTCACCGGAGTCTTTCCGGAAAAAGGGGCCCTGCGGGCCCTTTGTCGTTTCCGGGGCGTCATGTTCACGCCGGCCATGGCCGGCACCCAACCAAGAGATCAAGGCAGGCTGTGAGCGACAAGGCAACCGACATCGCGAATCTGCTCGCCCCGACCGTTGTGTCGCTGGGCCTGGAGCTGCTGGGCGTTGAGTATCTGCCGGCCCCCGGCGGTGCGACCCTGCGCCTTTACATCGACGTGCCGCTGGCTGAACAGCCCGAGCGCATCATCAATGTCGACGACTGCGAGCGGGTCAGCCGCGAAGTGTCGGCGCAGCTGGACGTCGAAGACCCGATCAGCGGCAACTACACGCTGGAAGTGTCCTCGCCGGGCGTCGATCGTCCGCTGTTCAACCTGGAGCAGTTCACTCGCCACCTGGGGGAGTCGGCCAAGGTCACCCTGAAGCTGCCGCAGGACAACCGACGTCGCCTGCAGGGCCGTATCGAAGCGACCGACGAGGCTGCGGGCACCATCACCTTCATCGTCGACAAGGCCGAAGTGGTCGTGTCGGCGGACAACATCGACAAGGCACGGATCCTGCCCGACTGGGTGGCGCTGGGGCTGGCCCCGAGCAAGCCGACCGGTCCGGCACCGAAGCGTCCGAAGCCGAACAAGAATTCTTCTTCCAACGAGCCGGCGGCAAAGAAGCCGCGCGCGGAGTGAGCCAATGAGCAAGGAACTGTTGCTGGTAGTCGACGCGGTCGCCAACGAGAAGGGCGTGCCGCGTGAAGTGATCTTCGATGCCATCGAGGCCGCCCTGGCCTCGGCAGCGAAGAAGCGCTATCCCGACGAGGAAGTGCTGACCCGCGTGGTCATCGACCACAAGGATGGCAGCTACGAAACCTTCCGTCGCTGGGAAGTGGTGGCTGATGACGTGGTCATGGAGTCGCCCGACCGCCAGATCCGCCTGATGGACGCCATCGATGAAGCCGAGGGCGTGGACGTCGGCGATTACATCGAAGAGCAGATCGAGAACCCGGACTTCGGCCGCATCGCCGCCCAGGCCGCCAAGCAGGTGATCGTGCAGCGCGTTCGCGAAGCCGAGCGCCAGCAGGTCGTGGACGCATGGAAGGACCGCGTCGGCGAGCTGATCACCGGTGTGGTCAAGCGTGCCGAGCGTGGCAACATCTACGTCGACCTCGGCGGCAACGCCGAAGGCTTCATCCCGAAGGACAAGGGCATTCCGCGCGACGTGCTGCGCGCCGGTGACCGCGTCCGCGGCTACCTGGCCGAAGTGCGCTCGGAGCCGCGTGGCCCGCAGCTGTTCATCAGCCGCGCCGCGCCGGAGTTCATGATCGAGCTGTTCAAGCTGGAAGTGCCGGAAGTCGGTCAGGGCCTGGTGGAAATCAAGGCCTGTGCCCGCGATCCGGGCGACCGCGCCAAGATCGCCGTGCTGGCCCACGACCAGCGCACCGATCCGATCGGTGCCTGCATCGGCATGCGCGGTTCGCGCGTGCAGGCGGTGTCCAACGAGCTCAATGGCGAGCGCGTGGATATCGTGCTGTGGAACGACAACCCGGCCAACTTCGTCATCAATGCGATGGCGCCGGCCGAGGTGCAGTCGATCATCGTCGATGAGGACAAGCACTCGATGGATCTGGCCGTTGCCGAGGACCGCCTGGCCCAGGCGATCGGCAAGGGTGGCCAGAACGTGCGCCTGGCCAGCCGCCTGACCGGCTGGCAGCTCAACGTGATGACCCAGGACCAGGTCACCGCCAAGTCGGAGGCCGAGCAGGCTTCGGCCCGCCAGCTGTTCATGGACAAGCTGGAAGTGGACGAGGAGATCGCCGGCATCCTGGTCAGCGAAGGCTTCGGCACCGTCGAGGAAATCGCTTATGTCCCGGTCGGCGAACTGCTGGCCGTGGAAGGTTTCGACGAGGATATCGTCGAAGAGCTGCGCGCTCGTGCCCGCGATGCGCTGCTCAATGAGGCCCTGGCAGTCGAGGAAGGCCTTGAAGACGGCCAGCCGGCGCAGGACCTGCTGTCCCTGAAGGGCATGGACGAAGCCACCGCGTATGCGCTGGCCGGCCACGGCGTGCGCACCAGCGAGGATCTCTCCGACCTGGCCGCCGACGAGGTCGTGGACTTCGGCATCGAAGGGCTGGACCAGGAGCGCGCCGCCGCGCTGATCCTGGCCGCGCGTGCCGAGGAGATCGCCCGACTGGAACGCGGCGAATGAGCCGGCAATGAACAGGGCCCTGAGCCGCTCAGGGCGTAGAATCCGCGCCACCTCCAGATGCGGGGGGGCGCCCACAAGATCATAGGATCCGAATGTCGCAGCAAACCACCATCCGCAAGCTTGCCGAACTGGTCAACACACCGGTCGAAAAACTGCTTGAACAGCTGGCCGGTGCCGGCATGAAGTTCAGCGGTCCCGACCAGGTCGTGACCAGCACCGAGAAGGTGAAGCTCCTGGGCTTCCTTCGTCGTTCGCACGGCAAGCCCGAGCAGGCGCCGGAAGAGACCGATCAGTCTGCAAAGAAGATCACCCTCAACCGCCGTAAACAGCAGGAAGTGACGGTCAATTCCGGTCGCAGCAAGACGACCGTGAATGTCGAGGTGCGCCAGAAGCGTACCTACGTCAAGTCCGATGGTGGTCGTGCGATGACTCCGGACGAAGAGCGCGCCGACATCCTGCGCAAGCTGGAAGAGTCGCGCGCCCGCAACCTCGCCGAACAGCAGGCATTGGCCGAGAAGGACCGTCTGCGCGACGAGGCCATCGTCCGTGCACGCGAGGAAGAGATTGCCGCCAAGGAGCGTGCCGAAGCCGAGAAGAAGGCTGCAGAGGAAGCAGCGGTTGCCGCCAAGGCCGCCGAGGCGCTGGCCGCCAGCCAGCCGAAGACGCGCGCTCCGATCGACGAAACCGCACCGCGTCCGCCGCGTACCCCGGCCGCAGCCCCGGCTGCCCCGCGTGGCGCTCCGCCACGCAGCGAGGACCGCAACAACCGCAGCGCGCCGCGCAACGAGCGTGGCCCGGGCGATCGTTTCTCCGGCCAGATGCACCTGTCGGCCGCCGACCGTGCACGTCGTGGCAACAGCAACAGCACGACCCGTGGTCGTCCGGGCGGCCGGAACCAGGCCGGCGGCCGTCGCGACATGTCGCGCGGTGGCAGCAACGCCGGTCCGCATGCCTTCGAACGTCCGACCGCCCCGGTCGTGCGTGAAGTGGCGATCGGCGACACGATCACCGTGGCCGACCTGGCGCAGAAGCTCGCGCTGAAGGGCGGCGAGGTGGTCAAGGCGCTGTTCAAGATGGGCGTGATGGCCACCATCACCCAGTCCATCGACCACGACACGGCGGCGCTGGTGACCGAGGAACTCGGCCACAAGGCGATCCGTGCCAACGACAACGACGCCGAAGACGCACTGCTGGCATCGACCGGTGAAAACCAGGGCGAAGCCGTGCAGCGCCCGCCGGTGGTCACCATCATGGGCCACGTCGACCACGGCAAGACCTCGCTGCTGGATTACATCCGCCGGACCAAGGTCGCCACCGGCGAAGCCGGCGGCATCACCCAGCACATCGGTGCGTACCACGTGGATACGCCGAAGGGCGTGATCAGCTTCCTGGATACCCCGGGCCACGCAGCCTTCACTTCGATGCGTGCCCGCGGTGCCAAGCTGACCGATATCGTGGTGCTGGTGGTCGCTGCCGATGACGGCGTGATGCCGCAGACCAAGGAAGCGATCCAGCATGCCCGTTCCGCCGGCGTGCCGCTGATCGTGGCAATCAACAAGATCGACAAGTCCGACGCCGATCCGATGCGGGTCAAGAACGAACTGCTGACCGAGCAGGTCGTGGCCGAAGACTTCGGTGGCGACACCCAGATGGTGGAGATCTCGGCCAAGACCGGCCTGGGCATCGACGACCTGCTGGACGCCATCTCGATCCAGGCCGAACTGCTGGAACTGAAGGCTGTCGATGAAGGCCGCGCGTCCGGCGTGGTGATTGAATCGTCGCTGGACAAGGGCCGCGGCCCGGTCGCCACCGTGCTCGTGCAGCAGGGCCGCCTGAAGAAGGGCGATTACCTGGTGTGCGGCATCCAGTACGGCCGCGTGCGAGCGCTGTTCGACGAAACCGGCAAGCAGCCGGAGTTCGCCGGCCCGTCCATCCCGGTGCAGGTCCTGGGCCTGTCCGGCGTGCCGGAAGCCGGTGACGACTTCGTGGTGGTCGAGGACGAGCGTCTGGCCAAGGACGTTGCCCAGCAGCGTGAGACCAAGCGCCGCGAGTCGCGCCTGGTCGCCACGGCGGGCAGCCGGATGGAAGACATCATGGCGACCCTGGGCAAGGGTGAGGGCCAGCAGGTCCTCAACCTGGTCATCAAGGCCGACGTGCAGGGTTCGGTGCAGGCGCTGAGCCAGGCCCTGGTCGCGCTGTCCAACGACGACATCCGCATCAACGTGATCCACTCCGGCGTGGGCGGCATCACCGAGTCGGACGCCAATTCGGCTGCCGCCTCCAAGGCCACCGTCATCGGCTTCAACGTGCGTGCGGATGCTTCGGCCCGTCGCATCATCGAATCCAACGGCGTGGACCTGCGTTACTTCTCGATCATCTATGACGTGATCGATCAGGTGAAGCAGGTGGCCTCCGGTCTGCTGGGCGTGGAGATCCGCGAAGAGATCATCGGTATCGCCGAGGTCCGCGATGTCTTCCGCAGCTCCAAGCTGGGCGCCGTCGCCGGCTGCATGGTCATCGAAGGCGTGGTCAAGCGCAGCAAGCCGATCCGCGTCCTGCGCGACAGCGTGGTGGTGTTCGAAGGCGAGCTGGAATCGCTGCGTCGCTTCAAGGAAAACGTCGAGGAAGTCCGCAACGGTACCGAATGCGGTATCGGCGTGAAGGCTTACAACGACGTCAAGCCGGGCGACCAGATCGAGTGCTTCGAGCGCATCGAAGTGCCGCGTACCCTGTAATGCTGCAACGGACCGGCCCTCGCGGGCGGGTCCACCCCTGGTGGCGCCCGACCCCGGTCGGGCCGTCTCTCCCGGTAGGGCCCGACCTTGGTCGGGTCACATTCAATTCAAGAGCCCGACCGCGTGCCCAAGACTTTCCATCGAACCGACCGTGTCTCCGCCCAGCTGCGCCGTGAACTCGGCACCCTGGTGCACAACGCCGTGCGCGAGCACGGGTTGCCCTCGGTGAGCGTGTCCGACGTGGAAATCACCCGCGACATGGCCCATGCCAAGGTCTTCGTCACCGCGCTGATGCCGGAACGTTCGGCCGAAGCGGTGGCCGGCCTGAAGGAACTGGGCTATCGCCTGCGCATGGACCTGGCCCGGGCGATGAAGCTGCGCCACGTGCCGGAGCTGCATTTCCATTACGACGACTCGGTTGATCGGGGCGAGCACATCGACAACATCCTGCGCGATCTGCCCGACACCGTGGCTGCCGAGAAGCGCCGCGAGAGCGACGAAGAATAACCGCGCGACGCCGGGCATGCCCGGCGTTGCTGCATTCCGGCTGCGCGATGTCTGATGCAGGCCGCGCCGCGCGCTTGCCGGGCATGGTCCGGCGCTACACCCGTATCTGTCATGACCCGAATTCAGTTCCGCCGCCTGGACGGCATCCTGCTGCTCGACAAGTCGACCGGCATGAGCTCCAACGCTGCCCTGCAGGTGGCGCGCCGCCTGTTCCGTGCCGAGAAGGGCGGGCATACCGGCAGTCTCGACCCGCTGGCCACCGGCCTGCTGCCGTTGTGCTTCGGCGAGGCGACCAAGATCGCCGGCCTGCTGCTGGGCTCGGCCAAGGCCTATGACGCCGAGATCGTGCTCGGCCAGACCACCGACACCGATGACGCCGAAGGCGAGGTGCTGCTGCAGCGCCCGGTGCCGCAGATCACTGCTGACGTTCTGCAGGCCGCGCTGGCACCGCTGACCGGCAGCATCCGCCAGCGGGCCCCGATCTATTCAGCGCTGAAGCAGGGAGGCGAGCCGCTGTACGTGAAGGCCCGCCGCGGCGACGCCATCGAGGCGCCGGAGCGGCAGGTCCAGGTGCATGCCATCGAGGTCCTGGAACAGCAGCCCGAGCGGCTGCGCCTGCGCGTCACCTGTGGCTCGGGTACCTACATCCGCAGCCTGGCGCGTGATCTCGGCGAGGCGCTGGGCTGTGGTGCGCACATCAGCGCCCTGCGCCGGCTGTGGGTGGAGCCGTTCCGCGAGCCGGCGATGGTCACTCTGGACCAGCTGCGGGCCATGGTCGAAACGGGCGACCTGGCGGCCATGGATGCCCTGCTGCTGCCGCTGGCCGACGGTCTGGCCGGGTATCCGCGGGTCGAGCTGGACGCCGGCCAGACGCAACGGTTCTGCATGGGGCAGCGGTTGCGCGATGCCGGCTGGCCGCGCGGTCTGGTGGCGGTGTTCGGTCCGGACGCCGCTGTCCAGGGCCTCGGTCAGGTCGATGACAGTGGCCTGCTGGCCCCGCAGCGCCGCTTCAACCTCTGAACAGGGCGGGGCGGTTCAGCCCCGGTCCTTGTCCCCGGAGCCCCTGGCCGTTACAATTTCGCGGCCATTTTCTGGCAGCCTGCCCCGCGCAGGTTTCATCCCCGTAGTCCACGGCGAGCCTGGCGGTGCGCGAAGCGCGTTCCTGCCGGCCACGCATCACTGAGAAAAAGACATGTCGATCGACACCCAGAAGGTCATTGAAGACAACAAGCGCAGCGCCGCCGACACCGGCTCCCCGGAAGTCCAGGTGGCCCTGCTGACCGCCCGCATCGAACTGCTGACCGGCCACTTCAAGACCCACAAGAAGGATCACCACAGCCGCCGCGGCCTGCTGCAGATGGTCAACCGCCGTCGCAGCCTGCTCGACTACCTGAAGAAGAAGGACGTCGAGCGTTACAAGGCCCTGATCGAGAAGCTTGGCCTGCGTCGCTAAGCAACGAATCCCCCGCGGCGCAGCGATGCGCCGCGGTTTTGTTTTGTAGTACCGCAATCCCCGATTCAGGCCGGAACGATCCGGTCACCCGCTGGCGGCAAGGGTCGCCGACGGTCCAAATTCGCAGACAGCATCCCCAAGGACACCCTCCGTGGCAAAAATCACCAAAACCTTCCAGTACGGCAAGCACACCGTCACGCTTGAGACCGGCGAAGTCGCCCGTCAGGCCAGCGGCGCCGTCATCGTCAAGATGGACGACACCGTACTGCTGGTCACCGCCGTCGCCGCCAAGAGCGCGCGCGAAGGCCAGGACTTCTTCCCGCTGACCGTCGACTATCAGGAGAAGTTCTACGCCGGCGGCCGCATTCCGGGTGGTTTCTTCAAGCGCGAAGGCCGTGCGACCGAGAAGGAAACCCTGATCTCGCGTCTGATCGACCGTCCGATCCGTCCGCTGTTCCCGGAAGACTACAAGAACGAAGTGCAGATCATCGCCACGGTGATGTCGCTGAACCCGGACGTGGACGGTGACATTCCGGCCCTGATCGGTGCTTCGGCGGCCCTGGCTCTGGCCGGCACCCCGTTCATGGGTCCGATCGGCGCTGCCAAGGTCGGTTACAAGAACGGCGAGTACATCCTGAACCCGACCGTCAGTGAACTGGCTGACTCGCAGCTGGAACTGGTCGTTGCCGGTACCTCCAACGCCGTGCTGATGGTCGAATCCGAAGCCGCGCTGCTGTCGGAAGAAGTGATGCTGGGCGCCGTGACCTTCGGTCACCGCGAAATGCAGAAGGTCATCAACGCGATCAACGAGCTGACCGTCGAAGCCGGCACCAAGCCGTCGACCTGGGAAGCCCCGGCCAAGAACGAAGCGCTGATCGCCGCCCTGAAGGAAGCCATCGGCCCGCGCCTGGGCGAAGCCTTCCAGGTGCGTGACAAGCTGCAGCGTCGCGACGCCATCTCGGCGATCAAGAAGGACGTGGTCGAAGCCCTGGCCGGCCGCGTGGCTGCCGAAGGCTGGAACCCGGCCGAGCTGTCGAAGGAATTCGGCGAACTGGAATACCGCACCATGCGCGACTCGGTGCTGGACACCAAGGTCCGCATCGACGGCCGTGCGCTGGATACCGTCCGCCCGATCTCCGTGAAGACCGGCGTGCTGCCGCGTACCCACGGCTCCTCGCTGTTCACCCGCGGCGAAACCCAGGCCATCGTGACCATCACCCTGGGCACCGCCCGCGACGGTCAGGTCATCGATGCCGTTGCCGGTGAGTACAAGGAAAACTTCCTGTTCCACTACAACTTCCCTCCGTTCTCGGTGGGTGAGTGCGGCCGCATGATGGGTCCGAAGCGCCGCGAGATCGGCCACGGTCGCCTGGCCAAGCGCGGCGTGCTGGCTGTCATGCCGTCGCTGGAAGCCTTCCCGTACACCATCCGCGTCGTCTCGGAAATCACCGAGTCGAACGGTTCCTCGTCGATGGCCTCGGTCTGCGGTTCGTCGCTGGCCCTGATGGACGCCGGCGTGCCGGTGAAGGCCCCGGTGGCGGGTATCGCCATGGGTCTGGTCAAGGAAGGCGACCGCTTCGTCGTCCTGTCCGACATCCTGGGTGACGAAGATCACCTGGGCGACATGGACTTCAAGGTGGCCGGTACCGCTGAGGGCATCTCCGCCCTGCAGATGGACATCAAGATCGAAGGCATCACCGAAGAGATCATGAAGCAGGCGCTGCAGCAGGCCAAGGCTGGCCGTCTGCACATCCTGGGCGAAATGGCCCACGGCCTGACCGCTCCGCGTTCGGAACTGTCCGACTACGCGCCGCGCCTGCTGACCATCAAGATCCACCCGGACAAGATCCGCGAAGTGATCGGCAAGGGTGGCTCGACCATCCAGGCCATCACCAAGGAAACCGGCACCCAGATCGACATCCAGGATGACGGCACCATCGTCATTGCGTCGGTCAACGCGATCGCTGCCCAGGCCGCCAAGGCCCGCATCGAGCAGATCACCTCGGACGTCGAGCCGGGCCGCATCTACGAAGGCAAGGTCGCCAAGATCATGGACTTCGGTGCGTTCGTCACCATCCTGCCGGGCAAGGACGGCCTGGTCCACGTCTCGCAGATCTCCAGCGAGCGCGTCGAGAAGGTCGGCGACAAGCTGAAGGAAGGCGATGTGGTCAAGGTCAAGGTGCTGGAAGTCGACAAGCAGGGCCGTATCCGCCTGTCGATGAAGGCCGTGGAAGAAGGCGAGGGCGCCAGCGCCGAATGATCGACCCACGGTCGATCACGGCAGGTGTCAACCCGGGTTGAGCACCGCCGCTGACATCGCTGGAATGAGAAAGCGGGCTTCGGCCCGCTTTTTCTTTATCCGGCATCCTGAGCGGGCTTGCCGCTATGCTGTTGTCATGGACCTCCTGCGCCTGCTCGACCTGGACATCGACCGCCCGGCGCAGCGCGTGAGCCGGGCCGGTGAGGCCCTGCCCATCAGTGGCCTGAGCTGGACCCTGTTCGACGTGCTGCTTGCACACGGCACCCGTGTGGTGGATTTCGACACGTTGGCGGCCCAGGTCTGGGCACCTGCGGTGGTTGGTGAGGATGCGGTCAGTCAGCGGGTGAAACTGCTGCGGCAGGCACTCGGCGATGACAGCCGTCGGCCGCGCTACATCCGTTCGGTGCGCGGGCGCGGCTATCAGCTGTGCGCCGCACCGATACCGATGGCACCGCCGCCAGTGATCGGATCGTCACGAGGGCGCTGGTGGTGGGCTGCAGCGCTGGTGGCGGTGGGCGGGTTGGCGGTGGCGGTGCTGGCGTGGCCGGACCAGGCTCCGCCCGCCGCAGCGACGTCCCTGCTGCAGCGCGCGGACTATTACGCCGGTATCGGCCAGGCGAGCAACAACGAACGTGCGATCGCCCTCTACCGCCAGGCACTCCAGGTCGATCCCGAATCCAGCGCGGCCCGGCGGGGGCTGGCACGCGCATTGTCGGCGCAGGGATGCCTGTTCAACGGTTCTCCGCAGCAGATGCACGAAGCGCTGGCGCTGGCCGACTCCGAACGTGCACGGGCGCCGCATGACGGTGCTACGTACGCCCTGCGCGGGTATGCGCATGATTGCCTTGGGCGGATGGACGATGCGGTAGCCGACTACGTGCGCGCGATCCAGCTCGATCCTGCGGACGAGCGCACCCGCGCATCGCTGGCCTACCTGCAGCAGGAGCAGGGCCACCTGTCGCTGGCGCTGCGCGCCAACCTCGCACTCAAGGCACCCGAACGCATCCGCTTCCGTGATGTGCAGGTGGCGCGCGAAATGGAACTGCTCGGTTTCACCCAGGCGGCAGCGCAGCGCCATGCGCGCAACTTCCAGCTTTACCCGGACAACGTGTTCGCCAACATCGCGTGGCCGCGCAGCCTGTACGTTGCCGGGGCCGCCGGGCGCGCCCGGGAGGAGCTGGCCATCGCATTGACGCGTGGCACACCACACCCCCAGCTGCTGCGCCTGCAGGGAGAACTGGCATTGCTGGCCGGTGACACCGCGGCGGCGGCCGAGGCGTTCGCGACGGCGCACCGGCTGCGGCCGCAGCAATCGTTGGGAGAGACGCTGGCGGGCCTGTACGGATCGACGGCCATCGATCCGGCATGGGCACGTGCGCGATTGCAGCGCCTGCCGGCGGGGAGGGGTGATGGTTGGGCCGATGCTGCGCTCGAGCGGGCTCTGCTGTTGCAGTCGGTGGGTGATGCGAAGGCCGCCGTGGCCGCGCTGCACCAAGCGGTGGACGATGGCTTCCGCGATGCGGCATGGCTGCGTGCCACGCCGCTGTATGCTCCGCTGCGCAGCGCGCCGGAGTGGGAGCCGCTGCTGGCGCGTATCGATGCGGATGTCGCCAGGCAGCGCGCGCAGGTCCTCGCCGCCGCATGGCGACCCTCCGATCTGTCCGGTCTCAGCGCAGTGCCGGAAGCAGGAACTCAGTGAGAATCCGCCGCGACTGCGGATGGGCGAAGCTGCGGTTGTAGGCTTGGCTGGTGACTACGGCCACGGCATTCCTGTCAGGAATCAGGAAGACATAATTGCCACCGTTGCCGGACATCGCCCACACGGTCCGCTGCCTGCCCTGCACCGTCAGCTGCAGGCCCCACCATTGGTAGCCGTACTCGCTGCCATCGCCAGTGCGGGCCTGTGGCTGGATCATTGCAGCGATGAAATCACGGGGAACCAGTTGCCGGCCATTGCCGCGCCCCTGATCCAGCACCAGCTGCCCCAGCCGCGCCAGGTCGCGGCTGCGGTAGCGCGTGCCGCCGCCTCCCATTCCGATGCCCTCCGGTGAACGGTTCCAGTGGCTCTCGGTGATGCCCAGCGGACGCTCCAGTGCCCGGGCGGCATAGTCCGACAGTGGCATGCCGGTGGCCCTCTCGAGCACGGCGCCGAGCACGAACGAGTCGGCCGTACAGTACGCGAAGGAACGGCCATGAGGGCTGTCCTCCGGTCGCTGCATCCAGGGCGCGAAGCCCTTCACCGGCAGGGACAGGGCGAAGTCCAGCCAGCGCTCGCTCACGTACATGCGCTCTTCGTGGCCGCTCGAGAACGGGTTCTCGTCGTCGCATTCCCACAGGCTGCTCATGGTCAGCAGATCCTGCAGGGTGAGGGCGCGCAGGCGCGGGTCGACGGCGTGGCGCGCGGTGAATCCGGGGAAGTAGTCGTAGACCCGGGCCTGCACGCCCGGCAGCGCCCCCTCGCCGATGGCGGCGCCGATCAGCAGTGCTGTCACGCTTTTGCTGGCCGAGCGCACATCGTGCAGGGTGCCCGCGTCCGCGCCGTTGAAGTAGCCCTCGTAGACGACGTTGCCGTCGACCTGCAGCAGCACGCTGCGGATCTGCTTGAGGTCATCGCGGGCGATGGCCTGCTCCAGGGCGGGCAGGCGGACGGAGGCGGGCGTTGCGGCGCCGGTGGTGTGGGGTATGAATGCCAGCAGCAGAAGGAGGAAGGACATCAACGGACGCATGGTCGGGCTCCATCGGAAAGGAGACTGGATTGAGCCCGGTCCTTCGCTGAAGTGCTGGAAGCGTGTCTGAAGAATTCTGAAGGGCCAGTACCGGCGACGGCAGCGTGCTGTCCTGCCGTGGGGCGTCAGGGACATGCCGATGTCATCCTGCGGGCGTCCGTGCCTGTCCAGTGGACGACATTCGATGAAGCCGCGCCGGGGCGTGATCGGTTTGCTACCGTGGCTGCGCCTTCGAACCGGGAGATCCCATGTTCCGCCAGACCCTGGCCGTCCTTGCCGTACTCGTCACTGCTGCCGTGCCCGGCGCAGTGCACGCTGCGCCGGCGCAGTCGCCGATCTTCGGCGCCTACTACCCCGGTGGCTCGGCCGGGCGCTATCCGGTTTCGAGCATTCCAGCCGAGCGCCTGACGCATCTGTTCTACGCGTTCTCCACCATCGAAGACGGCCGGTGCGCGATCGGTGCGGACGCATCGAAGAACGTTGCCGAGCTGGCTGACCTGAAAAAAGCGCATCCGCATCTGCGCACGCTGATCTCGATCGGCGGCTGGGGCGCCGGTGGGTTCTCCGATGCCGCGCTGACCGAAGCCAGCCGCAGGCGCCTGGTCGACTCCTGCATGGCGCTGTTCTTCGAGCGGCACGCAGGCAGCTTCGATGGCGTGGACATCGACTGGGAGTTTCCGGTCAGTGGCGGCCCGAAGGAACTGGCCCATCGTCCGCAGGACCGGGCCAACATGACGCGCCTGGCGCAGGCGTTCCGTACCGCGCTCGATACGTACGGGCGCAGGGCAGGGCAGCCGATGCTGCTGACCGCCGCGCTGGCCGCTGGCCGGCTGCAGACCGATGGCCCCTATGATCCCGCCGCCAGCTACGACCTGCCGGCGCTGGCCCGGATACTCGATTTCATCAACCTGATGAGCTACGACATGGGTACCGGTTTTTCGGCCGTGTCGACCTTCAACGCGCCATTGCATGAAGTGCCGGCCGACCCGCTGGCGCCGGAACTGCGGCGCTGGAACAACGTGGCCGGTGCGGTGCAGTACTACCGCGAACATGGCGTGCCGGCGGACAAGCTGGTGCTGGGCGTGCCGTTCTACGGGCGCGGCTTCAAGGTGACCGGGGAGACTGCCGACGGCCTGTACCAGGCTTACAGTGCGCCGGCCGATGCCGGCGACTGGCGGGTGATCAAGGCGCGTTACCTCGATCAGCCGGGCTGGACCAGGCACTGGCACCCGCAGGCGCAGAGCCCGTGGTTGTACAACCCGCGGGAGAACGTCTTCATCAGCTATGAAGACCCGCGTTCGATCGGCCTGCGGGCGCAGTTCGCCCGCGAACAGGGGCTGGCCGGTGTCTTCATGTGGGAGCTGACCGGCGACGATGAACAGGCCAGCCTGCTCAACGCGATGCTGGCGCCCTGGCACAAGGCCCGCGTGGGCGATTGAAGGCGCCGCGCTCCGCCGGCATGGCCCGGCGGGGCGGTCAGTCGGCCCAGACGCTGTTGGGGTCGCCGTTGCGCGCCCGGCGTTGGCTGGCCAGCGCCAGGCGCGCAAAGCCGAAGGCCATCGCCAGGGCGACGGCGTCGATCCAGAACAGCGGCCAGTGCCCGGCAGCGGCGGCACGCCACAGCCAGTCACCGTTCAATGCACCATGCAGGACCGGCACCAGCGCGGTCGCGGCCGCAGCGGCCCACAGCAGTTCCCGGGCAGCCTGTGCGGGCCTGCGCAGGAATGCCCACAGCGCGCACGCGGCCCAGCTGCTGAAACAGGCCCAACGGATGCCCGGGTCGACCGCCGCGGGTGCTGCGCGTTCGAGCACCAGCGCCACCACGAACGCCAACGAGATCGCCACGCACAGGCCGATGCAGACACCGACGGTGGCACGCGCCATGTTGACGGCCGCACGCGACTGCTCGGGCTGGCGTCGCTTGCGTCGCGATTCGATCCACAGCAGGTTGCCGGAATAGAACAGGAAGGCGCCGCCGAGCCCCATCAGGAAGTACAACCAGACCACCACGCCGTTGCCGAACTCACCGAAATGAAGCGCATAGGCGGCGCTCAGCGTAGCGTGATTGGCATCGCGCTGGCCCGGCAGCTGCGTGGCCAGCACGTCGCCGGTGGCCACGTCCAGGGCGACCGCCCCCAGCGGGCCCAGCGTGCCGGTGGATTCGCCGGTGATCTCGATGGTGGCCTTGGCGTCGCCACCATTGGCCAGTTTCAGATAGGCCGGTTCGAAGTTGGCCACGCCCTGGGCGCGGGCCACTTCCAGGGCGCGCGCATGCAGGACCTGCAGGCTGCCCGGCGGTGCCGGAACGCCGCTGGCCTCGCGCACCGGAGCGGTATCCATCGCGGTCGGCACGGCCTGCAGCAGTTTGCCATCGAAGATCAGCGGATTGAGCAGTGCCATCTGTACGAACGCCAGGCAGAGCAGGGCGCCGGTAACGGCGAACATCAGATGGAAGGGCAGACTGAGCACGCCGATCACGTTGTGCGCATCCTGCCACTGCTGCTTGAGGTTGCGGCCCGGGCGCAACGCGAACAGGTCACCCAGCAGTTTCGGCAGGTGGATCACCAGGCCGCTGAGCAGGGCCATGCCGTACAGCAGGCTGACGATGCCCATTACATACACGCCGGCCACCGGCAGGCCCAGGCTGTAATGCAGCTCGTTGACCAGTTCGGCCAGACCGGTCTGCGGCGGCGTCGGGCTGCCGGCGGTGTGTCCCGGCCACGCATAGCGCCAGCTGCCGTCATCGGTCTGCCAGTAGGCCAGCGGCTGCGGATGGTCGGTGCCGGGGAAGGTCATGCCGACATGGCGGCGTGCCTCCGCGTGGGCTGCCAGCACGTCCTCGAGCAGGTGCTGTGCGTCATCCAGGTCCGCGGGCAATGCCGTCGCCGCGCCCGGCGTCTGCCACAACGGCAGGTCATGGTGGAAGAGGGTCAGGGCGCCTGCATAGAAGGCCACGAACAGGCCAAAGCCGGCGACCAGGCCGACCCAGGTGTGCAGGGTGGTGAACGTTCGCAGCGTCTGCGAGGAGAACTTCATGGGGACGGTCTCATTGCACCGCACCGGCCAGGCGCAGCAGGCCGAGCACGGCGAAGCCGGCGCCAGCACTGCCGGCCAGGGCCAGCCAGGCGTGTGCGGCGCGGCGGAAGCTGAACGCCCAGAGGGCGGCCAGCATCCACAGCGGGATGAAGGCGATCAGGGCCGGTACCAGGGCGTGCTGCCATGGGCCGGGCGGCAGCCAGGCCACCAGTCCGGTGGCGGCCGCGGCCAGCAGGAAGCCGGCGAAGATGCCGGCGAGGGCGCGGGCCCACATCAGCGCGGCTCCGCGCCGGGGCGGTGCCAAGCGGCGATGGCCGGCAGCAGCATCGCCGCCAGCATCCAGGTGCACAGCATCGCCACCAGCCCGGCGGCGAAGCCCAGTTCGGCCATCCACAGCCACAGTGCGGCCGCAGCGGCAACCAGGCCGATCTGTCGGCCAAGCCGGCCAGCCCGGCGCAGGCGCGGCCAGCGGCAATGCGGCGAGGCGGCATAGAAGGCCGTCGCCGAGAACATCGCAGACAGCACGCCCAGGCTGCAGAAGCCAAGCGTGGAAAGGCCGACAGTGATCATTGCCGGCAGCCTGCGCGGCGCGAGGGCGGCGAACGCGGGACACGGGCGGGGCCGGCGTAGGCCGGTCGGAGCGGGTGGCGCATCACGAGGTCCTGGGGGAAAGCGGGCAGGCTGGCACGGGGCGGGCTGCCTGGATATGGTAATCATTGCGATTTCAGGCTGCCAGCGACGGCCATTCAGGGGCGCGACGGGGAGTGCTTGGGCTTTCCCGCGCACTGGTCTAAAATCGCAGTCATTATCCTGACTGGAACAAGGTGGCCCGCGCCCAGCGCCGGCCGAGCGTGCGACATGAGCACTACCACCGCCCACGGTTGACCTGCCCCCGAAGGCCCTGCGTTCCAGGCGCCCTCGCGGCGCTTTTTTATTGCCCGGGCGCCTGCCCGGAGCCGCTTTCCAGCCCGCAGCGCGGGCCCCCGCACGAAGCCACTGCGATGATCAACATTACCCTTCCCGACGGCAGCCGCCGCGAGTTCGAAAACCCCGTCAGCGTCATGGACGTCGCCCAGTCGATCGGTGCCGGCCTGGCCAAGGCGACCATCGCCGGCTCGGTCGATGGCGTGCTGGTCGATGCCAGCGACGTCATCGATCACGATGCCAGCCTGCGCATCATCACCGCCAAGGACGAGGAGGGCGTGGAGATCATCCGCCACTCCTGCGCCCACCTGGTCGGCCATGCCGTCAAGCAGCTGTACCCGGACGTGAAGATGGTCATCGGCCCGGTGATCGCCGAGGGCTTCTACTACGACATCTACTCCGAGCGCCCGTTCACCCCGGACGACATGGCCGCGATCGAGAAGCGCATGGGTGAACTGATCGCCCAGGACTACGACGTCATCAAGAAGATGACGCCGCGCGCGGAAGTGATCGAGATCTTCAAGGCGCGTGGCGAGGACTACAAGCTGCGCCTGATCGAGGACATGTCCGACGACATCCAGGCCATGGGCATGTACTACCACCAGGAGTACGTGGACATGTGCCGTGGCCCGCACGTGCCGAACACGCGCTTCCTGAAGGCCTTCAAGCTGACCCGCATTTCCGGTGCGTACTGGCGTGGTGACGCGCAGAACGAGCAGCTGCAGCGCATCTACGGCACCGCCTGGGCCGACAAGAAGCAGCTCGATGCCTACATCAAGCGCATCGAGGAAGCCGAAATGCGCGACCACCGCCGCATCGGCAAGCAGCAGGACCTGTTCCACCTGCAGGAAGAGGCGCCGGGCCTGGTGTTCTGGCACCCCAAGGGCTGGGCGCTGTGGCAGGTGGTCGAGCAGTACATGCGCAAGGTCTATCGCAACAGCGGCTATGGCGAAGTGCGCTGCCCCCAGATCCTGGACGTGAGCCTGTGGAAGAAGTCAGGTCACTGGGACAACTACCAGGACAACATGTTCTTCACCGAGTCGGAAAAGCGCACCTACGCGGTCAAGCCGATGAACTGCCCGGGCCACGTCCAGGTGTTCAACCAGGGCCTGCACAGCTACCGCGACCTGCCGATCCGCTACGGTGAGTTCGGTTCCTGCCACCGCAACGAGCCCTCCGGCGCACTGCACGGCATCCTTCGCGTGCGCGGCTTCACCCAGGACGACGGCCATGTGTTCTGCACCGAGGCGCAGATCGAATCCGAAGTGACCGCCTTCCACCAGCAGGCGCTGGCGGTCTACCGGCACTTCGGCTTCGAGGAGATCCAGATCAAGATCGCGCTGCGGCCGGAATCGCGGCTGGGCGATGACGCCACCTGGGACAAGGCCGAGGGCGCACTGCGCTCGGCGCTGGCCAGCTGCGGCGTGGAGTGGCAGGAACTGCCGGGCGAGGGCGCCTTCTACGGCCCGAAGATCGAGTACCACCTGAAGGACGCCATCGGCCGTACCTGGCAGCTGGGCACGATGCAGGTCGACTTCATGATGCCCGGCCGCCTGGGCGCCGAGTACGTGGACGAGAACAGCCAGAAGAAGCACCCGGTCATGCTGCACCGGGCGATCGTCGGCTCCATGGAGCGTTTCATCGGCATCCTGATCGAGCACCATGCCGGCCAGTTCCCGGCCTGGCTGGCGCCGACCCAGGTGGTGGTGGCCAACATTACCGACGCCCAGGCCGACTACGTCTCGGGCGTGACCAAAACCCTTGCGGAGCAAGGCTTCCGCGTCAGCTCGGATTTGCGTAACGAGAAGATCGGCTATAAAATCCGCGAGCATACGTTGCAGCGCGTGCCCTACCTGCTGGTCATTGGTGACCGCGAGAAGGAAAATGGGGCTGTGGCGGTGCGTACGCGTTCTGGCGAAGACCTGGGCAGCATGAGCCTGCAGGCCTTCATCGAGCGGCTCCAGGCCGAGGGCGCGTAAGCAAAGGTCCGGTCCGGGTGCACAGGCACCCGGACCGGTTCGATACCCTTGGGAGAACGTAATATCAGCACCCCTGACAACAAACAGAACCGCAAGAATCAGGAAATCCGTGTGCCGCGCGTCCGCGTGATCGGCAGTGACGGAGAAATGATCGGCGTGTTGTCGCGCGACGAAGCGCTGTCCATGGCCGAAGATGAAGGCCTGGACCTGGTCGAAATCCAGCCGCAGGCCGATCCGCCGGTCTGCAAGATCATGGACTTCGGCAAGTTCAAGTTCGAAGCGCAGAAGAAGGCCAGCGAGGCCAAGAAGAAGACCAAGCAGGTCGAGATCAAGGAAGTGAAGTTCCGTCCGGTCACGGACGAGGGCGACTACCAGATCAAGCTGCGCAAGATGCGCGGGTTCCTTGAAGAAGGCGACAAGATCAAGGTCAACATCCGTTTCCGTGGCCGTGAAATGAGCCACCAGGAACTGGGTCGCGAAATGGCCAACCGGATCGAGACCGATCTGGGCGAGGACATCGTCATTGAATCCCGTCCGCGCCTGGAAGGGCGTCAGATGGTCATGATGATCGCGCCGAAGAAGAAGACCTGAGGCCTGACGGGCCGCCTTCCGGGGCGCCTGGCTGAATGGTTCAGGGTAAGGGGACGCCACTGGCGTCCCTTTGCTTTTGCAGGATGCCGGTGAAATGCCGGCGCAAGGGGTGCTGGGGCTGGTGGCAGGGCGGTTTTGCCTGTATCATGCCCGGCTCGACCCACCCAGGACGGGTCGTACGCCGATCATGGCAGGACGGAAAGAGCGGCCCAGGCCGCCGCCAGATCAGTCAGAAACCAGGGTCAAATCCCATCAAGGACATTGCAATGCCCAAGATCAAGACCAACCGGGCAGCGGCCAAGCGTTTCCGCAAGACCGCCTCGGGCAAGTACAAGTGCGGCCACGCCAACCGTAGCCACATCCTCACGAAGAAAGCGACCAAGCGTAAGCGTAATCTGCGTCAGACGGGCCATGTCCGTGCAGAAGACGCAGGCCGTCTGGACCGCATGCTCCCTTACCTCTGAGGAACTGAAAAATGGCACGAGTTAAGCGTGGCGTACAGGCGCGTCGCCGCCACAAGAAGATTCTGGATCTCGCCAAGGGCTATTACAACGCCCGCCGCAAGGTCTTCCGCGTCGCCAAGCAGGCGGTCATCAAGGCACAGCAGTACGCCTACATCGGCCGTAAGCAGAAGAAGCGCAACTTCCGTTCGCTGTGGATCACCCGCATCAATGCGGCTGCCCGCATCAATGGTCTGAGCTACAGCCGCTTCATGAACGGCCTGCTGAAGGCCGGCATCACCCTGGACCGTAAGGTCCTGGCTGACATCGCCGTGCACGACGCAGCCGGCTTTGCCGCGCTGGCCGAAAAGGCCAAGGGCGCGCTGGCGGCATAAGTCCTTCCCGATGCCGTTGCCGTTCATCCGGAACGGTGTCAGGTCAAGGCAATGCATGGGGAAGGGCGCAAGTCCTTCCCCATTCTTTTTTGGGTCCCGGCGTGGCCACGGCGACGCGGGGACGGCGGTGGCGACAGGGGTCGGCCCTTCGCCTGCCGCGATGGCAGATCGACTGGAGTTCCGGCCCCCCATGAGCGACATCCAATCCCTCACCACCCAGGCGCTGGCCGAGGTGGCCGCTGCACAGAGCCCCGACGTGCTGGAGCAACTGCGCGTGGCCCTGCTCGGCAAGAGCGGCAGCATCACTGCGCAGCTCAAGCAGCTCGGCGCCCTGCCGGCCGACGAGCGCAAGGCCGCCGGTGAAGCGATCAACCAGGCCCGCGACGCACTGACCCGCGCGCTGGGCGAGCGCAAGGCGCTGCTGGAGGATGCGGCACTGGATGCGCGCCTGGCCGCCGAAGCCATCGACATCACCCTGCCGGGCCGCAATGGCGAACGCGCCGGCCTGCACCCGATCACCCGTACCCTGGAGCGCATCACCGGCATCTTCGGCCGACTGGGCTACGAGTTGTCGGAAGGGCCGGAGATCGAGGATGACTGGCACAACTTCGAGGCGCTGAATTTCCCGCCGCACCACCCGGCGCGCGCCATGCATGACACCTTCTACTTCGGTGACGGCCGCCTGCTGCGTACGCACACCTCCGGTGTGCAGGTGCGCTACATGGGCAACCATGCGCCGCCGCTGCGCATGATCGCCGCCGGCAAGGTGTACCGCAGCGACAGCGACCAGACCCATTCGCCGATGTTCCATCAGGTGGAAGGCCTGCTAGTGGACGAGCACTCGACCTTCGCCGACCTGAAGGGCACGCTTGCCGAATTCGTCCGTGCCTTCTTCGAGCGCGACTTCGAGATGCGCTTCCGTCCCAGCTACTTCCCGTTCGTCGAGCCCGGTGCGGAAGTGGACATCGCCTGGCAGCAGCCCGATGGCAGCACCCGCTGGCTGGAAGTGCTCGGCTGCGGCATGGTCCATCCGAACGTGCTGCGCAGCGTCGGCATCGATCCTGAGCGCTACACCGGTTTCGCCTTCGGCATGGGCGTGGAGCGTTTCGCGATGCTGCGCTACGGCGTCAACGATCTGCGCGCGTTCTTCGAGAACGATGTGCGCTTCCTGAAGCAGTTCGCGTAACGCATTCGGCAACGCCGGGCCCAGCCTGGCGGACTCAAACATTCGACGGCCCAGGCGCCTGCGCCGGGTCCACCAGGGTGACAACATGAAATTCTCCGAAAACTGGCTGCGCAGCCACGTCCCCACCCGCGCGTCGCGCGATGAGCTGAGTGCGGTGCTGACCGCGATCGGCCTGGAAGTGGAAGACGTGACCGCGTTGGGCGAGGGCCTGCAGCACGTGGTGGTGGCGCGCATCGTCGAGGCCGTGCGCCATCCCGAAGCGGACCGCCTGCAGGTCTGCCGGGTCGATGCCGGGCAGGGCGAGCTGCTGCAGATCGTCTGCGGCGCACCGAACGCGCGGCCGGGCCTGGTCGCGCCGCTGGCGATGGTCGGTGCGCAGATCGGCGAACTGAAGATCAAGCCGGCCAAGCTGCGGGGTGTCGAGTCCAACGGCATGCTGTGCTCGGCGAAGGAGCTGGGCCTGGACAACGATGCTTCCGGCCTGCTGGAACTGCCCGCGGATGCCCCGGTCGGCCAGGCCCTGGTCGACTACCTGGGCCTGCCCGATGCCAGCATCGAGATCAAGCTGACCCCGAACCGTGCCGACTGTTTCAGCGTGCGCGGCATCGCCTACGACGTGGCGGCCGCCACCCGCAGCCAGGTGCTGGACTTCGCTGCAGCACCGGTCGCCGCCGTCGGCAGCCGCGAGCTGTCGATCCGGCTCGACGCCGGCGCCGAGGCGCCGCGTTACCTGGGGCGCGTCATCGAGGGCCTGAACCCTGCGGCGAAGACCCCGCTGTGGATGGCCGAGCGCCTGCGCCGCAGTGGCGTGCGTCCGGTGTCGCTGCTGGTCGACATCACCCAGTACGTGATGCTGGAACTGGGTCAGCCGATGCATGCCTATGACCTGGGCACCCTGCAGGGCAGCATCGCCGTGCGGCGCGCACGCGCAGGCGAGAACCTGAAGCTGCTCGATGGCCGCGATGCCGTGCTGGACGACAGTTTCCTGGTCGTGACCGATGCTGATCGAGCGGTGGGCCTGGCGGGTCTGATGGGGGGCTTCGATTCCCGTGTGACCGACGCGACCACCAGCGTGTTCCTGGAGGCTGCGCACTTCGCACCGGCAGCGATCATGGGCCGTGGCCGCAAGCTGGGCCTGCACACCGATGCCGGCCACCGCTTCGAGCGCGGCGTCGATCCGGCGCTGCCGCGCACCGCCATCGAGTACGCCACCCGCCTGGTGCTGGACCTGGCCGGCGGCGCCCCGGCACCGGTCACCGAGGCCGTGCGCGAGGCTGACCTGCCCCAGCCGGCCACCATCGCGCTGCGCCGCGCGCGCATTACCCGCGTACTCGGCATCACCATCGAGGATGCCGAAGTGGAGCGCATCCTGCGCGCGCTGGGCATGGAGGTGGTGGCCACGGCCGACGGCTTGCAGGTCACCGCACCGAGCCGCCGTTTCGATATCGCCATCGAAGAGGACCTGATCGAAGAGCTGGCCCGCATCCATGGCTACGAGCAGATTCCCACCACCCTGCCGGGCGGTGCCGCGCGCGTGGCGATGCCGAGCGAGACCCAGCTCGACACCCTCAGCGTGCGTCGCCAGCTGATCGCGCGCGACCTGCAGGAAACCCTCAATTTCGCCTTCGTCGACGATGCGCTGCTGACCCAGTGGCAGCTGCGCGACGATCTGGTGCCGCTGGCCAATCCACTGTCGGCCGAACTGGCAGTGATGCGCCCGTCGCTGCTGCCGGGCCTGGTGGCCACGCTGGGCCGCAACGCCGCGCGCCAGTTGGGCCGGGTGCGCCTGTTCGAGATCGGCCGCGTGTTCGCCCGCCAGGCCGGGGAGGGCCAGCCGGCGCCGCTGGAAACTCCGCGTGTTGCTGCCGCGGTGTGCGGCGATGCGCAGGCGGTGCAGTGGGGTCTGCCTTCCCGCAAGGTCGATTTCCATGACCTGAAGGGTGATCTGGAGTCCCTGGCTGCTGCCAGTGGTGCCTCGCTGGAGTTCCGCCCGTCGAGCCGTGCGCATGGCCACCCGGCGCGCTCGGCCGAGGTGTTCCGCGACGGCGTTGCGATCGGCTGGATCGGCCAGATCCACCCGCGCCTGGCCAAGGCGATGGACATCGAGGCCGACGTCTACGCCTTCGAGCTGGACCTGGAGCCGCTGTCGGCGCGCCGCCTGCCGCGTGCCGGCGAGCTGTCGCGCTTCCCGGCGGTGCGCCGCGACCTGGCGTTCCTGGTGCCGGATCAGGTGGCCTGGAGCGATCTGGCCGCCACGGTCCGCCAGGCCGCCGGCCCGCTCCTGCGCGAGCTGAACCTGTTCGACCGCTATGTGGGCCAAGGGGTCGAGCCGGGATTCAAGAGTCTCGCTATGGGCTTGATTTTGCAGGACAAGTCGCGCACTCTGACGGACCGCGACGTGGATGCGGTGGTGGCCGAGGCGGTCACCGCCATCGAGCGTGAACACCACGCCCGGATCCGCGGCTGAGCGGGCAGCACTCGGGGGTAGCAGGCAATGGCATTGACCAAGGCGGAGATGGCGGAAAAGCTGTTCGACGAAGTCGGTCTGAACAAGCGTGAAGCCAAGGAATTCGTCGACGCGTTTTTCGATGTGCTGCGTGAAGCATTGGAACAGGGACGTCAGGTGAAGCTGTCGGGCTTCGGCAATTTCGACCTGCGGCGCAAGAACCAGCGCCCGGGCCGCAATCCGAAGACCGGCGAGGAAATTCCGATTTCCGCCCGTACGGTGGTCACCTTCCGTCCGGGCCAGAAGCTCAAGGAAAGGGTGGAAGCTTATGCTGGATCCGGGCAGTAACCGCGAACTACCGCCGATCCCGGCCAAGCGCTACTTCACCATCGGTGAAGTGAGCGAGCTGTGCGACGTCAAGCCGCACGTGCTGCGCTACTGGGAAACAGAGTTTCCCAGCCTTGAGCCGGCCAAGCGCCGCGGCAACCGCCGCTACTACCAGCGCCATGACGTGCTGATGGTGCGGCAGATTCGCAGCCTGCTGTACGAACAGGGCTACACGATCGGCGGTGCACGCCTGCGTCTGGAGGGCCCCGATGCCCGCGAGGAATCGGCGCTGAGCAACCAGATCATCAAGCAGGTGCGGATGGAGCTGGAAGAAGTGCTGCAATTGCTTCGCCGGTGACCCAAATCCCGCGTGATCCGCTATACTTCACGCCCCGCCGCACTGGCGGGAACATCGCAGCATCAGTCGGGGCGTAGCGCAGCCTGGTAGCGCATCTGCCTGGGGGGCAGAGGGTCGTCGGTTCGAATCCGGCCGTCCCGACCACTGTGATGGAACAGAAGGCCCGCGCAGCGATGCGTGGGCTTTTTTGTGGGTGAACCGATGGGCGATGCGGCCGTGTACGCCAGCCCATGCGTGACCGACATCCCGTATCATCGCTGCACATCCGATCGCATCGGCTTCTCCTTCCGCCTCTCTTCCGCGTCCGCTGGCGCAGCATGTGGCTGCGGTCACGGGCGTGCAGCGGGTCCGTGGAGGTGGATGCGCGGACCACGACGACCACAGGGGGTTGCGTTGATCAGCAGTACCGTCATTCATCGCTCGGCTGAGGCAGGTGCCGCCGAGGTGCAGGTCCTGGACACCACGTTCAAGGGCAAGCACGTCTTTGTCAGCTGGGGCCTGCGTGGGCCCGAGTTGACCCGCAGTGCCGACCCGGCCGCAACGGTGGCCGCGCGGCGCGCATTGCAGGCCGTTTCCCGGCACAACGAGGGGCCGCGCAGCCCCGAGGTGTTCATCGCCAATCAGTCGGCGGTGGCGATCACGGTCTATCGCTTGTTGACCGAGGCCCGGTCCGGGGATGCGATCTTCTTCCTGTGCGACTCGCAGTCGGTGGTGGATTGGCTGGTCACGGCGCTGGAGGTGCAGGGGGCGGACTGATCGCGTCCGCGCCGGCTGTCTATCCCGCCAGCGCGGCGTCAACCGCTGCCAGGGCGTGCAGGGTGGTGGTGTCGAACAGCGGCACCGCACTGTCTTCCGGGCGTACCAGCAGCATGATTTCGGTACAGCCGAGAATGATCGCTTCGGCACCACGCGCCACCAGCCGCGCGATCACGTCGGCGTAGACCTGTCGCGAGCGCTCGCTGACCACGCCGGCGATCAGCTCCTGGTAGATGATGTCGTGGACCTGCTGGCGATCTTCGGCCTCGGGTACCAGCACTTCCAGCCCGAAGCGACCGGCAAGGCGTCCCCGGTAGAAGTCCTGCTCCATGGTGAAGGCCGTACCGAGCAGGCCTACCCTGCGCCAACCGGCCGCCACGATGGCGGTGGCAGTCGGGTCGGCGATGTGCAGCAGCGGCAACGGGCAGGCTGCTTCGATCTGCGTGGTCAGCGCGTGCATCGTATTGGTGCAGATCAGCAGTACATCGGCGCCACCCGCCTGCAACCGCTCTGCCGCATCCACCATGTGCCGCGCAAGCGCGTCCCAGTCGCCGTCGTGCTGCAACTGCTTGATCGGAGCGAAATCCACCGACCACATCAGCAGCTGCGCCGAGTGCGCGGCCCCCAGGCGACGGCGCACCTCTTCGTTGATGAGGCGGTAGTACTGCGCCGAACTCTCCCAGCTCATGCCGCCGATCAGGCCCAGGGTCTTCATGTGCCGCTCCAGGTGGGGAGGCGACATTGCAGCACAGGCGGGTAGCGATGTCGCCGCGACCGCTGACAGGCGCGATAATGCGGCCATCGATGATCGAGGGCAGGGTGATGGGCGAATGCTGTGGCTGCGGCAGGACGATGGACCTGGCGGCGATGCAGGCGCGTCACCGCCGCGTGCTGCGGATCGTGCTGCTGGTCAACCTTGCCACGTTCGCGATGATGGTGCTGGCCGCCTGGTACAGCCATTCTTCGTCACTGCTGTCCGGTGCGCTGGATAATCTGGGCGACGCGGCCACCTATGCGCTCAGCCTCGCGGTGGTGGGTGCGGGCATCGTCGCCAAGGCACGTGTGGCGCTGTTCAAGGGGCTGCTGATCCTTGCCGCAGCGGTGGCCGTGGCGGTGCAGATCGGTTGGCGCCTGCTGCATCCGGAGGTGCCGCTGTTCGCCAGCATGGGCTTGGCCGCCCTGCTCAATCTGGCAGCCAATGCACTGTGCCTGTGGCTGCTCACACCCTATCGCAACGATGACGTCAACCTGTCGTCGGCCTGGGAGTGCTCGCGCAACGATCTGTACGAGGGCTCGGCGGTGCTGCTGGCTGCAGGGCTGGTGGCGCTGTTCGGTGCGGGCTGGCCCGATCTGCTGGTGGCGGCCGCACTGCTGGTGCTGTTTCTGCGGTCGGCGATGCGTGTGCTGGGTACGGCGTGGTCGGAGCTGCGCGCGGCACGGCAGGTTCATGCGTGAGTGGCCGCCTGTAACCGTCGCATCGGCATCGCGCTGTATGTGACGTCGCGGTGAGCCACCGCCTATGCTGGGACGGTTCTCTTTCGTGGATGGCCGAATGTCCCTGCAGACCTGGTGGTGGTTCCTGGCTACGGTGTTCGTGCTGTGTGGCACCCCTGGACCGAACATGCTGCATATCCTCGGACGCAGCGTCGGCCTGGGATTCCGCGCCAGCCTCCCGGCCATGGCCGGCTGCCTGCTGGCCATGCTGGCGGTACTGGCGGCCTCCGCCGCCGGGTTGAGCGCACTGCTGCACTCCTCACCCATGCTGTTTGAAGTGCTGCGCTACCTGGGCGTGGCCTACCTGGCCTGGCTGGGCCTGAAAGCGTGGCGCGACAGCAGCCGGCCGGCAGCGCCGGTGGACGTTGAGGCCCCGGCGACGGTGCTGTCAGCGGACGGAGCCTGGGCGGTATTCCGCGGCGGCCTGCTGGTGGGCCTGAGCAATCCCAAGCTGCTGCTGTTCGCCACGGCGTTCCTGCCGCAGTTCGTCGATCCCGCGCGGGGGCAGGCCGTGCAGTACAGCGTACTGGTGGCAACCTTCGCCAGCTGCGAGCTGTTCTGGTACGTGATGTATGCCGCCGGTGGCCATGGCCTGCGCCGTTGGCTCGGCCGGCCGTTCGCCCGGCGCTGGTTCGAGCGGCTGGTGGGCAGCGTGTTCCTGGCGTTCGCGGTGGCCCTGCTGCGCTTCCGGCCCCGTTGATCCGTATGCGGCTTCACGCCGCACGCGCGGCTCCCTCACGAGGCTGGCATCGGCTGCGGCCTAGGCTGATCGCACTGTTTTCAGTCCCTGTGGGGAAAGGATCGACATGATCAAGTGGGCCATCATCTTCGCCATCATCGGTGTGATCGCCGGCGTGCTCGGCTTCGGCGGCATCGCGGGTGCCGCGGTGGGTATCGCCAAGTTCCTGTTCTGGGCCGGCATCATCATTGCCGTGGTGCTGTTCCTGCTGGGCATGACCGTCGCGAAGAAGGTCAGCTAGCGGCTGTCTGCGTGGCAGCGCGCGCAGGCGTGCGCTGCCACGCGACACGCGCAGTCTCACGCGACACGCGCAGTCTTCAGTCTTCGATACGTGCGAAACGAGGCTGTGGGCCAAGTGCGCCCGGTACCTGTTCTACGAACATGGCGTACGGTCGCACCCACAATCCGCCTTCGCCATACAGTGCGCGGTACAGCACCATCGGCTGCAGGGTCTCGCTGCTGCGCACGATGTCGATCACTTCATACTCGCCGCCCTTGAAATGGCGATAGCGGCCGCGCGCAAGCGTGGGCAGGGGACTGAGCGCCGTCATGGGTGCGGCACTCATCTGCGCGCCGGCTGTGCCGGCATCGCGCAGTAGGCGTCGATCGCCTCGGCGGTGTTGGCCAGGCCCTGCGCCTGGGCCAGTTCCCAGGGGCGCTCGCAGCGCTGGCTGCGCTCGCACCACTGGTAGCCAGCCGAGCCGATGCAGCCATGGGCATCGCGATCACCGCCGACTACGGGGGCGGAAGTGGCTGCCGCTTCGCGCACGGGCGTCTGTTGCGGTGCCGCGCAGGCGGCCAGGGCCAGCAGCATCGGCGCCAGCATGAGGGCTTTCATCGAGGACACTCCGTGGCCTAAACCATCAGTGTGCGGCGGGCCAGCAGCAGCGGCAAGCGCTCAACTCATCGACGCGCGGATCAGTTCCTCGATCAGGACCAGGTAGCAGGCTGCGAAGTAGAACTTCAGCAGCGTCGAGCGCTGCGGCGGTTGGAAGGTGCGCATGTGGAAGGGGCCCCTGTTGGTGACGATAGTGTGAAGCCAAGCTGACTTCGTGACAAGAATCACGAAAGTCATGGGGTGAACGGGCTCAGGGATGTGACGAAGCGCGAATTCCGATCCGCCGGCGGGGATTTTTCGGACAAATCTGATAGGCCCTGCCTGAAGCGCTCGCTAGCCTGAACAGGTATCGGCGCTCTCACCTCCCGGCGCCGCGTCCATTCCCTCCGTTGGAGTCGATCATGGTGTTTACCGTCCACTGCAATGCCCAGCACTGGTTCGTGCTGGACCCCGAGGCGCGCACCACCGCCTCGTTCGCCCGCGGCGCCGACGCGTTCGATGTCGCCACCGAACTGGCCCAGGAACATCACCGCCGCACGGGCCAGCACTGCATCGTGCGTGTGGAGGCGCTGGGGGGGGCAGTGGATGTACTGCGGATCGGTGCCTAGCGGCCGACCCTGCGGCGCAGTCAGCCGCGGTTGAGCTGTTTGAATGGGGAAAGAACCGACGGTGCGTTGCCCTCTGTGCGCCGCGCCGCGAATCCCGGATGCTTGCCGCCACGCATTCATCTGGAGATCTCGATGGGCAACGCACTCACCTGGCGCACCCTGGCCTGCGCACTGCTGCCGATGCTGGCCGCTGCCGGGGGCGCGCAGGCGCAGAACTATGGTTATGACGACGATCGCCATGGCGGCCGCGACGGGGGCGGCATCGTGCGATGCGAATCGGTCAAGAACCGCAGCAATGAGTGCCGCCTTGAAGGGCGGCCCCGGCTGATCCGCCAGTTGTCCGGCTCGCCGTGCGTGGAGGGCGAGACCTGGGGCCAGTCGCGCTCCGGGGTGTGGGTGACCCGGGGCTGCGGGCCGAGTTCGTCGGCGAGTCGCGTCGTGGCGGCGGCTGGGGTGGTGGATGGGGCAACGGCAATGGCCGCGGTGGCGAAGTGATCGCCTGTCATTCCAATGGCCATCGACAGGAATACTGTGACACCCGCGTCCGCCGCAGCGTACGCCTGATCCGGCAGGACTCCCGCAGTGCCTGTATCGAGGGCCGGACCTGGGGCTGGGACCGCCGCGGCATCTGGGTCAGCGATGGGTGCCGCGCCCAGTTCCAGGTGAACTGATCCTTCTGGCCATCTGCGTCAAAATCAGAAAAATCTGATATTGCTCACAGTTTGAACGCCGTATCGTCTGCAATCAGGGCACGGGTGCCCTGATTGCATCGGCAGTCCGTGCCGGCACCGGTGCACGCCTTCCGCCTTCATCGATACGCTGCCTCAAGGAGTGAGCTGCATGTTGATCCGCCTTCAGTGCGAACAGCGCCAATGGCGTGTTCTGCATCCGGATAGACCGGAGCCGATCGAGTTCCGCGACGGCGCCCGCGCCTTCGATTTCGCCCAGGCCCTGGCCAGGCTGCATTTCGTGGACACCGGGCAGCGCGCCGCCGTGCGCGTGGAAGCCAGCGGCGCGTTCGTGGAAGCGATCAGCTACGGTTGAACAGGGACCGCGCGTCGTTCCGCAGCAGGCGTGGGAAACCGGGCGCCTGCCCGGTTCCACCCGGAACGGTCAGCCCGCCGCGCTCAGCGGAGGAGTGGTGGCAGCCAGCTGCGGCCAGCGCTTGAGCACGGCCGCGCGGATCCCGGCGGCATCGATGCCGGCTTCAGCCAGCAGGTCCTCGCGGCTGGCATGGTGCTGGTAGGCATCGGGCAGGCCGAGATGCAGGATCGGTCGCAGCACCGCTTCGGCATTGAGCAGCTCGGCCACGCCGGAACCGGCGCCACCGGCCACCACGTTGTCTTCGATGGTCACCAGGCCTTCGTGCTGGGCGGCCATTGCCAGCACCAGGTCGCGGTCCAGCGGCTTGATGAAGCGCATGTTGACCACGCTCAGGCCCAACTCGCGGCCGACCTGTTCGGCGGCGGCAACGGTACTGCCGAACGCCAGCAGGGCGATGTGGCTGCCCTGCACGCGCAGCTCGCCCTTGCCGATCGGAAGCGTGGACAGGTCGCTGCCGGCCGCGACGCCGGTACCGCTGCCACGCGGGTAACGCACCGCAGCCGGACCAGCGTACTGCAGGCCGGTGCTGAGCATCTGCCTGCACTCTGCCTCGTTCGACGGGGCCATCACCACCATGTTCGGCACGCAGCGCAGGAAGCTCAGGTCGAGGTTGCCGGCATGCGTCGCTCCATCCGGTCCGACCACGCCGGCGCGATCAATCGCGAACAGCACGTCGAGGTCCTGGATGGCCACGTCATGCACCAGCTGGTCGTACGCGCGCTGCAGGAAGGTGGAATAGATCGCCACCACCGGCTTGCCGCCCTGGGTGGCCATGCCGGCGGCCAGGGTGACCGCGTGCTGCTCGGCGATCGCCACGTCGAAGTAGCGCTGCGGGTATTCCCTGCTGAAGCGCACCAGGCCGGAGCCTTCGCGCATCGCCGGGGTGATGCCGTACAGGCGTGGCTCCGCGGCGGCAGCGTCGCACAGCCAGTCGCCGAACACGTCGGTGTAGGTCGGCTTCTTGGCGCCGGTCTTGGCCACCAGGCCCTTGTCGGGATCGAACGGGCCCACTGCGTGATAACCGATCTGGTCGCCTTCGGCAGGCTCGTAGCCCTTGCCCTTGGTGGTCATCACGTGCAGCAGCTTGGGGCCCTTGGAGGCGCGCAGCGTCTTCAGCGTGGACAGCAGGGCGGGCAGGTCATGGCCGTCGATCGGGCCGGTGTAGTGGAAGCCCATCTCCTCGAACATCGTGGAGGGCACGAACATGCCTTTCCAGTGCTCTTCCCAGCGCTTCACGAAGCGCGCCGGATTGTTCTTCTTGTCGCCCAGGATCTTCTTGCCGCCTTCGCGCAGTGCATTGAGCGTGCGGCTGCCGGTGGCGCGGCCGAGCATCTTGGTCAGCCCGCCGACGGCCTCGGAGATCGACATGTTGTTGTCGTTGAGGATCACCAGCAGATTCGGCTCCGGCTCCATGCCGCCCGCGTGCATCAGCGCCTCGAAGGCCATGCCGGCGGTCATCGCGCCGTCACCGATCACTGCCACGATCTTGCGGTCGTCACCCTGTGACTGGCGGGCGATGGCCATGCCCAGTGCGGCGGAGATCGAGGTCGAGGAATGACCGACCCCAAAGGTGTCGAACTCGCTTTCCTCGCGCTTGGGGAACGGCGCCACGCCGTCCTTCTGCTTGACGGTGTGGATCTCGTCACGGCGGCCGGTGAGGATCTTGTGCGGGTAGGTCTGATGGCCCACATCCCAGACCAGCTGGTCATGCGGGGTCTGGTACAGGTAGTGAAGGGCGACGGTGAGTTCGATCACGCCCAGGCCGGCGGCGAAATGTCCGCCGCTCTTGCCCACCGATTCGATGAGGTAGGCGCGCAGTTCGTCGGCGACCGCCCTCAGCTCGGATTCGTCGAACGTGCGCAGGTCATCCGGCGTCTGGATGTGCGCGAGGCGGGGATAGCGGGCAGAGTCGATCATCATGTTCGCACGTGTTCTGAACGACCATTTTCGCCCTCAAACGGGGGTGGGGCAAGCAAACGCCGCCGTCCGTGACAGGACGGTGAGGGTTGCCGGCCGGCAGGTTCAGGTGCTGAGCTTGGAACGCTTGGGCAGCTGCGCTTTCAGGAACGCCATCTGGTCGGCCAGGATGTTGCGGTTGGACAGGATCAGGTGCTCGATCCAGCTGGGCCGGTAGGGCACCGCCAGCAGCGGCATGCCGGCCTGCTGGGGGGTACGGTCACTCTTGCGCGAGTTGCAGTGGAAGCAGGCGGTGACTACGTTTTCCCAGCAGTCCAGCCCGCCCTTGGACAGCGGCATGACGTGGTCGCGGGTCAGCGAGGGACGGTTGAACTGCTGGCCGCAATACAGGCACAGGTGCGAATCGCGGGCGAACAGGGCCGGGTTGGTCAGGTTCGGGGTAGGGTCGATGGCACGGGATCGCGCGTGGCCGCGCGCGGCGATGATCGGATGCAGGTCCAGGCCACTCTGCAGGCCGCTGAACCGGTTGGTTCCGCCGTGGATGTGCAGGCAGGGGTCGCCAAGGGTCCAGGCGACGGCCTCGCGGGCGTAGAGGCAGGCGGCATCCTGCCAGGTGATCCAGTCCAGTACGCGTCCGTGGGCGTCGAGCGAGAGCAGCCGGACCGAACCGGGGCGGTGCAACGTCGTGACGTTGGGCGATGCTTCGACGCCCGGAGCAGAAAGCGGGGCTCCGGCTTCGATCAGACCCAAGCGTGTAGTGTCTGTCTCCATCGGGAGAACAGCTTATACCTGAATGTTGACGATTTGTGTATCGCCCGTCGGCGATACGCAAATCGCAAGATTCAGGTCCGCGCATTCCTCCTGTCCCCCGCGCCGTTGGCGCGCCCCCCTTAACAAAGGGGGGCTTTTCTCCAGAGGGATCGAGGGCGTTCAGGCCGGGGTCGGATCCCTTTCCGAAGGAAAGGGCTCTGACCCCTCATCCACGCATGGCGTGGATCTACCGGCGGGATGGGCTCAGGCGCCGAAGCGCTCGTCGTCCATCGCCATCAGCGGCGCGGCACCGGCCTGGATCGCGGCAGCATGGCTGAGCGTACGCGGCAGCACACGGGCGAAGTAGAAGCGCGCGGTTTCGCGCTTGCCCTGCGCGAATGCCGCGCCGTGCGCACTAGCGTCGGCGGCGGCGACACTGCGTGCCCACCAGTACGCCAGCACCACGTAGCCGGAATAGAACAGGTAGTCGTAGCTGGCCGCACCCAGCTCGTCCGGGTTGCCGGCGGCGCGCTGTAGCACGTCCATGGTCAGCTTGCCCCATTCGGCGGCCTTGGCGCGCAGCGGGCCGATGAACTCGGCCAGCGCTTCGTTGCCCTCGTGTTCCCTGGCGAAGGCCTCGATCTCGGCCAGCATCAGCTTGAGGCCGGCCCCCTGGCTGGAGGCGGTCTTGCGGCCGATCAGGTCCAGGGCCTGGATGCCGGTGGTGCCTTCATACAGCGTGGTGATGCGTGCATCGCGCGCCAGCTGCTCCATGCCGTGTTCGCGGATGTAGCCGTGGCCACCGAAGCACTGCAGGGCGTTGTAGGTGTTCTCGATGCCCCATTCGGTCTGGCAGGCCTTGGAGATCGGGGTCAGGAAGCTCACCAGGGTGTCGGCGCGCTCGCGCTCGGCAGCGTCGTCGGCGCGGTGGGCGATGTCGATCAGGGTGGCCGCGTGCAGGGCCAGCAGGCGGCTGCCTTCCACCAGTGACTTCACCGTCAGCAGCATGCGGCGCACGTCCGGATGGACCAGGATCGGGTCGGCCGGCCTGTCCGGGAACTTCGCGCCGCTCAGGGCGCGCGACTGCAGGCGCTCACGGCTGTACTTGAGCGCGTTCTGATAGGCGCGTTCGGACAGGCCGATGCCCTGCAGGCCGACGCCCAGGCGCGCAGTGTTCATCATGGTGAACATTGCCTGCAGGCCCTTGTGCGGCTGGCCGACCAGATAGCCCTGCGCGCCGTCGAAGTTCATCACGCAGGTGACCGAGCCCTTGATGCCCATCTTGTGCTCGATGGAGCCGCAGCGCAGCGCGTTGCGCTCGCCGACGTTGCCCTCGCGGTCGACCTTGAACTTCGGGGTGACGAACAGCGAGATTCCCTTTGCACC
Organism: Stenotrophomonas sp. GD03680; assembly: GCF_029844625.1. Classification (NCBI taxonomy): domain Bacteria; kingdom Pseudomonadati; phylum Pseudomonadota; class Gammaproteobacteria; order Lysobacterales; family Lysobacteraceae; genus Stenotrophomonas; species Stenotrophomonas sp. GD03680. The sequence goes on along the minus strand of NZ_JAOCKC010000004.1, from coordinate 198,448 downwards.
CGGAGGCGCGTCGGGCAGCTTGGCCAGCACCAGGTGCACGATGTTGCCGGTCAGGTCGTGCTCGCCGGCAGTGATGAAGATCTTGGTGCCGGTGATCGCGTAGCTGCCATCGGCGTTCGGCTCGGCCTTGGTCTTGAGCAGGCCCAGGTCGGTACCGCAGTGCGGTTCGGTCAGGCACATGGTGCCGGTCCAGCGGCCTTCGATCAGGGGCTTAAGGAAGGCGTCGTGCTGCCACGCTTCGCCGTGCTGCTTGAGCGCTTCAATGGCGCCGTGCGAGAGCAGCGGGAAATTGCCCCACGCCAGATTGGCAGCGTTGATCATTTCATTCAGCGGCACGCCCAGGGTGTGCGGCAGGCCCTGGCCGCCCAGCTCGGGTGCGGCGGTCAGGCCGGTCCAGCCGCCGTCGACGAACTGGTCATAGGCCTGCTTGAAGCCAGGCGGGGTAGTGACTTCGCCAGTGGCCTGGTCGAGCACGCAGCCGATTTCATCGCCCACGCTGTTGAGCGGGGCCAGCACGCTCGCGCTGAAACGGCCGGCTTCCTCCAGCACGGCATCGACCACGTCGGCGGTGGCGTCGGTGAAGCCCAGGCGGGCGAACAGCGGTTCGACCTTGAGCACGTCGTGCAGGGCGAAACGGAGGTCGGAAAGCGGGGCGGTGTAGCTGCTCATCGGATACGTCTCGATCAGGGACAGGGAGAGCGGCGCGGTGCGCCGCGATGGAAAGTGGTGTTCAGCGCAGCACGCCCGGCAGGCCCGGCGCCTGGTTCAACGTGCTGCGGCTGCTGACGTCGAAGCTGCGCTGCTTCTTTTCCTGCGGCGTGGCTGTCACCGAACCTTTCAGGCCATAGGCCAGGGTGCGGTTGCCGGCCAGCGCATCGGCCACCACCAGGCGTGCGGCCGAGCTGGGCACCAGGTCGACCGTGATGACGTCGGCGGAGGTGCCGCCGATGGAGATGCCGGGACGGGCCTGCAGGGTGCCGGCTTCGCTGTCGCCGACGCTCAGCGCCAGGGACACATCGTCGAAGGTCATCGGCATCGAGCTGTAGTTCTGCAGGCGCAGCGCCACGGTCCAGTTGCCGTCGGCGCGGACGGTCAGCTGCTGCAGGCTGGCGGCCGGTTCCGAGACGCGCTTGACGATGCCGTCGCTGCAGGCGGCGAGGGCGAGGGTGCACAGGACGATCAAGACGGTACGGAAACGGTGCAACATGGGCGCAAGTCCTCTCAAGGGGGTGCGTTGGCGTAAGCATACTACGGCGTATGGTTAAGTGGATCGCCTGTGGCGACCCGCCGCAGAGGGTAGCGCGTGAAGATGGCGGCCGGGCACGCACAGCGCCGGAGCGGGCGCGTTGCGCGCAGCCGGAGGGCGGCTCAGTCGGCCGGTGCGTCGCGTATCGGCGCCATCAGGCGCAGCGGCGCCAGGTCGTAGCCCATCGCCTCGGCCTTGGCCTTCAGCTGTTCGAACCGTGCGCGGTCCATCTCCGGCAGGCGCGACAGGATCCACAGATACTTGCGGTCAGGGCCGCCGACCATCGCCCACTGGTAGTCCGGATCCAGCGCCAGCACCCAGTAGTCGGCCCAGACCAGCGGCACCCAGCTCAGCCAGTCGGGGACGAAGCGCATCTGCAACTGGCCGGGATGTCCGGCCACGGGCCGGGCCACGCCTTCAGCCACCACGCGTTCGCCGTCGCCATTGCGGCAGGCATTGGTGACGCTGATGCGGCCATCGCGGCGCAATGCATAGTGTGCGGTGATGTCGCCGACGCAGCGCTTCTGGAACGACACGGGCAGGTGGGCGATCTCGTGCCACTGGCCGGCATAGCGGTCGATGTCCAGTGCATCGACGGCACGCACGGGTTCGCTGGCGGTCGCGGACAGCGAAGCCAGCAGCAGGCAGGCGAACAGGGCAGGGCGCAGATGCATCGGCAGACTCCGGCAGGACACTGGAGCGTAGGGGGCGTGCTGCGTGCCGGTGTGAATGTTTCGTCAACCGCCTGCATGGCGCGCCGGAAACAAAAAAAGACCCGCATTTCTGCAGGTCTTCAAGCATGGTGGCCGAGGACGGAATCGAACCGCCGACACGGGGATTTTCAATCCCCTGCTCTACCAACTGAGCTACTCGGCCAGATTGTGCGGCGGACCGCGATCGACAGCGGTGGCCGGAAAAAAAAGACCTGCATCTCTGCAGGCCTTCGAACGTGGTGGCCGAGGACGGAATCGAACCGCCGACACGGGGATTTTCAATCCCCTGCTCTACCAACTGAGCTACTCGGCCACGTGTTTCGTTGCAGCGACGTCGCTGCCAAGGACGCGCATATTACGGAGGTCGGCTGTCTTCGGCAAGCATTTTGGAAAAAAACCTTCACATTGCCGTCTGCGCGGGCGCAAGTGGTTGATCCTGCGTCGTGCCGAGGTGGCGGCGCCGGTCGATGGCGGACGAGGCGGGTGGTCGCGGCGGCGGCGAGGGTCGTCGCCTGCAGCGGAAATCAGCGGGCCGCCCGCATCGGCAAACATGCAGGGGCAAGGCATGCGGCCGCGGTTGCATCAGGCAGGCGATGGAACGCTGTTTTCGCCGCCGCACGCGCCGATCGTCGCGGCGTATTGTCGCCCCTCCTGTCCAATGCTGTCCGCAGCAGAGTCCATCCCATGGCTGATCAACCGACCACCACCCGCATCGTCCTCGCCTCGCGGCCGCAGGGTGCACCGATCGCTGCCAATTTCCGCCTGGAGCAGTCGCCGCTGCCGGCGCCGGCAGCAGGACAGGTGCTGCTGCGCAACCGCTATCTGTCGCTGGATCCGTATATGCGCGGGCGCATGGACGAGGGACCTTCCTATGCGCCTCCCGTTGCCGTGGGTGCGGTGATGGAAGGGCAGACCGTCGCCGAAGTGCTGCAGTCGAATGCGGCGGGAATCGCGGTGGGCGAGTTGTTCCTGGCGCCGGGTGGATGGCAGACCCATGCGGTGCTGGATGCGCAGGTGCTGGGGCGTCGGCTGGACCCGGCGGGCCTGCCGCTGAGCACGGCACTCGGCGTGTATGGCATGCCGGGATTCACCGCGTATTCCAGCCTGCATGAAATCGCCCGGCTGCAGCCGGGCGAGACGCTGGTGGTCGCCGCTGCGACCGGGCCGGTGGGGGCAACCGTCGCCCAGCTGGCCAAACTGCAGGGCGCCCGCGTGGTCGCCATTGCCGGTGGCGATGGCAAGCGTGCCTACCTGCAATCGCTTGGCGTGGATGTGGCGCTGGACCATCGCGCGGCTGATTTCGCCGCGCAGCTGCGCGCCGCCGTGCCGGACGGCATCGACGTCTACTTCGAGAATGTCGGCGGCCACGTACTCGACGCGGTGCTGCCACTGCTCAACGATTTCGCCCGCATTCCGGTCTGCGGCACCATCGCCACCTACAACGCGCGCGGCGTCGAGCATCCCGGGCCCGATCGCCTGCCGGCATTGTTCAGCCAGATCCTGCGGCAGCGGCTGACGGTGCGCGGCTTCATCGTGCACGACTTCAGCCACCTGTGGCCGCAGTTCGAGCGCGAGATGGCGCACTGGCTTCGGGAAGGGCGCATCCAGTACCGCGAGGACGTGGTCGAAGGGCTGCAGAACGCACCGGATGCCTTCTTCGGGCTGCTGCAGGGGCGCAACTTCGGCAAGCTGGTGGTGAAGCTGGACTGAGCCCTCGCCGGTGTCCGCAGGGCATGGCCCGGCGCTGCCACGGCGCGAGAGCCGGCCACGGTCGGCATCCACCGGTCCTGATGGGGCGGCATCAGCCGTTGGCGGCGTTCTCCCGGCGCAGCAGTTCGCGCTTGCGGGCCACACCCCAGGCATAGCCGCACAGATCGCCATCGCGGCGCACCACGCGATGGCATGGCACTGCCACCGCCAGTGGATTGCTGGCGCAGGCACGCGCGACCGCGCGGCTGGAGCGCGGTGCGCCGATGCGCGCGGCAATGTCGGCATACGATGCGGTCTGCCCTTGGGGAATCTGCTGCAGCGCCTGCCAGACGCGCTGCTGGAAGGCTGTGCCGCGGATGTCCAGTGGCAGTGTCGCGCCACGTGCCGGATCCTCGACCAGGCCGATCACCTGCGCCACCAGCTGCTCGTAGCCGCTGTCGGCGCCGACCAGCTCAGCCTGGCGGAAGCGTTGCTGCAACGACTGCAGCAGCGCTTCCGGATCGTCGCCGAGCAGGATCGCCACCACGCCGATGCTGCTGCTGGCCACCAGTACGCTGCCCAGCGAGCTTTCGGCGATGGCGAAATGGATCACCTCACCGCGTCCACCGCTGCGCCATTGCCGGGGCGTCATTCCCAGCAGGCGCGGCGCGTTCTCGTAGAAGCGGCCGCTGGAGCCGAAGCCGGCGTCGTGGAAGGCATCGGTGATGCGCGCCTGCTGTTGCAGTCCTGTGCGCAGCCGATCGGCACGCAGGGCCGCCGCATACTGCTTCGGGGTCAATCCGGTGGCCTGCTTGAACAGGCGATGCAGCCGGGTCGGGCTGCAGCCCGCCAGTTCGGCAAGCTCCTGCAGCGAGGGTTCGTCGAGGCGGGCCTGCAGGTGGCGGCAGACGCGTTCGACGCGGGCATCGGTGGTTGCGATGGCAGTGTCCATGCGTCGATTCTGGCACGTGCCCCGCTGGCGGAAACTCCGTTTCCTGCACGCGCCGGCAGGGCCTGGAAACGGAGTGTCAACGGGGCAGGGGCGCGACATCGTAGGGTCCACTTCACTGCCTGGACCCCGAACATGCGCCTGCACGACAAGATCGCCCTCATCACCGGTGCCAGCGCCGGCATCGGCCGCGCCTGCGCGCTGCGTTTCGCCGCCGAGGGCGCAAGGCTGGTGCTCAACGCGCGGCAGCCGGAGCCGTTGCAGGCGCTGGCCGATCAGATCCGTGCTGCCGGCGGCGAGGCGGTGGTGCATGCCGCCGATGTCGCCGGGCCGGACACTGCACAGGTGCTGGTCGACCTGGCGCAGCGGGCCTTCGGAGGCCTGGACATCGCGATCAACAATGCCGGGATGCTGGGGCCGGGCGTGCCCGCTGCGGAGTTTCCGGTGGACGCCTGGAGGCAGGTGATGGCCACCAACCTCGATGCAGCCTTCCACGCCGCGCGTGCGCAGTTGCCAGCCCTGCTGGCGCGGGGCGGCGGCTCGCTGGTGTTCGTCGGCACCATCGTCGGCCATACCGTCGGCTTGCCCGGCATGGCCGCCTACGCCTCGAGCAAGGCCGGGCTGATCGGCCTGAGCCAGGTGATCGCCGCCGAGTACGGCGCACGGGGCGTGCGTTGCAACGTGCTGCTGCCCGGCGGCACCGACACCGAGATGGGCCGGCAGGCTGCGCCAGACGAGGATGCGCTGGACTTCGTACGGTCGCTGCATGCGCTCAAGCGCCTGGCCGGGCCGGAAGAGATCGCCAACGCTGCGCTGTTCCTGGCCAGCGATGAAGGCAGCTTCGTGACCGGCAGTGCGATGCGCGTGGACGGCGGGATATCCATCAATCGCACCTGAGGGGACGGCCGGCGGCTGCACATGGCGTTCGCGCCGGACTGACCCGTCCGTTACCCGGCGACCTCTAGCGTGGCTCCAGCGCCGGCCTCCGCCGGCGGCGGAGCCACGCATGAGCAGACACGAAAAGGACACGCCCGATCCACGCCAAGGGGTGCAGGAAAGCCGCCAGGACCGGAAGCAGGACGACGTCGCCAAGCAGCGTCCGGGACAGCGCGACCAGCAGGTACGTGACACCCACTCGCGCAGTCCACGGCGCAAGGATGGTGGGCAGGAGCCTGCCTGACGCGTCATTGCTGCAAGCGCCCTCGGCCCGAGCCAGCGGCTGCCCGATGCTGGGTGTGTCGCCACCGGGCTCGGTCATGCGCAGGTCGCGCGTCTCATCGGCCCGTTAGCCCGGGGCGCGCAACGAAAAAGGCCGGACCCTGGGTGTCAGGAGTTCCGGCCTTTTTCATGCCCTGGTGGGCATGTGGATGGTGGAGCCAAGGGGAATCCCGTTACTCGCTACAGGCCTTGTGCTGCAATGGTTTCGATGTGACACGATAGTGACGTGCCCCCAGATGTGCCCCCAGATCACGCGGCTTTCGGCAGACCCCGCTCATCCACGTTGCGGGCCTCCATTTTGGACAGAATCCATGCGTTGATCTCGTCCTCGGACCAGGCGGAACAGTTGCCGCCGAGGTCGATTTGCGCAGGAAACTCGCCGCGGCGGATCCGGTCATAGATGGTGTTCTTGGCCAGCCCGGTCCTTGCGCTAACTTCCTTAAGGCGGAGCAGGTTGGGGACACGGGGCAAGGTGGTCGGGTCGTTCATGCTTCCTCCTTCGGCGCGCCGGCGGCGGCCAGATTGGTGCCGCAGTGGCGGCGTTTCGATACGGGGGCCATGATCCGCTCAGCTTCGGCCCGGTCCCCACGGGATAGTTCGATCAGGGCCAGGCCGCGAGCCTCCCAGGCGCGCACTGTGGCCTTGCTGGCCTTACCGAGGTCGATGCCAGAAAGGCTGGCCAGCACATGCCCCACCTCGCGGAAGTCGGGCACGTTGGCGCCTTGCAGCAGGTCGGCGCTCATGCGGCTTGATCCATTGGGGGCTCCAGGCCTTCGAACAGGTCCGGCATCGACATTTCCCGCTCGGCGGCCTGCAGGTACTTCACCCCATCGAGGAAGTAGCTGGCAGACAGCTCGGCGGCCCGGCCGCGCCGGCGCAGCTTGAGGGCGCGGTACGGGACGGTGAACAGGCCGCCGAAGGGATCGAACACCAGCTCACCAGGGTTGCTGTAGCGCTGGATCAAGCGGTCCACGATGTCGAACTGCAGGGGGCAGATGTGGTTCTCCAGGCCCTTCTTGGTCTGGTCACCGTTGAGTGTCAGCATGCGGTTCACGTCGTGCCACACATCGGGGTGGTGGCTGCCGGGCGCCAGTGACATGAAGTCGGAGGGCAGCGCTCCGCGTGCCTCCAGCTGCTCACCGATGCGCACATGGGCCTCGTAGTCGTAGACCTCTGCCAAACTATGCTGGGTGAAGATCTTGGCCAGCTTTCCCGGGCCCAGCTTGGCCATCTCCTCGGCAGTCATCAGCCGGTTGCCGCTGGAGCGCCAGAACGCATGCGCGTCGACCTGCCACCGCGCCCTGGTGTAGGCGGCTTTCTCCTTTCGCACCGGCTCGTCGGCATAGCCCTTCGAACGGTTGGTCTGCGGCTTCCGCAGCAGCACGATGTACTCCGGGGAGCCGGCGCCCATCTTGGTTCCGTCCTTGCACTGCTCAGACCAGCCCAGGCGATAGGTCTGGTTGTTCTCGCGCACCACGTCCGTGACGACGGTGATCAGGCCCATGTAGTCGAAGCCGTGCTGGCGGTAATGGAAGATCGTTTCGGCATGGAACGGGCTCACGGTCGGGGCGCCCGCGCCGGTGACCGATCCGAACTGAATCCTGTCCTTTACGTGGATGGCGGCGATCCGGCCCGGCTTCAGCACGCGCAGTAACTCCGGCGCCAGATGGTCCATCTGGGCCCAGAAGTGCGCGTTGTCGTCGGTGTGCCCGAAGTCGTTGTAGCTGGGGCTGTACTCGTAATGGTTGGCGAACGGGATCGAGGTCACGATCAGGTCCACGCTATCCTCGGCCATGCCGCGCGTTTCCAGGACGCAGTCGTTGTTGGCCACCGTCCAGCCCTCTCCGCTGGCCTCGATCCGCTCCACTCCGATCGATCGCTGCAGCACCTGCGCCATGGCGGCCTTGCTCAGGCCGTATTCCCGGATGATCTCGCTCATCTTCTCCACCATCTGTTCGTGCCGCTTCCACTTCTCCATGAGGCTGGCCAGCACCTCGCGCTCGCTTTCAGCGTGGACGATCCACACCTCGACGCCGTGCTGCTGCTGGTACCGCTGGATGCGGTGGATCGACTGGATGAAATCGTTGAATTTGAAGCCGATGCCGGCGTACACGGCCAGGTGGCAATGCCGCTGGAAGTTGCAGCCGCTGCCGGCGATGACCGGCTTTGCCGACAGGATCCGGGTCTCGCCGTCGCTGAATGCCACAACCGCCGCCTCGCGCTCATCCAGATCCTGGTCGCCGTAGATGCTGACCGCCTCCGGTACCGCTGCAGCTAGGGCGTGGCGCTCGGCTTCCAGGTCGTGCCAGATCAACCAGTGGTCGTCCGGCCGTGCACCGACGATCTCCTGCACCGCCGCCACTCGCGCCGGCAGGGTGTCGCGCTTCTCGCGGGCGGCATCGATCACCCCCAGCGCGGCATCGCGGAACATCTTGGCCTGGCCGTCCCGTTCGGTACCGGCGCTGCCGTGGTCGACCGGAACCTCATGGAAGTGCACCTGCAGGGCGGGCAGGTCATACCCCTCATCGCTGTAGCCCAGGTCTGACGGCCGCTGCAGGAACAAGGCCCAGCTGGCCACCCACAGCCAGAACTCGCGCTCCTTGTGGGGGTACAGCATCAGGTTGTTCGCCTTAGTGCTGTCGCGCTTGAACCAGCGGGTCAGGGCCTGGCCTGTGTCCATGACGCCCAGGAAACCGGCGTAATGGATCAGCTCCTTGTAGCGGTTCGGGCTCGGCGTCGCGGTGGCGACGAACCGGTACCGGACGTCATCGAACAGGGTCAGGAACTGCTGGTAGGTCTTCGACCCGAAGCTGCGCAGCACCGACGCCTCATCGAGGCTGGCCGCGGTGAACAGGTTGGGATCCAGCTTGCCGTCGCGCACCGATTCGTAGTTCGTCAGGTGCACGCCGTCGAACTCGGGGTCGACCTCGCCGCTGGAGCGCACGAACCGCGTAGCCATGCCCAGCATCGCTGCATCGCGACGGAACTCCTGCCGGACACCCAGCGGGATCACGATGCCGACCGCGCCGCCCTGGTGCTGGCGGGCCAGCCTGCAGATCTCCAGCTGCTGCACGCTCTTGCCCAGGCCGAAGCGCTGGAACAGGGCGCGCCGGCCGCCCTGGCACGCCCACACGACGCTGTCGCGCTGGTGGGGCTTGAGGATCGGGGAAACGTCCTCCGGCTGAACGTCGAAGCCCAGCGACGGGGCGACGCGAACCTTGCGCTCGAGGAAGTCGCGATAGGGGTCAGCCATTGGGCATCTCCTGCGGCAGCAGCTTCTGGTGCTGCACGTGCTCGATGACTGTCTCCCCGCTGGGCAGCAGGATGTGCGACAGGAACGCGGCCTCGAAGGTCAGCATGCCGATCTCGATTGCCGTGACCTGGCCTTTCACCCAGTCGCGCAGGATCGAATAGACGGCCACGCCGCCGATCTTGAGCGCCTTGGCTTCGTGTTCGGCTCGAGTGGCCCGGATCCGGGGGCCGTAAGGATGCTCGCGCAGCCAGGCGGCTGCGTAGCCGCGCGCGCTGGCCTTGAGCTGCACCTGTCGCCCGCGGTGCTCGAACTGGATGAACAGTTCGCCGGTCTCGTAGTCTTCACCGGTGGCGAAGCGCTGGCATCCGAAGGATCGCAGCATCTTTTGGATGTCATTGATCGCGTTGTTGCCGCTGGTGGCGTTCTCGTAGGGGAGGCTCATTTGCCCACCGCCTGGCTGTCGATCCGGGCCCGCGCATCGGTGACCTGTTGCCTCATCGCGCGGCCACTGGCGGCCAGTTCCTCTCGGGAATAGCCATCAACTGAGGCGCAGATGGTTGCCAGCCCCTCAGCGGCCTGCAGCGCCTCGCGCACCGGCCCCAGGTCCACGGCCTGCGCGGGCAGTGCATGCCGCTCCATGATCAGTCGCAGGTCGAGCAGCCGGATGCACACTGTGTCGGCGGCATCAGGGTCCTCCGGGTCCAGCTCGCAAACGTCGCGGATGACCAGCTCGTACCACTCAGGCATCGTCCCCACCGGCTGGCGGGCAGCATCAACGGCCAGTTCTCCGGAATTTCCGGACGGCTTATTTGATGCCATGCGATAGACGGCCCGGTCCCAAGCAACGCCCGACATGCCGCCGTTGTGCTGGCCGCTGTCCACCATCTCGCGGTAGAGGGCATTGAGCCGCGCGTCGATTTCGGTGTCGGTGATCTGCCCCACCGGCTGGCGGGCGGCGAGAGCGTCGGCCTGCCGGTCGATCTTTCCCGCGAACGGTGCCAACGCCTGGCGAAGTCGCGTAGCTCGCTGGGGGCCAAACCAAAGCCCAGTGCTTACCGCGCGGTCGCCACATTCTTCGGTTCCGGCACTAGCGGACTCTACAAGCAGTTCAACACATAAGCGCGCACCTTCCAGCCGGTCAGCCAATCGGCTATGCCCCTTGGCGACAAGCACGTTGCAAGCGCGCGCAAGCACATCGAGCGGGTTCTCGTCCGGTGAGAGGGCCAGCGCATCCCCCTGCCCAGCCGGGGAGGGCTGGGCGGAGAGGGCTGCTTGCCAGCTCTTCCATGTCAGCTGGGCGACCGGATCGGCGTACACGTCCGGATGGACTGAATCGCGGTCGGCCATGATGTTCCCGCCACGGTAGCTCTGAGCATGGGCCCACGCCTCAAACCGTGCCCGCTCGTCCTGACCTGGCTCGCGCGGAACCAGCAGCGCCGGCCCATCCCCGCGCAGCTCGCGCACGCGGTTGGCTACGTCCATCTTGCTCATGCCCGGCTGGCCGAAGAGCGCTTCGGCGATCTGTGCGTCCAGGCGCTGCTCTGCGCCGTCTGCCATCGTGGTGTTCATGCGTGCGTCTCCAGAAGGAATTTGGGGTCGATCTGCCAGCCGGCCTCGCGGGCACCGAGCAGGCGCAGCTCGTTGGTGTCGAACTCGTCCAGGCCGAGCAGCTTCGCGGCGAGCTCGATGTGGGTCGGGGAGATGGGCCGGTCGCGGTAGAAGAGGTCGTAGACGTTGTGCTTCGAACAGCCCCACGCGTCGGCCAGGTCCTGCATGCGCTTGCCTTCTTCGACCAGGTGCCGTTTCAGGTGCGCGCGCACGCTGTCGATCGAGCGGGGGATCCGGATCGGACGGCCACCGGCGGCCATTCCGTTGTTGGCGTGTTGGCGACGGATGCTCATGCGGCGTCCCTCATCAGGCCCATGGCCAGTGCCTTCGCCGTGCGGTTCGGTACCGCGTTGCCGATCTGCTTGGTGATCTCGGTGGCGTTGCCGGCGAAGTCGTAGACCTCGCCCTCGTCATCGAATGAGGTGGCCCGTGCCAGCTCGCGCCAGTGCAGCATCCGGTAGTTGATGTCGATCCGGACCTCGTCGGCGACATCTGCTGCAGCGGCGGCCAGGCCCAGTTCGCCCCGGTTGGCACCGGTGATGGTCGGCAGCGGCTCACCCACGCCTCTTACGCGCTCGCCACCGTGGTGGGTCACCGGCATGGTGAAAGGCTCGGCCAGCGCCAGGGATTCGGAGCAGGTGATGGTGGGCATGGGCTCGCTGGCCGGCCGCATGTCGCCCGTCCGGCCGGTACCGACGTTGCCGCGCATGACGATGGGCTGCGCCATGCTGATGTCGCCACCGGCTGCAGTCGGGGTCGGCAGCGGGCCGTCGAGATCCAGCACGCGGCCGGCGGGGTCCCTGCCGTCGCTGTCGCCGTGCGAGGCGCGCATCAGCACCGGCTCGGCAAGGCCGAATCGGGCCTTGGTGGTGACGGACGGGACCGGCTCGGCCACCGACTGCGCGGTGGCGGTGGCGCCGTAATACTGGGCCACCAGCGGCACAGCCAGCGCCTGGTCGCCGCCCTTGGCGGTGGTCACCGTCCGGATCGGCTCAGCGGCGGAGCGGGGCACGCCGGCGCTGCTGGTGTTCGACGTGGGGACGATGATCGGCTCGACCAGCTGCGGCCGTGCGCAGCCGGGGCGCTCAGCACCCGCGCCGCCGGTGGTGATGGTCGGCAGAGGCTGGTCGAGGTCGCGCGCGGCACCGCCGCTGCTGGTGGCCAGCACCAGACCGACATGGCTGCCGCCGGCGGTGAGCGTGGGCAGCGGCTCGTCGGCGGACTTCGCCGTGGCCTGCAGATGCTGCTCGCTGGTTCCGCGCAGGTGGACCAGCATCGGATCCGCGCTGACCAGGCCCAGGGTCACGGCCTCGGCACGGCTGAACACCAGTCGCGGGGCCTGGCCGTCGAGCAGAGCCTGCACGGCATCGATGTATGGTCGGGGCCAGGAGTACTTCACCGCGCCAGCGAGGATCCGCCGCAGGGTGTTCGGCTTCAGCGGCTTCTTGCGGGTGAAGATGCTCTTGCCGGTCATGGTCCAGTCGATGACCTCGCGGGCGCCACGCCAGCGCGGACGGCTGCCCAGCAGGTCGGTACCGCCCACGCGATCGTGCGTGAACTCCGGCCAGGACAGCCGCTTGCCGTCGCTGCGGCCGATCAGGAAGAAGCGGCGGCGGGTGGTCGGGTCGCCGAAGTCGGCGCAGCAGACGACCTTCCAGTCCACCTTGAAGCCCACGGCCTCCAACGCGGCAACCCACGCGCGGAAGTACTCGCCGCGGCGCGACTTGATCGGCCGGCCGGTGACCAGACTGCACGGGCCCCAGTCCATGAACTCCGGCACGTTTTCCACCAGCACGCGCGCCACGCGCAGCTCCGTGCACCACCGCACGACGTGCCACGGGTCCATGCGCTGCTGGTCGTGCACCGGCCGGCCGCCGCGCGCGCGGCTGTGGAAGACGCAGGACGGGGCAGCCGTGAGCAGGTCCAGGCGACCCTCGGGGACGATGGTCAGCGGCAGGGCCGATTCCAGGTCCGCGCAGTGGATGCGGTCGGCGTGCTCCTTGTGGTTGCGGCGGTTGGTCTCGATGGCGACTGGCCAGTGGTTCACACCGATCATCTGCACCGGCAGGCCCAGCTGGCGCATGGCGCGGGCCGTGCCGTTGGACAGGCCGCCGGCGCCGCAGAACAGGTCGGCCACCAGCATCGGGCGGGTCTTGCGTGCAACGCGGATCTCTGGGGCGCGGGAGCCGTCAGCCATGGTGTTCTCCGTTCAATTCGGCGCGCAGCTGCTCAACGCGCTTGCGCCAGTAGTCGATGGTTTCGTCGCTGCTGCTGCGCAGCGTTTCGTGGTGCCCGAGGGCCGATGCAGCGGTAACCAGGTCTGCGACCAGGCCGGGCCGGGTGGTGCTGGTGCTGCCGCCTGCGCGCAGCTCGGCCACCTCGGCCTGCAGTTGCTGGATGCGCTCGTTGGCCTGGGCCAGCCACTGCCGGTAGGCGTCCTTCGTCGGCTGCCGCATGCGCGCGGGAATGCCAGGATTCTCAGGCGCCGGCACCAGCACCAGGCCGCTCACCCCCGGGCCTCGCGCCTGGCTTCGGCCAGGATCTCGCGCAGGTCGTCCTGCACCTTGCGGTCCTCACCTTGGGCAACGGCAGCGGCCAACGCGCGCTCCAGCGCGTAGACCCGGTCGTTCGGATGGATGTAGGTCATGGCAGAATCGTCTCCAACAGGGACGGGGGTGCAGCGTGGTGGAATATTTCTGGCGGTTGGTGGCGGGTGCGGTCTCTTGCGATCCTCGTGCGCCGACCTGCGTGATCGACTGGGACGTCGTCTCTGCAGTGGCGACAGCGTCCGCAGTGGTCGTGGCCATGGGTGCAATCTGGGTAGAGAACAAGCATCGAAACAGCGAGCGAACCCGGGCTGATAGAATCCGCAAGGATGATCTGGACGCAGCTCTGAGGCGCGAAGAGGCAGAAGCTGAGCGAATTGCCCAAGCTCGAAAATCGCGAGCGAGGCGGCTCGCAAAGATATTTGACCGTGAACTGACTGAGGCAGCTAGGCATCTGACCACGCTGAGCAAACTGCTGGAGGCTGCTACCGCTAAGGACATCTCCCAGTTCGAAAAAATCTATGCAAGACCGTTGGGTCCCGACGTATTTCGGATGCACGAGCGGTTTCTTGATCAGCTTGACGTCTTTCCCGACATGCTGGCCATCTCCATCGTCAACAACATGACCAACTGGTCGAGCATTCCCCTGTTCTCCGAGGGCTTGGCCCAATCTCCCGGTGTCGACCTGCTTCGAATTCGCAACAAGGTGCTGACCGATATCGAAGCGCGCCTGGCACTCTTTGGCGAGACGAAGAAAGAGCTCCTGCAGTACTTCGCCGACCTTCCGGGGCTTAAGTCCTTCACCTTCGATGAGATCCGAACGATGAATGAAGCAGATGCGGAGCGACGCCGCCAACGACGGGAAGGCGGCAGCAGTTCGTAGGTGTGTGAATGAGCAAGGCCTCATGCCGCAACCCCCAACGCCACCAGGTCGATGTCGTCCACCTTGTCGCGCAGGTAGCGGCGCGCGCGGCGAAGGTGCCCGGCGATCACCGCGCGGTCCTGATGGGCGAAGAACGTCAGCTCGTGCATGTGTAGCGCACGGCGGTGGTCTCGGCGGTACAGGCGCCAAGTGATGGCGCTCCCATCCACGGTCGGGAACCGACCCCAGGCGAAGCCCATCGTTTCTTTGGGCGCGCGGCGGGCGATGTGGCGGCTCATGGCGTCACCCCGTGCGCGTCACGCTGATGGTCGGCCAGGCCGATTTCGCGCACCCGGCGCCCGCAGGCGGGGCACGGCACTTTCTTCTGGCGGGCCTGCTCGGCAGTGTGGCGTGCGATGTTCTCGGCCTTGCGTTCTTCCTTCGTCGGCCGGCAGTGGCGGCAGTAGCGGGCGAATCCCTGGCCACAACCCGGCAGGTAGACGCCGCAGCCTTCGCACAAGTCGCCGTCGATCATCATGTCGGCGTACTCACCCATGGCTTGCCCCCTTCTTCCCAGCTCTGCGGCGATCAGCACCACCCTCAACCACCTGCCGGCGGCTGATCGTGCGCCTGTCGATGCCGCTGGTGCCCAGCATCTGGACCTTGTCGCCGGCGGCCTCGAAGCGCGCAATGTCGCTTGCCAGCTTCTGGCGGTCCTCCTCCTTTTCGCGGTCACTCGCCTGGCCGAATACCGGCCGCACGTGAATGCTGCTCATGCTGCTGCTCCTTCGTAGACCCAGCGGCGCACGGTCCCGAACGGGACACCCAGTGCGGCGCTGATCTGGTTGACGGTGTGGCCGCTGGCCCGGAGCTGCCGGGCGCGGCGTTTGGTGGTGACCGGCCAGTACCGGGCGTGCGGCTGGCGCGGTACCGGCATCCCTTGGCAGCGAGCCATGTCCTGGACCGCGCGGGGCGTGCGCCCGAGGGCAGCCGCGACGGTCATCGCGTCGCAGCCCTCCATCTGGCGCAGGGCCCGCAGTTCGCTGGTGCGCCAGAACTCCATCACGCGGCCAGCGGGTACTGGTCGGCCGCATCCTGCAGGCCGTGGATCATGGCCCGGCACATGTCCGGGAACTGCGCCTGGTCGTAGAGCTTCGCGGCACCGGTGGCGTTGATCGGCTTGAACCCCAGCAGGGCCAGCCCATCGGCGCTGATCGAGAGCGGGGCGATGCGCGCGTTGATGTCGCCGAGCTTGATCTTGACCACCTCGCGCGGCGCGGCGTTCGGTGCCGGGGCGCTCGTCACTGCCGTCGGAGCGGTGCGCACCGGTACCGCAGTCGCTGCCGGCGCGGCTGCCACCGGTTCGGTCTGCTGCTGGGCCGCTGCCGTCTGCGCTGCCTGGGCTGCCTGCTCAGCGGCGGCGGCCTTCTGCGCGCGCTCCTCCTCTTCCTTGCGGATCTTCTCGCGCTCGGCGTCCAACCGATCCTGCTCCGCCTGCTGGTGCTGGGAGATGCGCGCCGCCATCAAGTTGCGCAGGTCCTCTGCCGACTTCGTGGAGCACAGCTGCACGCGGTCGGGGAACAGCGCGGCATGGGTGCCGACCTCCATTTCCATCACGCGGATGTTGGCGCGGATCCGCTCGGCTGACTGGCTCGCATCGACCTTCGCGTTGGCGGCGACTGCATCCACCGCTTCCTGCATGCTGGCGAACGAGCGCTTGCCCTTCATCGCGTCGCCGATATCGGCAATCAGCTGCGCCGGCATCGGGATGGCGTGCTCGCCCAGCGTCTCGTTGATGGCCAGCACGTGCTGCTGCACGGCGCGGCGGGCGGCGTTACCGATCTCGGTGCGCCGCTCGTCCTTGCGGGTCTTGACGCGCTTCTCCAGCGCCAAGCGCTTGGAGCGGGCTTCCTCAGCGATCGCGTCGATGGTCTTGAACAGCAGGTCGATGCTCTGGGTCTGGCTGAGGGCATGCTGCTTGGCCGCCTTCAGCTGGTCCTCAATGTCGCCGCACCACTTCACGGTCTTCTCTGCATCGGCGAAGTCCTGGTCGCTGACCAGCTCGGTGCTGATGCCCTGGAACACGGCGATGGCCTGCTCCTTCCATTCGGCGAGGTTTGACGCGGTGACCATGCCGGTCACTTCGATGCGCAGGGCCGGCATCTGGTCCGGGGCGCGGCCGGGGGCCACCGGCTCGGCGACCGGCGCCGGGTCATACGCAAGCACGTCGGCATCGAATTGGGCCCAGCCGGCCACGATCCTGGCGCGTAGCTCCGGGTTCGGGGTGTACCAGCAGTGGCGCTCCTCGACCAGCTCGTCGCCGGCCCACTTCGAGGCCATGAACAGGACGCGCTCGGCGCCGCTGACCATGGCCTGATGCTCCATCTGCACCTGGTAGTGCAGCGGCAGGCAGGCATCGGTGCCGTCCAGCGGCATGGCCAGACGCAGGTCGTCGTTGAGCGACTTATGCTCGAAGGCCGTGTCTTCCAGTAAGGTCAGGCCGTCGAAGCTGGCCGAGAACTTGCCGTCCACACCGACGCAGGGATACAGCTCCTCGCCGATGATGCGCTCTGCCAGCGGCCGGGCCAGGTCTTCGAAGCGGTGGCCGTCGGCGAAGCGCTGCAGCGTGGCAGCGTCGTGCTCGATGGTCGCGCCGGTGGCGAACTCGCGCACCAGTTGGCTGCGGGTTTTATACGGGCTGCAGCCCATCATGGCCGGCGCGTCGCTGGCGTTGAAGTGGCTGGCGCGGTGGGCATGCCATTCCGGCGTGCCCTGGATCAGTTCGACGGTGATCATTCGGCCACCTCCTCAGCCACGGCCGGGCCGGTCCGCTGCTCGCTCTCGGGTTTCTCAGCCAGCGCCAGGATCTGCTCCTTCTGCTGCTCGGTGAGCGTGCCCTTCGTCTGCGCCATCGCGATGATGGCGTCCGGGGTCTTCTTTCCGGCCGCGATAGCCGCTTTCCACTGCGGCAATGCGGCGGTGAACGCTTCCTTGGTATACGGAGGCTTCTTGTCACCACCCGATTGGCCAGACGCTGCTTGATCTGCCTTGTTCTCCATTACGCTCTTCCACGATGCCTCGCCGTCGCGAATCGCACCGTAGATGCCGCGCAGATTGACCAGCTCGGCAGGCGAGCAGGTGTCGAGAGAATGACCGAGGAACTCTGCCAGATCCGCGGCCTTCACTCCGATCTCGCCGAAGGCGTCAGCAATCCGCTTGCGCTCTGCGCTCGGATCAGCCGCGGCAGAGTCCAGGCGAATGGCCTTGATGATGGCCTCGGCTTCGTCCTGCAGGTCCCCCGGGATGATTCGAAGCCCGAGCGTACGGATCGCCTTGGAGATCTGCGCGGAGCGCTTGTTCAGGAGGTCATCATCCGTTGCCGTGACGGTATAGACGTTCCGGCCATAGCTGTTCTTTCGGACGCTGATGTAGCTTCCATCATCAGAGGGGCGTGACCGTTCCACGGTTCGCGTAACGCGAACATCCAGCGGGTAGGTCACGTTGGATTCGAGGTCAGTGACAGAGACGCGGTGGATTTCCTTCGCGTCGTCCTCGTAGACCATAGTGGTCTCGACAAGAACGTTGGTCATGCAGCGAATCGCGACTTCAACGAAGCGAATTCCGAGTCCTTCGACGCCGTCGCCAATCGGCTTGCGGTAGTAGGCCGATTTGTTGTTAGCGAAACTGGGGCGGCGGCATTCACGCAGGAGGTCCTGGCGCACCTGGTCCCAGATGCGCGGCCGTTGCAGCGCCATCACATACCGAGCTTCGACCATGGCCTTGGCCTGAGCGGCGACGGCAGTCGACGCGGTTTCGGATACAGCCAATGTGGTGTTGGTACCGCTGAAATCTTGGCGGGTCGCAATCGCCTGAGCAGGCACGTTCATGTCTATGGTCTCCGGCCGGCGTGGCCGGCGTTGTGGGAATAGGGGGGAGAGGGCCGGTGCTGATCTCCGGCTTGACGGGACTCAAACCCGCCTACGTTCAACGGTCACCGCGCGTCGCTTCGCCAGCATCAACCGGGTCTGCCGGTTCCGCCGTCACCAGCGGATTCGCTTTCGCTACCAGCCCCGAACTACATCGGGGGTTCTTTCCCGGACGTGAGCGCATCAGCCTGCGCATTCCTCTCCGTAGGCGGTCAGGCGGCCAGCTGCTGCTCGGCGACCTTGTGGTACGGGTACTTCTCCGGGAACGGCTTGATGTACGCGGTGAAGTGCTTGCCGATGGATTCGGCGTCCTTGAACGCCTGGAACTCCTCGGCGCTGAAGTTGGCGAAGTGGTAGACCGAGCCCGGGCCGCGCGCATCGCCGCTGCCGCGCTTGAAGCAGATGGCGAGGGTGTTGGTGGCGGCGTCGTGGCCGATGCTGTGGATCTGCGAGCTGTCGACGTCGAACAGCTGGATGCGGCCGGTGGCCGGGGTGGTGCTGGTCATGTTGTGCTCCAGGGCGGGTAGAGGGTTGCCCGTCTTTCCGGGCTGTCAGCCATGCGCCACAGGGGGGGGAGCGCAGGGCGGGGGGATCAGGCAGCGAGGTCTTCCTGCTGCGTGGTTTCATCGGCCTGGCCGGGCTGAAGAGTCAGGACGACGTTTGCGCGGATCAGCGCTTCGGTCAGTTCGGCAACTTCGTCGGGGGTGACGCTGGCGGAGGCCTTGAACGACAGCTCCACGCTGCCGCCTTCCTTCGGGGCAATCACAAAATTCTTGAGCTTCACGTCCACCAGGAAGATCGGCTGGGTGCTGTCCAGCTCACCGTCGATCTGCAGCTCGAAACCCTTGAATTCATGGCCAACCTTGATGGGCTCCAGGCTCGGAATCTTGATCTCGGTCAGGTGGTCGCCGATGGTCGGCAGAGATTGCTGCTCACCCTTGCCCGGCTTTCTGAACAGCGCCTTGCGCAGTTCCTTGTCGAAGTGGTCCAGCACCAGGTTGCTGGTGCTGGTGGTGATGGAAATGTCGACCGCCAAGTGCCGCTCATCGCCATGTTTCTCGATTCGCAGGTTGACGTTGGTGACCGTCGCAGGGATCTTCTTCAGGTGGAACATGTGGACCTCTTCGGTTGAGCCGGGCAGGCCGGCAGTGGGTTACTGCAGGTCGTCCGCCGGCTCACGTGAGGCCGATCCCTGGCTGCTGGTGGAAGGGGACAGCAGTTCGATCAGGTGCTTCCACGCGCCGTAGATGACCCAGATGACCCAGGCGATGAACGCGGCGGCGGCGAAGACGGCAGAGAGGACGTTCCGGAAGACCCACAGGGCCGCGATGGCGGAACCCAGCAGCACGCCGAGGGCAAAGATCGCCAGCACTGCTGAAAGCTGGGCGCGGGTCATGCCATCACCGCCTGCAACATGTCCTGGAAGATCAGTACAGCCGTGCCGCCGACGATGAAGCCGATCAGCGCGCCGTAGACCATGAACTCCGCAGACATGCGGGTGGATTCGGCCAACAGCAGATCCTCAAACTGGGGCGTCTTGTCGCTCATGCGGCCTCCGGGCCCGGCTGGTTGGTGAACTCGTCCCGGAACTGGCGGCGCAGGCGCAGCGCGTTGTCGACCACCGACAGGCCACGATTGCCGAGGCGCTGCTCAGCGTTGAGGCGGCGGAACAGCGGCGC
The DNA here is from genome assembly GCF_029844625.1 of Stenotrophomonas sp. GD03680. Lineage (NCBI taxonomy): Bacteria > Pseudomonadati > Pseudomonadota > Gammaproteobacteria > Lysobacterales > Lysobacteraceae > Stenotrophomonas > Stenotrophomonas sp. GD03680. Next base: position 178,759 of record NZ_JAOCKC010000004.1, on the reverse strand, counting down.
CGGGCTGAGGCCGGTGCTGGCGATCGCATCGCGCACGGCCTGGAACTCGCGGATCTGGCGAACGTTGGTGCTCATGCGGCTTCTCCTTTGACGCGGGCGAGGGCGGCGGCGCGGCGATTCCACGCTTCGCGCGCCGCGAGGAATTCGTTGTGCTTGGAGTGGTCGGCGAGCCATGCCGCGCGGGCACGGTCGTATTCCGAATCGGCGGCGATCAGCTCGGCGACCGCGTCACGGAGTGCGAGGAGTTCAGTGAGCAGGACCTTTGCGTGATCCGCCATGCGGTCGGCGGTGACCTGGCGTGCGCCAAGCTTCACGGCAGCCTTGTCGGCGTGCCTGCCGTAGCGCGCGGCGCGCTCGGCTCGATCCTTGAGTTGGGCATCCAGCATCGCCAGCGCGTTGACTGCGTCGCTCATGCCGCCACCTGCACATCGGCGCCCAGGGCGAACGGGTTGGGCAGGGCACGGTAGGTGTCGATCAGAGCCTGACGGCGCTTCCGCATCGACTCGACCTGGCTCAGGTCCATGCCGGTGTCGGACAGCTCGTCCGGGAACCCGATCATGGTCAAGGCATGGCGGCGAGCCGCCTCCCAGGCCATCTCTTCGGTGGCGCCAGCGAACAGCGCTGCGCGATAGGCGGTCTCCACGCCGGGCATACCCAGGCCAGAGTTCTTCAGGTTGCCGATCAGGACCGGTACGTTCCGGCGCTGGCGGCGGACTTCCACCTCGGGGTGGAGGTCGGTGACGGTGCGGTTGTGGGCGGTTTGGTCCATCTCGGGCTCCGGCGGTCCAGCACGGTGCTGGTCGACGGCCGCAGATTAGGGGGCTAAACGATAGAAGTCAAGCGCCCTAAACGCTATTTGCTAAACGAGGCAGCCCAGAGCGATCCCAAGGCACAAAAAAGCCCCGACAGGCGGGGCTTTTGGATGATCGATCAGGATTGCGTCAAGGGGCTCGCCCCCACCTGGTTTGGAAGTCCTCGCGGAGCTGACTGCAGGCCTTCGCATGGAACTGGAGCATGTCGGGCGTGTACTGCCGATCTGCATTCATCTCCTTGTAGCGTTCCTCGCAAAATTCAATTGTGCGCCGGTCCTTCGCTTGTTCATTTGCCGTGTCTTGGCTTTGGCTCCACGCTCCATTCGATCGCTGGAAGCCGCGGACAAACAGCGCCAGGGAGAACACCGCCACTACAGCGAGGATGATTGCACCCACTGTCATTGGCGTGAACGTTACGGCGCGCGCGGGCGGCGGAATGTGGGCCTTGATCGTGGGGGCTGCATTGACCGGCGCGCCGCATCGTGGACATGCCGCTGCCTTGTCGCTGACTTGATTCCCGCACTCCGCACACTCGATCAGAGCCATCGGTTCCTCCTTGAATTAGCCTTAGAACTCTTCGCCGCGGCGCATGATTGCACCACCAACGATGCGCCCAGCTACATGCAGCGTATCCAGTTCACCTGAAGGGACGACGGCGCTCTGATACTTCGGATTGGTGCTGACAATGTGCAGGCCGTTCGGGAGCATCTGCAACCGCTTAACCATCGTGTAGCCGTTGAGGTTGATGAGGTAAACGCCGTCGCCATCGAAGTAGCGGCGAGCCGTATCGACCATGAGCACGTCTCCCGTGCGAATGTCCGGGTACATCGAATCTCCATGCACCGTGATCAACTGCACACGTCCTTCCTCGGGAAGGAAGCCGATCTGGCTGCGAACCTGCCATTCAGCGACGTCGACCTCGCGGAGGACTGCGGGGAAATCCTGATTCACCATGCCACCTCCGCCGGATGCCTGACCTTCCATCATGTGGAAGCGAACATAACCGGCGGGAATCTCAGGCGCGGAGACAGTAGGCAACGGGCCGGCGTCGCCTCGCATGGGTGCCTCCCCATAGAGCAGCCAGCGTGGCCGAATCGCAAGCGCAGCGCAGATGCTCTCGACGACGTGCGCCTTGATGTTCTCGGGCTGGACCTTTCCTTCGGTCTGCCATTGGCTGACCTGGCCCTTGGTCGTTCCGGCGAGGGTGGCTATCTCCTGCAGGGAGCGTCCGGATTCTCGAACGGCCAGGGCCATGCGGGCGGCGAATGTCTCTCTCATTTAGTGAGCTTAACGAGTTGATCGTTTAGTGAGCTTGTACGAATGCGTTTAGAGCACTACACTCGCGCCATGAACATGACCAAGCGCGCAGTAAGGGAGGCCCTCGGCGGTAAAGACGCCGACGTGGCTCGCTTCTTCGGAGTGACGGCTGGTGCGGTTTCGCAGTGGCCCGACGATGAGCTGCTGCCCGAGGGTCGGCAGTGGCAGGCGAGGGCGTTGCGCCCCGACCTGTTCGGAGACTACCGACAGCCGCCAGCCAACGATCCCGACCACCAAGACGTGGCGGCCTGACCGTGCTCCATGCCCCTCTCCAGCTTTCCCGTGCGTGTGGTGACCGCGGGCCTTGCGCTGGAGAGGGGCGCCTTTCTTCCCTGAGTTGATTTCGTCCATGGCGGCAATGGTGCGCCGCAGAAGTCCGCCAAACCACGTTTAGAGAATCCGCCCATGAACGTACTTGATGCCGCGTATGACACCGTCCACGACTATCCGGGCGGTGCTGGACCCCTGGCAGAACGCCTCACCCGCCTGAACAAGGATGGGGAGCGTGTGCCGATGTCCGAGGCCGTGCTGAACAGCAAGGTCAATCCGAACACCACATCGCACCATCTGACCCTGGCGGAGGCTGATCGCCTGATGGGCCTGACCGGGGACTATCGGATCCTGCACGCCCTCGCGGGGACGCATGGTTTCGTGGTCCAGCGTGTGGAGGCGCCAGAAACGGGCTCGATCATCCACGCGTTGCTGGTGGCGGCCGCCGCCAAGGGCGACCTGGCAGAGACCATCGCTCAGGTCATGGCCGACAACCGCATCACCGGCAACGAGTCGGGCAGGGTCTCCCGCGACGTGATGCGCGTGATCGCGGCCCTTGTGCAGGTGAGCCAGCACGCTGAGGCAGCGGCGGAGCGGGGTGGGGCATGAACGCTACTGCAAAGGCCATGATCCACGTCCGGCAGATTTGGTATCTGGCCGGATGCCTGCTGGTGCTGAAGGGGGCTGCGTGAGCGTCCAGTTTTCCTGGCAGTCTGCCGTGACGAAGTCCGAGTTGGAGGGCACCACGAAGCTGGTGCTGCTGGTGATCGGCACATACATGAATCAGCATGGTGATGGCGCCTTCCCTTCGTATCGGACCATCGCAGCCGGGGCTTCGCTGAACCGTGCGACCGTGATCCGTCACGTGGAGATCGCCGTCACACAGGGGTGGTTGAAGAAGAAGAGCAGGATCCGTTTCGCAGGTCCCTCCGGTCGGCTCGAGGCTGACTCGAACACCTACCAAATTGCGTTCCCGGTAGTCGCACAGGACGACCGGGGTGGTCGCACAGAACAACCACCCCTAGTCGCACAGGACCACCACCCTAGTCGCACAGGACGACCAGGGGTGGTCGCACAGGGCGACCCTAACACCCCATCTTTAACACCCCAAGGAACACAAGAACCCCCCTTACCCCCCAAGGGGGGCGACGACGTGGATCCGAAATCAAAGGGCGGTGGCAAGCCGAAGGCGAAGCGGACGAAGCGCGAGCTGGTCACCTTCCCGAAATTTGTGGAGGCCTGCCGGGCTGCCGGCGAGCGAATGATCCGCACTGACGATCCCATCTTCGACTTCGCTGACGATGCCGGCATCCCGCGGGAGTTCATTGCGCTGGCGTGGCGGGAGTTCGCCCTCAAGCACCGGGACAGCGGCAAGCAGCAGAAGGACTGGCGCGCCCACTTCCGCGATGCCGTGCGCCGGAACTGGTTCAAGCTCTGGTGGTGCCCGCCTGCAGGCGGCTGCGAGCTGACGACCAGCGGCGTTCAGGTCAAGCGCGAACGCGATGCCGAGCGGGAACGTGATCGCCAGGACCAGCAGGAGCAGCAGGCCCAGCAGGAGCAGGCAGCGTGAGCGCGGTGCCCGACTACCTGGACAACGTCGCGCAGCTGCGCGTGCCGCCTCATTCCGTGCCGGCTGAGCAGTCGGTCCTCGGCGCGCTGCTGCTGGTGGGCGAATCGCTGGCTCAGGTCCGCGACCAGCTGGCCCCGGAGGACTTCTATCGCCGCGAGCACCAGCTGATCTATCAGGGCATCTGCGGTGTGGCCGATCTGAAACGCGAGGTCGACGTGGTGACCGTCGGCGACTGGATCATGGCGAACGTCGAGATCGACGCGCAGGAGTTGAATAGCCTGTGCATCGACCTTGCCAGCAGTACGCCATCGGCGGCCAACGTTCGCGCCTATGCCGAGATCGTGCGCAACAAGGCGGTGCTGCGGCGGCTGATCGAAACCACCACCGAGATCGCGAACAGGGCCTACGGTGCCAGCGACGACGAAGCGGAGGAGGTCGTTTCTGCGTCGGCCACGAAGCTGGCGAGCCTCACCGTCAGGTCCAGCGGCAGCGGGGGCCTGGTCATGGTGCGCAGCGGCGTCCAGAAGGCGTGGGACGAAATGGAGGCCCGGTTCCACGGCGAGGGCACGCGGGGCCTGGTCCCGAAGTGGAGCAACGTGCGCCGGAAGATTCCATACCTGGAGCCGACTGATCTGATGGTGCTCGGCGCGCGTCCGTCCATGGGCAAGACCGCGCTCGCCCTGAACTGGGCTGAGGATGCGGCGGCCGGCGGCAGGAACGTCGCGGCCTTCAGCCTGGAGATGTCCGCCTCGCAGTGGAGCCTGCGCCTGATGGCGGCGCACGCTGGGGTCGACCTCAACCGTATGCGCGAGAAGGGTGCACTGACGAACGACGAATGGGCGCGGCTGTCGCAGGCCAGGAACTACATCCAGTCGCTGCCGCTGGCGATCGATGATTGCGGTGCTCTGTCGGTCGATGCCTTGTCCGCGCGGGCATCCCGGATGCACGCCAAGGTACCGGGTGGGCTTGGCCTGATCGTGGTGGACTACCTGCAACTGCTGACCGGCAAGGGGAAGTCGGAGAACCGGAACGACGAAGTGTCGTACATCTCGCGCCGGCTTAAGGGCCTCGCCAAGGACCTGAAATGCCCTGTGATGGCGCTGTCGCAGCTCAACCGCAGCGTGGAGAAGAGCAACGATAAGCGCCCGGGCATGGCCGACCTGCGCGAGTCCGGCGCGATCGAGCAGGACGCCGACGTGATCGCGTTCCTGTTCCGCGACGACTACTACAGCAAGGAAGCATGCGGCGCGCCAGGGATTTCCGAACTGATTGTGGCGAAGAACCGCCAGGGTGAGACCGGCACCTGTTACCTGCAGCATCGGCTGCAGTGCAGTGCGTTCGATGACTACACCGGCCCCCGGCCCAACTACAGCCTGAAGGGCACATCCACCGTCGGCGGTAGCGATGACGACTTTGACGTGCCGGCTTCTGGCCGACGCCGGCGCAGCCGCCACGACATGGTCGCAGGAGACGACGCATGACCGCGATGACAGCAGCAGCGCGGAAGATCCGCGCGAAGCGGGCCAGCCGCCCCATTTACGCCACCTGCATGCGCCTGGTGGATCCGGCAACAGGTGAGGAGCTTGGCGCGTTCGCTCCGAGCAACGACATCGATCGCAGACTGGCCAAGGACCGCGGCTACCGTGTCGGGCATGAGTACCGGCTGGAGATCAAGGCCTCGCGCAATGCCGCGTTCCACCGACTGGCCCACGTCATCGGACACCTGTTGGTGGACAACGTCGAGACGTTCCGTGACCTGGACGCGCATGCCGCGCTGAAACAGGTGCAGCTGGAGTCGGGCATCTGCTGCGAGATGGTGGAGATGGACGCCAGCCCGGTGGTGAAGGCGCTGCTGGATGCGGCCGAGACGGTGTTGGGCGACGGCGCGCGCAAGGTGCTGGCGGCGGTGCTGCCGGAGATCCGCACCATCCCGGTGAAGGTGGCCCAGTCTCTGGCCTTCGATTCGATGGAGGAGGAGGACTTCTCCACGTTCTTCAAGGGCATCACCGCCTGGATCGGTGACCACTACGCGCACGTCATGCTGGACGACGTGCGCGCGGAGTACTGGCGGATGGTCAATGGCCGTCAAGCGGAGCAGGCTGCGTGATCGAACTAACTATCGAGAATCGAATTCAGCTCTGCCAAGGCAAATCTGAGCTTTGTCTGGGTTTCGTTGATCACTTTAGAAACATCATCCGGCTCGTCCATTTCAAACTCTTCCCCAGTATCGTGGTCAACGTAGACACCGGCGTACCTCAGGTAGGAATAGTCGGAGAAGATGGCGATCCGCAGCTTCTGAATGGCAACAATTGCCTCCTGAATGGACTTTCCAGCTTCACCGAGAACGTGCATATCCAAGAGCAGATCATTGAGCGCTGTGGGGACGACCAATCCATCCGTCATAGCGTCGTCGTCGAATTCCGTGTATCCACGGTTCCACCGATATGCAGCCGTGCTGGCGCCGGAAATCATTTCAGTGACCAATGGCTTCAGGACGAAGGCCAAGCCCCGAGCCTTGTATCGTCGGATGCCTTCCAAGCGGCTGTGCTCCTTGGAGGCAATTCTGTTCGGTACCCATACAGCCGCAGATATCGCGAGGAGCGAGCCTACCGCCTGTACCCACGCGGGCCAATCAACATCGATGGGCGGGCGAGGCTGGGGTGGGTGCTTGCTCAACACTGCCCAGGTGACAACCGCCCCGGCGACGCAGGCCATTACCGCAACCATCGCCCAGTCTCTATCCGTCCGTCCCTGTTTCATGGCTTCCCCCTGTCGTTGGCCCGGATTCTACCTCTCGGTGCAGCCGCATGAGGACGAAGAACGCCAAGGCCTTCACGCCGACAGAGAAGCGCCATGTGGATGCGGTGAAGCTGCTGCCCTGCAGCGTGTGTAGCCGACCTGGCCCCAGCGACGCCCACCACATCAACCAGGGCCAGCACTTCACCACCGTGGCCCTGTGCAAGGACTGCCACCAAGGCAGCTTCAACGGCATCCACGGCCAGAAACGCATGTGGCTCGTCATGAAGATGGACGAGCTGGCCGCCCTCAACGTCACCCTTTCCCGACTGCAGCTGAAGGAGGCCGCACGATGATCCACCTGACCCTCCCGTACCCGATCAGCTCGAACCGCTACTGGCGCGCTGTGATCATCAAAGGTCATGCCGTCATGGTCCCGACCAAGGAGGCGAAGGCTTACAAGGCCGAGGTTGCATGGCTGGCCAAGGCTGCAGGGGTCGGCCAGCCCCATGCCGGTCGGATTGCGCTTACCATCCGCCTGTACCCGAACCTGCCGCAGGACTGGGCGAAGCGCGCGCGCCGGGATCCGCACACCTGGGACGACACTGTGCAGTGCATCGACCTGGGCAACTGCGAAAAGGTGCTGTCCGATGCCCTCAACGGCGTGGCGTGGGTAGACGACAAAAAGCACCGCCGCATCCTGCTGGAGCGCATGGAGCCGGATGCCAAGGGCGCCCGCGTCGAGCTGGTCATCGAGCATCTGGCCGCAGAGCCCAGCCTTTTTAGCCAGGCCGCCGCATGACCGGCGCCGAGCTGCGCATGCAGAAGCGGTACCGGTCCTACGTGCAGAAGCACGGCCGATGCTCGGTCTGCCAGTTCCGCATCGCCGGCCCCGCTGGCTTCCACTGCAAGGGCTGGCCTGAGCGGGCCGGTACCTGCGACACCGACCAAAAGCTGCCGGTATTCCGATTCGATGACGCCGTACTGGAGGGCATGCGCGATGCGCAACACTGATCCGCTGACCGAAGATCTGCGACGCTGGGGCCACGCCCAGGTGAATCGGTTTGCACTGAGCCGCGCCGACAGGAGCGTGCATGTCCTGGACAAGGTTCGCGACCACGCCCCGCTGACGCGGGAGCGGGCTATCCAGGATCTGGTTGGCCGCGACGGGACCGACCGACGCCGCCTGATGGCGGCTGGCGCCGGCGTGAAAGGCCTGCGCATCGTGCCACTGTGGGCGGCGGATCCGATTCGCGCCTCCAACGACGCAGATCATCCCCACGACAACCCGGAGATAGCGGTTGATGTAGGTGTCCCCGACGATCTGCGCTGGATCGATCGAGCGCTGGCATCGATGGAGCGGCAGTACCCGATGCGCGCCCTGATCGTTCGGACCGAGTTCACCGTGTCGGCCAGCCAGGCGGTGAAGGCCCGCATGGTCGCGGAGAAGTACAACGGCACGTTGTCGGTCTGGCAGTACCGCCGGGAGCTGCAGCGCGGAGTAGACTTTGTGGGCGGCAGGATGGCCGCGTAGGTGGCCGGTAATGGCGAAGAAAATGCATGTGGCGGATCAAGTCAGTGAGATCTGCCAAGAAATCCGCTCTGCGGTCGAGAGCTATTGGGTTTTCACTGGTATCAGCGAATATGTCGACAATCCGCAGAACCTGAAAGTGAAAGACAGGTTCTGTGAGATCTATATCGTACTGGTGAACAACGCTTTCGACTGCATGATTGTCGCTGTTTTCAATCTGCTCGACCGATCCGGGCGCGGACTCACGTTGGCGAGCATAGCGGCCTCGCTGGAGGCCGAGGGGGCCGATATTTCGGTAACTCGCCAGCTGCGGCAGGTTTACACCCACCATGAAGTTCTGTGGAAGGCGATCTGTCACGTTCGCAACAACGGCGTGGCACACTTAAACGACAAAAAGAGCAGCAGCTCGCATCTTTCCCAAGCAATGCTCGGGACAAAGGAAATCAGGTCGTTCCTCCAAGATGCAATTCTGGCTTTCGACGCACTAGCACCTTACTGCTCTTGGAATGTCGGCCCTCCAAACCGACTGGTTGAAAGCCAAGCATCCCAACTCTTTCACCTTGCGGGCTCTATGTCCGACCAGCTCATAGACGAATGCGCGCGCGATGCGCTTGACAAGTTGCACACCCGAATGCCCTAATTCTGCAACTGTCAAGAATTGTCCCTGAAGCCCCGGCCCTGCGCTGGGGCTTCTGCGTTTCCGGGACCCAGAACACCGATCAACCACCGCGCCGAATCCCCCTCCGCTCGCCGTGAGGCGCTTGGGGCTGGCGTCCACGCAGGCGGGCGGTCTGCGCACGGCCCTTGGAGGCCGGGCAGCGCCTAGGCAGCGGTGGTGATCGGCCCTCTACGCCCGCAGCCCCCCGGACCAACCATACCGTGCATCGAAGCCGGTCGAGGGGCGGGCACCCCCACCTCGCGCGAGGTTCCGCTCCAGAGCGGTGATCGCGCACCTATCGACGGAGACACCATGGTGAGCACCGAAACCGTAGCCGCCGCCATGGGCGCCGGCCAGTACGCCAAGCCGTTGGAGGACGTGTGTATCCAGTTCGGCATCGTGACCGCGCTGCAGAAGGCGCACTTCCTGGCCCAGGTGGCGCACGAATCGGATGGCTTCCGCACGGCCACCGAGTACGCCTCGGGGAAGGCGTACGAAGGCAGGGCCGATCTGGGCAACGTGAAGCCCGGCGACGGCGTGCGCTTCAAGGGACGCGGCCTGATCCAGCTGACCGGGCGTGAGAACTACGCGGCGTTCAGCCATGCCATGGGGCGCGGCGACTACTTCCTGCGAGAGCCGGAGGCGGTGGCGATGCTCCCGTGGGCCGCGGTAGCTGCGGGCTGGTTCTGGAAGCGCAAGGGTCTGAACTCCCTGGCGGACCGCGACGACGTGGTGGCCGTGACGAAGCGTATCAATGGCGGAACCAACGGGCTGGAGGACAGGAAGCTCAGGCTGGCTCAGGCCAAGAAGCTGTTCGGCCTCGCATGATGGCCGCGAAGAGAAAGGCGAAGCTCTCTCCGGTCAACCAGCTGCAGGGCGTGCTGGTGGTGCTGGAGAGTCAGAAGGCCAAGAACCCCACCGCCGAGCTGCTGCTGGCCATCCGCGAGATGGTCAGCGACGCGCTGGCGGTGCTGCAGGAGCCGGACCCGACCAAACAGCGCATTGCGTTCGTGTTGCTCGCGGTCCAGCAGTCCACCCAGGTTGCCGTCAAGGTCGTGCGCGGCAAGCGTCTCACCCGCGTGACCATCATCGACCAGCAGCTCTACCACTGGGCGCTGGAGGAAATCCACTCACTGGCAGGTGCCGCATGACCTTCGCGACCCGCAACATCGGCGCCGCGCGCGTCGGCATCGCCGTGCTGGTGCTGTTCTTGCTGGGGATGGCCATGGCCGCCCTGATCGCGGTGGCCATCCCGCCGGAGAACAAGGACTCGTTCGGCATGCTGATTGGCGGCTTGAACAACGCGACCGGCATGGTCATCGGCTACTTCTTCGGCATGACCCGCAAGGGTCCGGGGGCCTGACGTGAATCGCATCGCCATCTACCTCCTGGTGTTTGTCGCGTGGTCCGCCGGCATGTTCGGTGCCGGCTGGGCCTGGCGCGGCGACCGCGCCGAGACCGGGGAAGCCTTGCAGCAGGCCAGCACCAGCGCAGGCCAAGTCCAGCAGCTCACCGAGACCCGTGCCGTCGAACGCAGCCAGGCCGAGGCGCTGGCCACCATCGGAGCCAAGCATGAAGAAGACCGGACTGCGGCCACGGCCGTCCCTGCTGCTGTTGCTGCTGGCGTGCGTGATGGCAGCCTCCAGCTGCGCGACGACCTCGCCACCTGCAATACCGCTCGCCTGTCCGAAGCCGCCGCCGGCGCCGTCGAACGTGACCAGGCAGCCCAACTACGAGCAGAGGTCGCGGGAGCTCTTGTTCAAATCGGGCGAGACGCGGACGACCACGTCCGCGCCTGCCAGGCAGTGATCGCAACCGACCGGGCCGCGTTTCTGTCGGCCACCTCGCCGCTACCTGCGAGGGCGGCGGCAGTTGATGGCGGTGACCAGTGAAGTCACGGCAAGGATGAGCTGGACTGCAGTGGAGAGGAACTCGTTGCTCAAGGTAATAGCCATGTGCGGTGCTGCTCCGTTTGGGTGAGGACGTAGTACACGACAGCGGAAACCCAATGTTTCGCCGTGAGGTCGACGTTGACGGAACGTGGTTGATCGCTCCACTTCCGCGATTTCCGTTCGCTGCCGAATGGTGGCCTCACCACCAAGCCCACACCACTTGCGGAATTTCCGCCCACGACCATGGCAAAGACCACACCCACCCGGGCAGCGCCGCTGACGCCGAAACAGCAGCGGTTCGTCCAGGAGTACCTGCAGGACCACAACGGCACCCAGGCGGCCATCCGCGCTGGATACAGCGACAAGACAGCCAAGCAGCAAGGCTCACGGCTCCTGACTGAGCCGCGCATCCAGGCTGCGGTGCGCGCCGGCCAGCAGAAGGTGGCCAAGAAAGCCGAGGTGACCGTCGACAGCCTGATGGCCGAGCTGGAGCAGGCCCGCGTGCTGGCGCTGAAGGAGAAACAGGCCAGCGCGGCGGTTACAGCCACGATGGGCAAGGGAAAGCTGGCCGGCCTCCTGGTGGAGAAGCACAAGCACAGCGGTGCGATTGGCACCTACGACCTGAGCAAGCTTTCAGACCATGAACTCGACCGCCTCGAACAGATTCTCGGTCCGCTTGCCGACGCTGGCGGAGATCCGAGCGGAGCGGGCGAGGAGGGCGGCTGATCGAGAACGCGCGCGAATCGCTGAGGACGTCGAAGGTATCCGGGCGCGATCGCAGACGCTGGAGGGCTTCATCAAGGAGCACTGGCGGGTTCTGGAGCCAACCAGACCGCTGAAGTTTGGCTGGGCATTGCGGGCCATGTGCCGGCACCTGGAGGCAGTCACCGAAGGCCGTATCCAGTTCCTGCTGATGACCGTGCCGCCGGGCATGATGAAGTCGCTGCTGATGGTGTTCTGGACGGCGTGGGAATGGGGCCCGGTCGGCCGCCCGGACCTGCAGACGCTCGCCACCTCCTACAGCCAGCCGAACGTCCTGCGCGACAACCTGAAGCTGCGGCGCCTGATCGAGAGCGACCAGTTTCAGGCGGCCTGGCCGATGAAGCTGCGCGGCGACCAGAACGCCAAGGGCAAGTTCGAGAACACCGGCAACGGCTTCAGCGAGGCCCGTCCCTTCAGCTCCATGACTGGTGGCCGCGGCGACCGGGTGAAGGTGGACGATCCGCATTCGACCGAAACGGCAGAGAGTGACGCCGAGCGCAAGACCGCCGTCCGCATCTTCCGGGAGGGCATTACCGACCGCCTCAACGACATCACGTCGTCGGCTATGGTCATCATCATGCAGCGCCTGCACCAGCAGGACGTTGCAGCGGTGGCGATGGAGCTGGACCTGGGCTTCGTTCACCTCAACCTCCCGATGGAGTTCGAGGCAGAGCGGGTCGACAAGGACGGAAAGAAGACCGGCGGCCCGTGCCGCACCTACATCGATGGCGAGCTGTTCTTCGAAGATCCACGTACCGAGGAGGGCGAGCTGCTGTTCCCCGAGCGCTTCCCGCGCGCGGAGATCGAACGGCTGAAGCGGGCGAAAGGCAGCTATGCCTACGCTGGCCAGTACCAGCAGCGGCCCACGCCGCGCGACGGCGGCACATTCAAGCGGGAATGGTTCGAGGTGGTGGAAGCTGCGCCGGCCATTCCAGCTGCACGCAAGGTCAGGCGCTGGGACTTCGCCGCAACTGACCCGAAGGAGACGACCAGCAGCGATCCGGATTACACCGTTGGTCTGTTGCTGGGCGAGATCGGCGGCACCTACTACGTGTTGGACGTTGTGCGCGACCAGGTGTCGCCAGCCGGCGTCGAGCGGATGCTGAAGAACACTGCGCTGCAGGACGGCCGGGCCATCAAGGTCAGAATCCCGCAGGATCCAGGCGCCGCAGGCAAGAGCAACGCCGCGCACCAGATCAGGCTGCTGGCCGGCTGGGACGTGAAGGCGGCGCTGGAGTCCGGATCCAAGGAGGTCCGGGCAACGCCGGTTGAGGCTCAGGCCGAGGCCGGAAACATCAAGCTGGTGAATGGCCCGTGGGTCGCGGCGTTCTTGGAAGAGATCGCCGAGTTCCCCAATGCCAAGCACGACGATCAGGTGGATGCGCTGTCAGGCGCCTTCGCTGAGCTGGTCACCGGCAGCACCTACAACCTGGGGAACGCGCTCTGATGGGCAAGCTCGCACAAATCAAAGACGGGCTGGTCAATCTGGTGGCCAACCTGGGTACGCCGCGCGACAAGGCGGCCTCGACGTTCTACGGCACTCCGACCCTTTCGGAGCAGGAGGCAGACAACGCCTACCGCGGCACCTGGCTGGCGCGGAAGGTGATCGACATCCCGGCGATGGACAGCTGCCGGAAATGGCGCGGCTGGAGCGCCGACCAGAAGCAGATCACCGCGATCGAGGCCGAGGAGAAGCGGCTGGGCCTGCAGCAGAAGGTGCTGAAGGCGATGATCCGCGCTCGGCTCACTGGCGGCGCCGCGCTCTACATCGGCACGGGCCAATCGGACCCTACGCTGCCGCTGAAGCCTGAGTCCATTGGCAAGAGCGGCATCCGCCACATCAACGTGCTTTCAAAGCGCGTGTTGCAGGCCGGCGAGCTGGACCTTGACCCGGAATCGCCGGGTTACGGTCTGCCAGCGCTCTATACCCTGAGCAGCGGCACGGCTGGCCAGGTGCAGATCCATCCGTCGCGGCTGGTGATCCTGCACGGTGCGGAAAAGCCTGATCCGGAGTTCGGCATCGGCGACGGGTGGGGCGATTCGGTGCTGCTGGCGATCAGCAAGGCCATCAAGGACGCCGACGCCAGCTCCGCGAACATTGCGTCGCTGGTATTCGAAGCGAAGGTGGACGTCATCAAGATCCCGAACTTCATGTCCATGCTGGCGGACAAGGAGTATGAGCAGCAGGTGCTTCAGCGGCTGCAGCTGGCGGCCATGGCGAAGGGCATCAATGGCACGCTGCTGCTGGACGCCGGCGAAGAGTATGAGCAGAAGCAGGCGCAGTTCGGCGGCCTGATCGACCTGCTGATGGGCTTCATGCAGCTGACCTCTGGCGCGTCGGACATCCCGATGACCCGCCTGCTGGGCCAGTCGCCAGGCGGCCTCAACGCCAGCGGCGAGAGCGACCTGCGGAACTACTACGACCGTATCAGCAGCAACCAGGAGCTGGTGCTGCAGCCGGCGCTGCAGGTGCTGGACGAGTGCCTGATCCGTTCGGCGCTGGGCCAGCGGCCGCCGGAGGTGTTCTACAACTGGCGCAGCCTGTGGCAAACCACCGACACCGAACGCGCGACCATTGGCAAGACCACTGCGGAGACCATCAAGACCATCTCCGAAACGAGGCTGCTGCCGGATGAGGTGATGTCCACGGTGGCGGTAAACATGCTGACCGAGGCCGGCGTCGCGCCGGGCCTGGAAGCCGAGATGCTCGAGTACAGCAACTCCACCCCGCAGGAATCCACCGATGAGGATGACGACGAGCAGCGCGCCGCCGCCACGCCGGTGACCGACGCTCAGCCGCGATCGCTGTATGTCAGCCGCAAGGTGGTGAATGCCGACGAGATCGTGGCTTGGGCGAAGGAGCAGGGCATCGGAGAGCTGCAGGATGACCTGCATGTGACCGTCGCCTACTCGCGCCAGGCGTTCGACTGGATCAAGGCCGGTAACGCCAACGAGTGGAGCAACGGCGGCAAGGATGAGCTGGTCATCCCCGAGGGCGGCCCGCGCGCGGTTGAGCCGTTGGGTGGTATGTCGGCGGTGATCCTGTTCGCGTCGGCGCAGCTGTGCTGGCGGCATGAAAGCATCATCCGCGCGGGCGGATCGCACGATTACCCGGATTACACCCCGCACATCAGCCTGACCAAGGCGACCGTCGACCTGTCGAAGGTCGAGCCGTACCGCGGCCGCATCGTGCTGGGCCCGGAAATCTTCGAAGAGATCCGCGAGGACTGACCATGGTGTTCCTGACTGATCGTGTCTCGGTGTCGGCTCCACGCCGCACCGCGGACGGCTATCTCGTGGCCGATGCCTACGTGGCCCGCACCGGCATCCAGGAATACCTGGGTGAGGAGTTGGGCAGGCCTGAGCTGCTGAAGGTCAAGGTCTACCGGCCCCCGGAAGAAGTCTTTTCCGACGCGACGCTACGCAGCTTTGCGCACCGGCCCATGACGAATGACCACCCTCCGGAGATGGTCACTGCCGACAACTGGAAGAAGTACGCGGTTGGGCAGACCGGCGACGAGGTTTCGCACGATGAAACCCGCGTACGCGTCCCGCTGGTTCTGATGGACCAGGCAGCCATCGCCGACTGGGAGTCTGGCAAGCGTGAGCTCTCCCAGGGGTACTCGGCCGAGATCGTATGGGAGGACGGCGTAACCCCCGACGGCGAGGCCTACCAGGCCAAGCAAATCAACATCCGCAACAACCACCTGGCCATGTGTCGTCGCGGCCGGGCTGGCTCCCAGTTTCGCATCGGGGATGGGCGCACCCCCGGTGCACCGGATCCGAGCGCCCATCCCCAACCGCAGGAGAACCACATGAGCAACCAGCAGACTCGCATCGTCGTGGTCGACGGCCTGCCCGTCGAGTGCACTGACGCGTCGGCCGCAGCCATTGCCAAGCTGCAGCAGCAGCTCCAGGACGCACACACCGCCGCTGGCACCGCCGCAGCTGCTCACCAGGCGACCATCACCGCGAAGGATGCCGCCATCGCCAAGGCCGAGGGCGAGCGCGACGCGCTCAAGAGCCAGGTCCTCAGCGATGCTGACCTGGACCAGCGCGTCCAGCAGCGCGGCGACCTGGTGGCGAAGGCCAAGGCCGTGCACGACGCCGACTACAGCGGCAAGAGCGACGCCGACGTCCGCAAGGCGGCCGTTGTGGCCAAGCTCGGCGACGCGGCCGTCGCCGGCAAGCATGAGGCCTACGTCGAGGCACTGTTCGACGGCCTGTATGCCCAGGCAAAGCCGCGCGACCCGGTGGCAGTTGCGCTTGGCGACCGTTCCACCCACCGCCAGCCCGTGCAGGACAACGGTTACGCCGCGGCCGTCGCCGCCCTGGATTTCCGCACCGCTGGCCAGAAGGAGGCCTAAGCCATGGCACTGCAGACCAACTACCCGGATACCCAGCCGGTCGCCATCGCTGGCGCGCCGGCCACCATGCTGCCCGCTACCGAGATCTCCCGCACCGTCGAAGGTGCCGCAATCGCCTTCGGCAAGGCCGTGGAGCAGGGCGCCACCGACAAGTCGGTGAAGGCCTTCGCCGGCGGCAAGTACGTCGGCATCGCGATGCTGGATCGTTCGGCATCGGGCCTGACGGTCACGGCGGGCCAGGTCACCGGTCGAGCCACCGACGCGTTCGGCGTGGGCGAGTCCGCCCGTGTCCGCACCAAGGGCGACCTGTGGGTGACCGCCGCAGTGGCGGTGGCCGCCGGCGACGACGTCTACCTCACGGACGCAGGTGCCTTCACCAACGTTGCCACCGACAACACCGCCATTCTTGGCGCCCGCTGGGACACCAGCACCACCGCCGCCGGCCAGCTGGCCGTCGTCCGTCTCGGCTAAGGAGCCCACAACATGAGCGCAATTCCACTGATCGACGCCCAGGCCGCCCTGGGCTTCGTCATCGGCCAGGCTTCGATCATCGAGCCGGGCGTCTACCGCACTGTCTACCCGGACATCCAGTACCGTACCTTGGTACCGGTGGATACCAGCGGCAGCGAGTTCGCCACGTCGGTGACCTACATGTCGCAGGACCAGTATGGCAAGGCCGACTGGATCAATGGCAATGCCGATGACATCCCGAAGGCCGGCACCATCCGCTCGAAGTTCGAGACCCCGGTCTACACCGCTGGTATCGGCTACGGCTTCGGCTGGGAAGAAATCGGCCGTGCACAGAGGCTGGGTATCAATCTGTCCACCGAAGATGCAGCCGCCGCGCGCCGCGCCTCCGAGGAGATGGTGGATCGCGTTGCGCTGCTGGGTGATGCCAGCAAGGGCTTCACCGGCCTGTTCAACGCCGCTGGCGTAACCCCTGTGGCCGCGCCGACCGGTAGCTGGGACGCCACCACCGACCCGCAGCTGATCGTGGCCACGATGAATCAGGCGCTGCTCAACGTGTTCAACGGCACGAACACAGCATCGATCGCCAACACCATGCTGCTGCCGTGGACGAAGTACCTGCTGATCGCTACTCGCAAGATGAGCGACCAGAGCGACATGACCATCCTGCAGTGGTTCCTGGCCAACAACGTATACACCGTGCAGACGGGCCAGCAGCTGACCCTGCGTGGTGTGCGTGGCCTGGATGCTGCCGGCGTCGGCGGCACCACGCGCCTGGTGGCGTACCGCAACGATCCGCAGGTGCTGAAGCTGCACATGCCGATGCCGCACCGCTTCCTGCCGGCCTGGCAGAGCGGCCCGCTGCGCTGGGACGTCCCGGGCGTGATGCGCCTGGGTGGCCTGGACGTGCGCCTGCCCAAGGAAGTCGTCTACCTCGACGGCATCTGATCCGCTTGGCCCCGGCCGTGCGCCGGGGCCTCACTGGAGCGAAGCATGAAGATCACGAACAACCACAAGGGCCCGCTGGGCCTGCCGGACGGCACCATCCTGCCGCCGGGCGAGGCCACCCCCATCGCGAACTGGGATGCCCTGAAGGGCAATGCGGTCGTGCAGGGCTGGCTGAAGGGCAAGATCCTCACGGCCGAAGGTGGCAAGCCCAGTGCGCCGGCACAGGAATCGCTGCTCGGTTCCAACGTGCTGCCGGCCAACATCGAGCTGGCCGAAGGAGTCACCGTGCAGCTGGGCGAAGTGGTGCGTCGGACGCATGAAGCGTCGGGCCTGAGCGTCGCCGACTGGAATGCGCTGGGCAAGGATGACCGCGAGGCGCGGCTGGCCGCCACGGTGCTCGAACTGCAGGCGGCCGTTGAAGCCGAGGCCGAAGCCAAGAAGGGCGAGGGCACTGCCACTGGCGCGGCTGCCGATGCCGAGAAGGCCAAGGCCAGCGGCGGCACGGGCACGCAGAACCCGCCGGCCGCCGACAAGGATGCGCTGCTGGCCCGCGCCAAGGAGCTGGGCATCGACGCGAAGGGCACCTGGGGCGTGCTGAAGCTGCAGGCGGCCATCGCCGATGCCGAGGCCAAGAAGGGCGAGGGCTGACCATGTACGGCACGCTGGAAGGCGCAGACACCTACCACCAGTCGCGCGGCAACGCAGCCTGGGCTGCCGGGACGGATGACACCCGCACAGAGGCACTGGTCCGCGCCACGGATTACATCGACGGCCGGTACCGGGTGCTGCTGGCGTCTGGCCGGTGGGCGTCGATGTTCCCCGGCGTGCGTACCGCCGGGCGGGGCCAGCCGAACGAGTGGCCCCGCACCGGCGCCGTCGACTACGACGGTGATCCCATCCAGCCGGACGAGGTGCCCGACGAAGTGGAGCGCGCTACCTACGAGGCCGCGCTGCGCGAGCTGACCAACCCCGGCAGCCTGTCGCCGGACTACGTGGCAAGCGCGGCGGTGACGAAGGAGAAGGTAGGCCCCATCGAGGTCGCCTACGCCGACGCCAGCGCCGCCGGGCAGGTACCGAATCGACCGGTGGTCCCGGCCATCGATGAGATTCTGGCGCCGCTGCTGCGGACGCCGGCCACATTCCCTGCGGTGAGGGTTGTCTGATGGACGAGAAGAAGATTGTTCGGATCTACTCCGAGAACACCAAGCCCGGGCCCACGGACGAGCTGAAGGTGGTCGTGGGCGACGAGGTGATTCCCTACGTGCAAAAGGTCGAACTTGGCGAGAACGGTGAGCTGGTGCACGGTGACTTCATCATGGCCCGCATCACAGTCGCCGTGAAGCTGGGAAAATGAGCGCGTTCTACAACCGCCTGCAGGCCACGGCAGAGCGGCTGATTGCCCGCTACGGCTATAGCACGCAGCTGGAGCGCGATGGCGCCCCGACCGGACCGCCGCATAACCCGCAGCCCGGCCCGGCCACCCTGCACGACTGCAAGGTGGTGGAGCTGGAATACAGCCTCACCGACCGCGACACCACCCTGGTGCTGAAGGGCGACAAGCTGGGCTTGATCTCCACCGAGGTCGACATCGACCCTGGCAAGGAGGACCGGCTGCTGCTGGGCGGCCAGCTTTACCACTTCATCGACCTGCAGCCGCTGTCCCCTGGCGGGCAGGTGCTGCTCTACGAGTTCCACGCCCGACGCTGATGGCCGACTACACACCCCGCGAGTTGGAACTGCTGGCCCGGCGCCTGGAGCCGGCCATGCGGCGCGCGTTCGAGCAGGCCGTTGCAGGTGTTCGGTCACAGGTGCAGATGAACCTGCTGGTCAGCCTGTTGCAGGCCGGCCAGGTGGATGCGGTGCTGAAGGCGCTGGGCTTTGACGAAGAGAGGTTCTCGCCGCTGGCGGAGCAGGTGCGACAGGCGTTCGCCACGGGCGCCGAGGTCGGCATGAAGGAGCTGCCCACCCTGTCGCTGCGGCAGCAGGTGCGCGGGCGGTACAACCCGGCCAGCGAAACGCCTCTGCTGCGGTTCGGGTTCGACATGCGCAACCGCGGCGTGGAGAGCTGGTTGCAGGCGAACTCCTCGCGCTTGATCACTGGCGTGGTGGAGGATCAACGCCTGCTGGTGCGGCAGCTGCTGACCCGTGGCATGGCGAGCGGCACCAACCCGCGCCAGACAGCGCTGGAGCTGGTCGGCCGTGTCGGCGAGACCGGGCGCCGCAGTGGCGGTGTCGTTGGCCTGACCGCGCAGCAGGCGCAGTTCGTCGCCAACGTGCGACGGCAGCTGGCCAGCGGCGATCCGGGGGAGATGGCGGACTACTTCGGCCGCATGCGGCGCGACAAGCGCTTGGACGGGATCGTCAGCCGCGCCATCAAGGCAGGCAAGCCGGTGGCGCCGGCGGACGTCGAGAAGATCGCCGCGCGCTATGCGGACAGGCTGCTGGCACTGCGCGGGGAGATGATCGCCCGCACTGAGTCACTGACGGCCATGGCCGCTGGCCGGGAGGAGGCGTTCCGGCAGCAGATCGAGAGCGGTCGCCTGGCGCCGGAGAACGTCGAGGGTACATGGTCGGCCACCGGTGACGACAGAACGCGGCACAGCCATCAGGCGATGAACGGCCAGGTGCGGAGGTTCGGCGAGCCATTCCAGACGCCCAGCGGCGCGCTGATGCGGTTCCCTGGCGACACCTCGCTCGGTGCTGGTGCTGAGGAAACCATCGGCTGCCGCTGCATGAAGAAGTACCGGGTGAACATGGCAGCGGAGGTGAAGCGTGGCCAGTAAGTTCGGGAGCCAGGTCCGGGCCTTTGCGGAGAAGGCCAAGGCTATGCAGGGCGTGATCTTCCGCGAGTCGGCCACCAAGCTGATGGAGGAAGCCAACACGCCGGAGGCACGGGGCGGAAAGATGCCGGTCGACACCGGCTTCCTGCGCAACTCTGCGGCCGCATCGGTCGAGGGCATGCCGTCGGACGGCGCGCAGACGCCGGAACTGGTGTTCGCCACCATGGAGCTGGGACAGGCCGTGTGGGCGGGGTGGACAGCAAAGTACGCCATGCGTATGGAGCACGGCTTCCAGGGCGAGGACAGCTTGGGCAGAACCTACGCCCAAGCCGGCAAGGGCTTCGCGCGCGCGGCGGCACAGCGCTGGGACTTCATCGTGGCCGAGGTCACTGCCGACGTGAAAGGACGGATGGGATGAGCGACACCGCGATCTATGACGCATTCGCCACGCTGGTGGGGCAGTTCGCGGACGCGCAAGCCCTGGCGTGTTCCTACCCCGGGCAGGGATTCACGCCGCCTACGGGGAAGGGCGCCCGGTGGCTGGAGCTGCAGTGGTTCCCGAACCAGACCGAGAACTACGGCATCGAAGACGATGGGCCTTCCCTGATGCAGGGATTCGGCCAGCTGTCGGCCTGCTACCGGCCGGGACCGGGGATCATGGTGGGTACCGCGATCACGGACCAGATCATTGCGGCCTTCCGCAAGGGCACGGCCTTCGCCGGGATGTCGGTGTACCGAAAGCCATGGACCTCCAGCATCATCCAGGACCCGGAGCGGGTCATGCACCCGGTCACCATCCCGTGGCGGGGATTCGTTTCGGGGTGGACTCCGGCCATGAGCCCGAAGCCGCCCAACCTGCACCTGGTCAGCAGCAACGAGATCCCGAACGAGGGGGAGCTGCAGGCCATGCGCGATGCGATCACCCGCATGAAGCGGAACCGGCAGCTGCTGGACGAGTTCTGCGCCGAGCAGGCGCGGTTCGTCCGGGCGGAGTACCTGGCCTACGTGGAGGCGGGATTCACCAGGCCGCAGGCCATGCAGCTGGTGGCGGCGAAGTTGGGCCCCGCCAAGAAGTGACGACAGAACCGACTGCAAATTATTCCCGAATCTATTCCAGAGGCCCGCCCACCAGCGGGCCTTTCCGTTTTCCAACGACCCCGCCCCGTGGCGGGTTTTTTACGCCCATCGCGAGGAGATACGGCCATGGCCGAAGCAAAGACCAACGCAGGTTCCAAGCTCCACATCTGCGTTACCCCCCAGAACGAGGATCTGACCGTCGCCGAGTTCGCGGCCCTCACCTATGTGCAGGTGAAGAAGGTCGGCAGCATCGGTGATCGCGGCATCAACACGAACATCGTCAGCTACGACACGCTGGACACCCAGGTGTCGATGAAGGGCAAGGGGATCACCAACGCCGGCGACCCACAGGTAGAGATGGCCGAGGATCTGGCGGATCCGGGCCAGCTGGCCATGCGTGCCGCTGGTGCGCCGGATGTCCCGGACGCCTACGCGTTCAAGATCGAGAACACCGATGGCACCGTCGAATACCTGCGGGGTCTGGTGGCGGGTCCCAACAAGCCCGGCGGCCGCAACGAGGACTTCCGCCTCAACACCTACACGATCGCGCTGAACCAGCAGCCGATCGATGTGCCGGCGCCCGTCACCCCCTAACGAGAACACCCCAGGGGATAGGGCGGCCGCCTGACAAGCCGGACTTGATCCGGCCGGCTTCCCCCGGGGTTTCTATCCGGATCGCTACAAGGATCACGACATGACCGACCTGAGCACCATCGTCGCCGCCGCGCGCACGATCGACATCAAGCACCCCGCCACGGATGCCCCTGTGGGCCTTGTGTTGACCATCCTCCCCGACAGCCATCCGCAGGTGCGCGCCGCATCCCGGAAGCTCACCAACGAACGCATGCTGGGCCGTGGCAAGGTCACTGCCGAGAAGATCGAAGCCGGCCGGATCGACATGCTGGTGGCCTCCGTGGGGGGCTGGGAGTGGCAGGGCGACCTGAACTTCCACGGCGAGAAGCCCTTCTTCGAGGAGAAGACCCTGCGGCAGTTGTTCAAGGAGCTGCCATGGGTGTGCGAACAGGTCGACGCGGCGCTGGGGGACCGCGCCGAGTTCTTTCGCGGAACTGAGCAGGAAGCTGGCTGACGCCGTCTACCTGACCGTCCGGTACGACGTGCCGGACAGCAGGGGGGAGACCCGTCGCACCCGCAACGAGCGCTTCGGAGAGCCATCCCCAGAGGTAAGGGTCCCCGACAGGGGGGCGCACATCTGGGATTGGTTCTGGCAGCTCTCGGCGCGTCGCAGGAGCGGTCCGGAGGCATTGACCTTTGCTGACGTTGGGGAGTGGTGCCGGCTGCTGCTGGTCGACCCGCTGCCGCAGGAGGTGGAGATGCTGATGGCCATGGACGACACCTACCTCAAAGCCGTGCGGGAAGACCAGGCGGCAGCCCAGCAGCGCGCCATCGAGGAAGCGAGGAACAGGAAATGACCGATATCGCAGAGCTGGGCTACAAGGTCGACAGCAGCGGCTTGGTGGAGGGCACCAAGGCACTGGATGACAACGCCGCAGCTGCCGAGAAGGTCAGCGGCGCCACGGATCGGCTGGAACGGGATTATCAGGCCTTGGCGCGGACGGTCGAGCGTTCCTCCAGCGTGTTGGGGGACCGTCTCGGCGGAGCTCTGGACCGCATCGGCACCGGTACCGGTTCAGTAATCACCGAGCTGCAATCCCTCAACCGGACGAATGCCGAGATCCTGGCCTCGCTGGGCGCACTCGATGGACGACTGGCCAGCGCCGCGAGCCAGGCTCAGGCCTACGGTGCGGCAGGCGCCGCTGCCGCCGCCTCGACGGCACAGGTCGCCACCGCCAGTCAGCAGCTGGAGCAGCAGCTGGCCCAACAGGAGGCGCGCTACCGTGCGGTGGCGCAGCAGGCTATGGCCTGGTCGCAGGGCAACCAGTCGGCCAACCTGTCCGAGCGTGCCCTGGCTGAGGCGGCCCGCGAGGCAGCCTTGGGCATCGACTACAAGGCGCGGGCGATGGCTGCCGCAGGGAGTGAGCAGGATCGGATGGCCGCGCGTGCACGGTCCCTTCAGGAGGCAGAGGCGCGCGCCACCAACGAGGCGCAACGGGCCGCGGCTGCCACTGAGGCGCAGAAGATCAACCTGCAGCAGCTGCTCGGCCAGATCGACCCGACCGTGGGCGCACTGAATCGTCTGGCCGCCATGGAAGAGCGTCTGGAACGTGCGCACAAGGCCGGGCTGGTCAATCCGGCGGTGTTCGATCAGTACCAGACCAAGATCGACGCGATGCGCGCGTCCGTGCTGAATGCCACCAACGCGCAGAACGGCATGGGTATGTCGGCCCGGCAGCTGCAGAACAACCTGCGAATGATCCCCATGCAGGTGACCGACATCACCACCAGCCTGATCAGCGGGCAGCCGGCCTGGATGGTTGCAATCCAGCAGGGTGGCCAGCTGAAGGACGCGTTCGGAGGCATCGGACCTGCGGCCAACGCCGTCGCCAGCTACGTCCTGGGTCTGATCAATCCGGTTACCTTGGCCACGGCGGCGCTCGCGGCAATGGCCCTGGCCGCAAAGCAGAATCAGGATCAGCTCTTCGGGTTCCAGCGTGAGCTGATCATGAGCGGGCAGGGTGCTCTGATTGGCGCCGCTGGATTCGAGGAACTTGCCGACAACCTGGATCGACTGGCTGGTGTATCACGCGGAGGCGCCGTTGCTGCTCTGACCGAGACGGCGAAGGCAGGCCGCTTTGCAGGAGAGCAGTTCGAGCTTGTGGCCGGTGCCGCAGCGCGGATGGAAGCGTCAACGGGTCGCTCAGCGGCGGCTACCGTCGACGCCTTCGAGGCAATCGCAAAGGAGCCTCTGGAAGGCCTGCTGAAGCTCAACGATGCGGAGCGGTTCCTCACGGCCGCACAGCTGCAGCGCATCACGACCCTGCGAGAAGAAGGGCGATCACAGGAGGCGGCGAACGAGGCCATCCGGCTCTACGCGAACCACCTGAACGACGTCGCCAGCCGCACGGAAGCGGTGATGCCGGCCATGTCGAAGGGGTGGCGCGACATCAAGGACGACATCGGTAGCGCGTGGTCAGCCCTGGGCGGCTTCACAAACGCCGTGGTCGATCTGGCTGGGGAATGGGGTGTGCTTGCGCGCTTGCCGCGCCTGAGCGATGTGCTGGGGCTCGGACTGGCGGGCGGCACCCTGGTCAAGAACCTCGGGCTGCCGTCTTTCACCGACGCGCTGAATGGCATTGCCGCCAGCGTGCGTGGCCTACCGCCGCTGCCGAAGCCGATCGATGAGAACGGGGCGCTGGATCCGCAGACCGCGCGAGACCTGGCGGCAGTGACGCAGGAGCGCGCTACAGCGGAGCAGGCTGCGGCCGAGGCCATCAATGCCCAGGTCGCTGGGCTCGACCGGGCATCGGCGAAGGAAGCTGCAAGGCTGAAGATCATCGCCCAGTACAACAGGCTGGCCGAAAACGACGCCCGGCATTTCGATGGTTCGATGCAGCGGTTGATCGCGAAGGCTGAAGCGGATGTGGACAAGCAGTTCAACCGTCGGGACGGTATCGGCAGGAGGAACGGCGACGACAGCGCAGCGCAGAACGTGCTGGCGGCAGCCCAGCGCCAGATTGAGGCCAACAAGCAGCTGGTCGACACCGGCATAAAGGTCACCGAGAGCGAGCGCCAAGCGATGGCGATCGAGCAGCTGCTGGCCAAGAGCAAGAACACCATGACCGCGGCCACACGGGCGCAACTGGAAGCGGCCAAGGACGACCTGCTCGCTTCGGGGCAGAAGGCAGTGGCCTACACCAAGGAGAAGGAGGCGGCAGAGGCTCTGGCTCGACAGCAGGCCATCCTGGCGCAGGCGGGGAGCAACCGCGACCGAGCCAACGAACTGGACCTGCTGGGCATGAGCGGCGGATCCGACGGCGTGGCAATGCTGCGCCGGCAGCTGGATATCCAGCGTGAGTACCAGGAAGAGCTGAAGCGGCTGGGAAGCCGCGACGTTGCCCAGGACAAGGCGACGTGGGATCTGCTGGCGGCCAACGCCGACGCCTTCAGAAACCGGGAACTGGAAAAGGAGAGGGCGTTCCAGGAGCAGCGGCTGGCGATGCTGGGGGACTGGCGGCTGGGTGCACAGGTGGCATGGCAGAACTACGCCTTCGACGCCACCAATTACAACCAGCAGGCCCAGGACGCGGTGCAGTCCACGCTGTCGACCACCACCAGCAGCATCGCTACGCAGATTGACGAGCTGATCAGGGGCAACCAGTCCCTGGGCGACTCGTTCAAGAACGTCGCTGTGGACATGGGTAATGCAGTGATCGGTGCCCTGGAGCAGATGGCTGCGCAGTGGCTGGTGTACAAGGCAGTGCAGCTGGCGGTAGGTGAGTCGACGTCGTCAGCGTCTGCGAACACTCTCGTTGGCAATGCTGCCGCCACCGCTGCGCAGGCAGCCTTGGCGGCATACGCCTCGACTGCGGCTATCCCCATCGTCGGCCCGGCAATGGCACCTGGAGCTGCACAGTTGGCGCTGTCCGCGACGGCGCCGTATGTCGCAGCCGTGGCAGCTGCCGGAGCGGTCGGCATGGCGCACGACGGCATCGACTCCGTGCCGAGAGAGGGGACCTGGCTGCTGGACAAGGGCGAGCGCGTGCTGACCGCCGGGACCGCGGCAAAGATGGACGCGACACTGGATCGCATCGCGGCGTCGCGAGCGGCGGGGCCTGGTGCTGGGGGCAACGTTTACGCCCCGACGATCAACGTCAACGGCGACCCGGACGCCAGGACGCTGGCGATGGTGGAGCAGAGCGTCCGCCGCGGCATGCAGCAGAACTACGACCGCATCTCCTCCGAGCTGACCACGGGACAGGGTCGGGTCGGGAAGGGCTTGCGGAGAGGTAACAACGTGTCGCGCCGGGTCACCTGACCTAGCGCAACCATTGCGAGGCCACACATGGCAGCTGCAGTCCCCTATCCGGCATGGCTACCCCTGCCGCTCCGCGACGGCTATGGCATGAAGCCAGTTACGCCGCTGCTGACCTCCCGCTTCCAGAGCGGCGCATCGCTGACCCG
Source organism: Stenotrophomonas sp. GD03680 (assembly GCF_029844625.1). Classification (NCBI taxonomy): domain Bacteria; kingdom Pseudomonadati; phylum Pseudomonadota; class Gammaproteobacteria; order Lysobacterales; family Lysobacteraceae; genus Stenotrophomonas; species Stenotrophomonas sp. GD03680. The sequence continues at coordinate 152,531 of NZ_JAOCKC010000004.1, read as the reverse complement.
CAGGCGTGCCACCAGCACCCCGTCGATGGTGACCCTGTCGTGGTTGCTGACGGACCGTGTGGCGGCGATGTTCGAGAAGTGGGTGCAAGAGGACCTGGTCGATGGATCGGCCTGGTTCCTTTGCAAACTGAGGACCCCCATCGGCGAGGACTACTACCGCTCGCGCTTCACCGCCGATTTCTACAACGGCCCGTATCTGGTCGACGGTGACTTCTGGCGAATCGATGCAACGCTGGAGATGTTCAGAAGGCCGCTGCTGGCGGATGGCTCGACGGCATATCCGGACGCGCTGTTCAACTCGGACATCGTTGACCTCGCAGCGAACAGGGAGTGGCCCGAAGCATGAGCATCCTGGAACGCCTCTATGCATCCGGTGGCCGTGAAGTGGAGCTGGAGACCCTTGCGATCCAGGTAGGCGCACAGACCTTCTACCTGACCAAGGGCTGGGACGACATCACCGCGACCTTGGAGACCGGAGAAGTGGTCACGTTCACTGCCTGCGGCATGGATATCGCCAAGCCGGCACGCAACGCGGATGGGGTGCAGGATCTGCGCTTCGCGATCAGCAACATCTCCGGCGTCGTGAGTACCCAGATCCGCGCGGCTCTGGAGGCCAAGGTTGAGATGGTGGCCACCTTTCGGCTGTACCTCAGCACCGATCTACTGGCCCCGGCACAACGCCCCTTCAGCGTGGTGGTCAAGGGTGGCCAGTGGACCGCCACGGAGGTGCAGATCACCGCGGGATTCATGAACGTTCTGGACACGGCGTGGCCACGCGATCGCTACGTCCTGTCGAAGCACCCTGGACTGAGGTACATGTGATGAACATTGATCTGGAGAAGTACCTTGACGTGCGCTGGGTGCGCGGTGGGCGGCAATTCCCCGAACTGGATTGCTACGGGGTCGTGAACGAGGTTCGTCGTGACATGGGGTTGGAGCCCTGGCCCGACCATGCCGGCGCCACTGTGCAGGAACTGCCAGACCTGGCCGCGGACGCCACGAGCGAACGTAGCGGAAGCGACATGGTCCCCGGCGCGGTGGCGTTCTGCTATCAGGGCAGTCTCGTCCAGCATGTGGCCGTGCTCGTCGAGGCCGACGGTCGCCTAATGGCGCTGGAATGCAACGAGCACCACGACGTTACTGTGCTGCCGGTCGCGCGCTTCGAGTGCCGCTTCACCCGAGTGGAGTACTACGCGTGATCCGAATCTTCCCATCCCGCATGCCCGGCGAGCCGCTGGAGACGCATGATCACGGCCGGACCACTGTGGAAGGCTGGTTGCGCTCGTCGGTCCCGAGCTTCAGCTCGGCCGGGCCGCATCCGATCGAGGTCGAAGTCGCCGGCGTTCCTGTGCCGCCGGAGGCGTGGCCGTCCACATGGATCGACAGCGACACAGACGTCGTCATCTACCCTGTCGCTTACGGCGAGGGCGTCGCCGCAGTCGTGTACTGGGTGGTGGTGGCCGTGGCGGCGGCGTATGCCATCTACATGGCAAGCAACCTGCCTTCCGGCAACCGGTACGGGCAGGGCGACTCCCTCAGCCTGGACACCGCGCGGGCGAACAACGCCAGGCTCGGCAGCCCGATCCGTGAAGTGCTGGGGCGCTATCGGGTCTATCCAGACTACCTGGTGCAACCCGTCTCCCGGTTCATCGATCTGCACAGCTACCAGACCAGCATGTTCGTCTGTGTGGGGAAAGGGCAGCATGTGATCCCGCTGGGCGATGCGCGCATCGGCAACACGCCGATCAGCTCCTTCGGGAGCGACGTGCAGATGACCATCTATCCGCCCGGCGCTGACGTCAGCGGCGATCCGCGGTCGGAGAACTGGGTGAACTCCACCGAGGTTGGGGCGACGGCATCAGGCACGGCCGGCCTGGACCTGAGCGACACCGCGGATGTGTCAACCAGCATCAATGCCGCATCGGTCACGGTCTCGGGCAACGTGCTGTCGCTGAACAATGCGACCGTTACCGGTGCCGATGGCAAGGAGCGGCCTGCCACGGAGGTACCCCCAACCTGGACGGTAGGCGCTGTGCTCACGATCAAGGTCGCCGCGGTGTTCGTGATCAGCACCAGCGGCCTCTACTCACAGATTGCAGGCAGTGCCGTGGACGAGCTGGCCCCATTCGTCGGAATGCCGGTTCTGCTGACCTACAGCGGCGCCGACTATGCACTGTTCGTTGCCAGCTACGCACCCGGAAGCCCGGCGGTGCCTGGTGTGGGCGGCAGTCCGGCAAAGGTCACCGGATCCGCGCCAGCCAGCAGCTTCGATTTCAGCGGTTCGCCGGTCTCCTTCAGCTTCACCTGGAATGGCACCACCTACGGCGTGGCACTGGAGGCGAACTACATCACCATCGGCGTGATGCTGGGTGCCATCAACGATCAGCTGGTCGAGAGCGGTCTGGTGGCCACACAGACTGGCGGCGTGGTGACGGTCGGGGAGGGCTCAAGCCCGTACCTTGGCGGCTCGATCAGCTTCAGCGGGCTGCCCGCCGCAGTGTTCGGCGCCAGTCCAGTCGCCACGGCGGGTGAAGCAACGTCTGGGGGAGCGCCAGCCACGCCCCCAAGGATCACCTTGGCCTACGACAGCGCGGCGGGGACCGCCTTCGGCGGGCTGCCAGTCGGGTCCGCTTCCCTGGCGATGGCTCGCGGACTGAGCGAGTACCGCATTGCGTCCGTGTCTGGCCTCACCCTCTCGGTGGAGCGACTGACCGAAGCCGGGATAGGGGACGCGTCGTGGCCGGGTTGGCTCAGCCGCACGGCGACCGACTACACCGTGACGGGGTTGGAGGAAGGCGAAGAGTGGCTGGGACCGTTTCTGGTTTGCCCCGATGGGGAAACGACGGATGCGTTCGAGTACGACTTCAGCTTCCCCGGCGGTCTGATCTGGTACACGGACAAGGGGAATAAGCGCACCTTCACCGTAACACTGCGCGTGGGCTACCGAGTGTTCGGATCCGGCGCCGCTTGGACCGTGCGCTCGCACACCTACACGGCGACGTCTGAGGACGCGCTGGGATTCAGCGAGAGGGTGACGCTCGGGGCACCTGGGCAGATCGAGGTGCGGATCCGCCGCGTCACCGAGCGGGGAGGCAATTCAGCGCGGGACGCATGCTACTGGCAGGGCCTGCGTGCCAGGTTGTCGCAGCGGCCGAGCCGTTACGACGATCTGACCACCATCGGCCTCACGGTGACGACGGGCACGAAGCTGGCAGCACAGTCGGATAGGCGTTTCAACGTGCTGGCGACCAGGCAGTACGCCACCGGCACCGCACGTACCATCAGCGCGGCGATGAAGCACGTGATGCGTTCGCTTGGCCTCCCCGAGGATCAGATCGACAACTCCACGCTGGACCATCTGGAGGCGACCTACTGGACTCCGCGCGGCGAGTTCTTCGACTACAGCGCTGAGCAGTCAGGCGGTAGCGCGCTGGATGTGCTGCAGCTGGCCGCGCAGGCCGGGATGGGGTACTTCCTGCTGACCGATGGTATGTGTTCGGCGGGGCGCGAGGGGATCAAGACCTGGCGCGGCGCCATCTCCCCACAGAGACAGCTGGAGCCGCTGGCAACGGCATTTACCGCCCCCGGTCCTGACGATTTCGATGGCGTGGACGTTGTCTACATCGATGAGGTCACCTGGGCTGCGGAAACGGTGGAATGCCGCCTGCCAGGGATTGACACGCCAAAGAAGGTGGAGACGTTCGAACTCAAAGGTGTCGGGAGCCGGACGCGAGCCTATCGGTTCGGCATGCGCCGGCTGCTGAAGCACCAGGGACAGCGCCTGACCTTCACCACCAAAACGGAGCTGATGGCCCTGCGGTTCGACTTCGGCGACCGCGTGAAGCTGACCGACGATATCCCCGGGTCCAGCACGATCAGCTGCATGATCGACCACGCCGAGCTGCAGGGCACGCAGGTGCTGATCGAAGTCGGCGAGTACCTGGACTGGAGCCTGCCGGAACCGAGATGCCTCATTCGGTTCCAGGACGGATCGGCATCGACAGTGATCGTGCCGACGCGGGTGGACGATCACACCCTGACCATCGCCGCTTCATCGCTGCCGGCGGAGAACGCCTTCAGCACCTGGATCCTTGATGACCCTACCGTCGATCCGCCGGAGCTGATCTTCTGCGACAGCTCTCGGGTGGGCTATGACGCAGTCCTTTCAGAGTTGACGCCCGGCGATGACGGTTCGGTGGAGATCACCGCGCTGCAGTACTCCCCGGCTTTCTACCAGTACGACGACGCGGCCGCGCCGTAACATCAACGGAGAAACACCACGATGACGACCTTCAACACTGGGAATCCGGTGCCGTCGACCGCTGTCAAGGATTTGTACGACAACGCCGAGAACCTGGATGCCGGCATCAACGGATCTGCTCGGACGTGGGTTGATCGCAGGGGCGAGACCCGTCGCAGCTGGAACGGGATTGAGGCGGATTTCGATGAGTTCCTGGCCAACGGCAGCACCATCGAGTTCCCCACTTGGGCTGCGGCCAGCGCTGCGGCGGGAGCGGGCAGCATCCCCTTGAACCGCCAGGTAGCGGTGATCGGTGACACCGGCAGCCACACCGACCCCGTATCGGGCCAGGAGGTGCCGAACAGCGGCCGCTACATCATGGTCGAGGCTGGGCTGCAGTGGGTTTCTGAGGATGTACTGACGCAAAAGGCGGACAAGCAGGAAGTTGCTGAGGTTGCCGGACGGCTCGTGTCTACCATCACAGGGGAATACATCGAGATCGATGGCGATATGGCCGGCAACGTCGCCTTTGCCGTGCATGCCGATGGCACCCGGGAATTTCTGCGAACGAAGGTGGGCGGCATGACGGTCTCGATGGTGGACTCCAGCACCGCGGCGGTAGACGGCCGCATCGACTGGCATGGGAACTACCAGGAGTGGGCGCAGGGGCTTGCGGGCTACCTGGAGAACGCGCTGCTGGTGGAGATCGACAGCGTGGGGCGAGTGGGGCGGATTCTCTGGGCCGACGGGTCGCAGTGGCCGAGCGGAACGCCCGAGCCGACGCAGTTCGTGCTGGTGGACCAGACATCGCTTCCCAACGGCGCGCAGGGCGAGAATGCCAGCGGCGGTTGGACCTGCACCGGCCTGGACGTGATCAGCACGGGGAAGTGGCTGGGCTGCAGGCTGGTCGGTAACGATGGTCGGGCCTATGAGGGTAGTTCGGGCGGCCAGACGGCGCCGTTCCTGTGCTCGATCGTGTGCACCTCGCCGGACATGCGGCGGATCCTCTGGGAGATTCCCTGCAACACGGCTGCCTTCCCGGGCATCCAGTCGATTCAGGGCGTGGCCTGGGACACCTCGGACGACACGATCTGGTTTGCCGACAAGACGAACAAGATCATCCGCCATATCACCCTGGCGGGCGTGAAGCTGCTGGACGAGATCGTGGTGTCGCACACCCTCAACGGCATTGCCTACCGGCCCGACCTGGATGCGATCTACACCCCGGACGAGGGCACCAGCACGATCCGGCTGGTGTCGTGCGCGGACGGCTCGGTGCTTCGCACCCAGACGGGCATCCACCCGCAGGCCGACCAGCTGCACTACGAACAGGGGCGAAATCGCCTGTGGGCCACGGTGGGCGCCAACGGCGTCGACGGCCAGGCCCTGGTCTATGACGCCGACACGATGGCCCTGCTGGAAACGCACACGCTGAAGGGATCGCAGTCGATCGAGGGCATCTGGTACGACCCGGACGCCAAGGCACTGCTGACCGTCAACGACGGCGGCTTCCACCTTTCCGCCAACCCGCCGCTGGCCCTGGCCTGCAAGTACAACTATCTGTGAGGACGACCCAATGCCCACCATCATTCGCCAGTACGCCGCGCCCGCTTCCTTCCCGGACACGATCATCCTCGACCTGGAACCGCCGATCGATTGGGGTGGCGTGGTGCCGGACGGCCACTTCCGTCTGGCCAAGACGCTGAACTTCGCACTGAACAACCGCATCGCGGCAGGGCTGGATGCGCAGCTCTCGAACGGGGGTTCCTACGAGGTCGACTCGCAATCGGTCTCGGTGGCCACCGGCACTGCGCTTTACGTGCCTGCGGCCGCCAACCTGCCGCTGTCGTTCATGTCGGTGTTCCGGCAGACCGCCGGCGGCGTCAACCAGACGCTGATGGGCAACGCCAACACCTCGGGCGGTGACTCCGCCGGCATCGGTGTCAGCAGCGGCGGGAACCTGGTCGCCTTGGCGCGCGCCGGCAGCACCAACTACGCGGCCAGCCTGCCCAAGGATGGCGGTGATCGCTGGGAGATGGTGGTCGGCACCTTCGACAACCGTCCCGGTGCAGGTGCCAGCATCCTGCGGCTGTACCGGCCGCGCACGGGCAGCATGGCGGAGGTGACCAACGCGACCCTGCCGGCCAGCATCGCCACGCATCGAATCCTGGGCGCTTCGGCTGGCACGTTGAACCAGAGCGTGCGCGGCGCGCTGTCGGCCTACTGGTTCGACCGGGTGCTGGCGCAGGCCACGATCCAGAACATGTACGCCTCGGTCAAGGCATCGCTGGCGACCAGCGGCATCGACATCTGACCATGGCGGCTCCAGCGCGGGGCTGCCTCACTCGACCTGCTGCAGCAGATCCTCGCGGTTGTTCCTGGGCGTGTTGACCGCCCGGCTGACCCGGTAGGCCTCCATGGACGGAGGCTCGCTGGCCAGCAGCATCGCCATCGCATCGTCGGGGCTGGCGGCCATCCACTCATCGATCTGGCTGGCCAGCAGCCACACCGGCATGCGGTCGTGGATGTCGGCCGACACGCCGCTGCTGTCCCCGGTGATGACGGTGAAGGTTCCCAGGTTGCCATCTGGCAGCAGGGGGCTGGTGTCCTCCCACAGGCCAGCCGCCAGCAACGGCTCGGCCGCGTGGATGAACCATGGATCCTTCTTCCCGTCGATAGGGCTGACCGACCATTCGTAGTAGCCGGCCATGGGGATGACGCAGCGCCGCTTCTTGAATGCCGTCCGGAAGGCAGGCTTGGTGGCCACCGTCTCGATGCGGGCGTTGATGGTTGAGCCCTGCAGGCCCTTGGCCTTCGCCCAGAACGGCAGCAGGCCCCAGGCCAGCCGGGTGACCTGCCGGCCTTCGCCGCGGTCCAGGATCACCGACGCCCGCTGTGTCGGGGCGAGGTTGTAGCTGGGCTGTATCTCGGCCAGGCCCGGGGCAAGGTCAGCCAGCTCGGCCTGGCCGAAGTTGACGACGGGGAGCTGGACGAATCGGCCGCACATGGCCGGAGCGTAGACCGGGAGGCTGTGGCCGGGGCGTGTAGGAGGCTACGTTTCCGCGGCGGCTCATGGCAGGAATGCTGTCAAGACTGGCCCTGTGACGGCCGTCCGCGTTAGCATCCCGCCCCCCTCTGGCGGTGCCGGGGCAATTGGATACACTACCCCGCATGACGAGCATCACCATCCCCGGTGGCCTGCTGGTTGCCATCGAGGGAATCGATGGGGCCGGCAAGTCGACCTTGGCCAAAGGCCTGACCGAGCGGCTTCGCGCCCATGGCGTGGCCGTTTCGACCAGTAAGGAGCCGACCAATGGGCCGTGGGGCACCAAGCTTCGTCAGTCGGCTGAATCGGGCCGCCTGAGCCCGGAGCAAGAGGTCGAATACCTGCTGGCTGACCGTCGGGATCATGTGGAGCAGTTCATCGAGCCGGCTCTGCAGCGCGGAGAGGTGGTGATCCTCGATCGCTATTTCCCGTCGATGGTCGCCTACCAGGGTGCCGCCGGGCTGCCGGTTGAGGACCTGTCGAAGGCCAACGACTTCGCGCCCCGGCCACACCTGATGCTTCTGCTCGACGTTGAGCCGGCCACGGGCCTGGAACGTATCCGCGCACGTGGTGATAGGCCGAACCACTTCGAGAACGAAGAGAATCTGGCCCTGTGCCGGCAAATCTTCCTGGGGATGGCCGAGCGCACGAAGTGTGTGATCGACGCCTCAAAGTCGGAGGCGGATGTGTTGGAAGACTCATATGCCCAGCTCATCCGCCAGTTCGCGCAGAACATCGGCGGCCTGTCGCTGGAGAACATCGAGAAGGTCGGCACCCTCATGGAAGGGCGGCTGGCTTAATCCGGTCAGGATTCAATCGCAGCATCTGCGACGCCCAGTCGTATCCTTCCGGCCATGCTTCCCTCGCACGGCCACCATGGTTTCCGCACCGCCCCGATCCCCTCTGGCTGGGTCCAGACCGGTGAGCGCTGGGCGCTCTGGTACAACGGCCGGGAAACGGCCGGCGTTGCCCCCGATGGTGGCGCCGGCGTGCGCCTGTGGATGGAAGGCCAGAAGATGTGGCAGGTGAAGGAAGTGCGCGCGGCGAGCGTCCGGCAGGCGAAGCGGTATGCCGAGCGCTGGTGTGCGGCCAGGCTCTATCCCGACCTGCCTCTGCGCGAGGCCGTCGCCCGGCTGACGGACAGCACCCCGATCCGACTGCCACCGCCACTGCCAGGCCTACCGCCAACGCGTGCGCAGCAGCAACAGGCGCGGCGCCTGGCTGAGTCTGGGGCGCTGGATCTGACACGGATCAAGGAAGCGCTGGAGCCGCGCAAACCGCCGGCGGCGACCAAGCCCAGGGCGAGGGATCCTCAGAAGGCGCGGGTGAGGGCGGCGCTGCAGCAGCTGCGGCGAGGTGTATAGCGGTCAGGCAACCCGTAGCTGCACCACGTTGCCGTCGCGCAGCCGGTCGAGGTAGTCCGCCCACTCCTGCATCATCCTGGCGCGCTCCTCCAGATGCTTGGTTCGGTTATACGCCCGTCCGTCGGGGTCTTTGACCATGTGGGACAGCTGGTGCTCGATGATGTCGGGCCGGAACCCGAGCACCTCATCCAAGATGGTGCGCGCGGTGGCGCGGAAGCCGTGCCCGGTCATCACGTCATCCTCGAACCCCATCTTGCGCAGCGCGGTGTTGATCGTGTTCTCGCTGAGCGGCCGCTTCGGGCTGTTGCGTCCCTGAAACACATACTGCCCTTTGCCCGTGAGAGGCTTGATTTCATTGAGGATGGCCAAGGCCTGCCTCGAAAGCGGGATCAGGTGCTCCCTACGCCGCTTCATGCGGCCTGCTGGAATCAGCCACTGAGCCGCCTCCAGATCGAACTCCGCCCATTCCGCCTTCCTCAGCTCGCCTGGCCTCACGAACACCAGCGGAGCCAACGCCAGCGCCCAGCGCGTAACCTGCCTGCCTCGGTAGGCGGGGATCGCGCGCAGCAGCGGCACCAACTCGCGCGCCTCAGTGATCGCCGCATAGTGGTTTCGGGGCGTCGGCTGCAAGGCGCCGCGCAGGTCGGCCACCGGGTTGCGTTTGGCCAGCCCGCACGCGATGGCGTACCGCATCACCTCCCCGCACTTCTGGATGACCCTGTGCGCCGACTCGATGGCGCCGCGCTTCTCCATCCTGCGGGCCAAGGCAAGGAAGTCGGGTGCCTCCAGCTCGGCGGCCTGTCGGCTCCCGATCCACGGCAGGATGTCGTTCTTCATCCAGGCCTCGACCTTTACCCGGTAGTCGTCGGACCAGATCCGGCCATCCATGAACTCGCGCGCGATCGCGCCAAAGGTCTGGGCTTCCATGCCGGCCTTGGCAGCTGCGGCCGCCTTCTTCTGCTGTCCAGGGTCGATGCCCTGAGCGAGCAGCCGCCTCGCGTCTTCGCGGCGGTTTCTTGCCAGCTGCAGGGGGACCTCCGGGTAGACGCCCAACGCCAGGCGCTTCTCCTTCCCGTCGAAGCGGTACTTCATCCGCCACCAGCGGCTGCCGGCCGGCGATATCTCCAAATACAGGCCACCCCCGTCGAACAGCTTCTGGGTCTTTCCAGTCGGTTTTGCGCGCCGAATCGCGAGGTCGGAGAGTGGGGGCATCGGTTTTAGGGGCGGAGGGCAGATGCCCCAAAATATGCCCCCACCGTCTCACCAGCTGCAACGCATCGCACCGGTCTGCACCGTGCAATGAAAAAGGCCGGAAGCCCTGAATTTTCAGGAGTTCCGGCCTTCTAAGTGCGCTGCCGCACTGGATATTGGTGGAGCCAAGGAGGATCGAACTCCTGACCTCGTCATTGCGAACGACGCGCTCTCCCAGCTGAGCTATGGCCCCGTAGTGCGGTGTCATTGTATCGCTGGCGGTCGGCCTTGCCAAGCGACGCGCGGCCGTGGCCATAGGCGACTGTGCCGAGTCCGCCGGCTTTCGTGCGATTCCGTTGCGCGAAACGAAATCGTAACAATTTGGAGGATAATCCCCAGTCTGCGCAGCAGTTCCCTTTCTCGCCGCCCGGCCCGCGCAGGCCGCCCGGACGTCTCCTCAGAGCTTTCGATGCCTTCCCATACCGATTCCCGCCGTCTGTCGGGCATGTCGTCTTCCCTCGTTTCCTTCCGTCGCCATCCGCTCGCGCTGGCCTGCGCAGGCCTGGCGCTGGTCGGCAGCTTCGGCGCCGCGGCGCAGGACAGTGCGCCGACCCCCACCGGGCTGGATACCATCACCGTGACCGCCGAACACCGTGAGCAGAACCTGCAGGAGGTGCCGGTGTCGGTGGGCGTCGTGCAGGGCGAGCGCATGCGCGACTTCACCGCCGGCGGCGACGACACCCTGCTGGCGCTGTCCGGCCGCGTGCCGAGCCTGTATGCGGAAACCACCACCGGTCGCATCTTCCCGCGCTTCTACATCCGCGGGCTGGGCAACATCGATTTCTATCTGGGAGCTTCCCAGCCGGTGTCGATCATCCAGGATGACGTGGTGCTGGAGCACGTGGTGCTCAAGTCCAATCCGGTCTACGACGTGGACCAGGTGGAAGTGCTGCGCGGCCCGCAGGGTTCGCTGTTCGGCCGCAACACCACGGCCGGCATCGTCAAGTTCGACACGCTCAAGCCGACGCAGGACTACACCGGCCGCGTCAGCGCCAGCTACGCCAGTTACAACAGCGTGTCGATCGATGGCGGCTTTGGCGGTCCGATCAACGATATCGCCTCGTTCCGCGTGTCGGCCCTGTACCAGCATCGCGACGACTATGTCGACAACACCTACAGCGGCCCGAGTGCGGATGGCACCGTCAGCCCGAAGAAGAACGCCATGGGCGGTTTCGATGACCGCAACGTCCGCGCCCAACTGCTGCTGACGCCGAGCGAGCAGTTCTCGATCCTGGCCTCGGCACACGCGCGCGATTACGAAGGCACCTCGACCCTGTTCCTGCGCGGTGCGCTGACCAAGGGTTCCAACCGCACCGACGTGCCGCGCGACCAGGTCGCCTACGACGAAGCCGACAACAACCCGCAGGCCTACAAGACCTACGGTGGCTCGGTGAAGGCGCGCTATGATTTCGGCGTGATCGACTTCACTTCGATCACCGCGTATGAAACCACCTCCGGTTACAGCCGTGGCGATACCGATGGCGGTGCTGCGGTGAACTATCCGGTCAACGGCGTGCCCAACGGCTACGGCCAGTCGATGGGCCGGATCCGCGACCTGGACCAGTGGACCCAGGAATTCCGTCTGGCCAGCCATGACGACAGCGCGTTGCAGTGGCAGGCCGGCGCGTTCTATTTCAACGGCAGCGACACCACCGACTTCTACCAGCGTGCCTGGTTCCTGCAGGGCGCTGCGCGCAATCCCAACAACTGGGTACGCCTGCGCAACAAGAACACCTCCTGGGCCGGTTTCGGCCAGCTCAGCTACGCCTTCACCGACAGGTTCACGGTGACCGCCGGCCTGCGCCAGACCCGCGACGAGAAGCACACCCGGCTGCTGAAGACCGCCGACACCGCTGCCGGGGTGGTGACCTACAAGGGCCGCACCGACGTCAGGATGTCCGATACCACGCCCAGCTGGGACCTGAGTGCGATGTACCAGATCACGCCGGACGTCAGCGTCTATGCGAAGGTGGCGCGCGGCTTCCGTGGGCCCACCATCCAGGGCCGTTCGGCGGTGTTCAATGCCGACTTCACCACCGCCGACTCGGAGACCATCCTGTCCTGGGAGGCCGGCGTGAAGAGCAGCCTGTGGGACAACCGCCTGCGCCTGAACGCCACCGCGTTCACCTACACCGTCAACGATATCCAGCTCAACGGTAACGATTCGGACGGCAACGGCGTGCTGTTCAACGCAGACAAGGCCAAGGCGTATGGTTTCGAAGCAGACATGGAACTGCGTCCGGTTCCCAACCTGACCCTGAGCGCCGGTGTCAGCCTGCTGCACAGCGAAATCAAGGACAAGCGCGTGTACGCGCAGGTCTGCGGCCTGAATGGCCAGGTGGTGTGCACGGTGGATGATCCGACCATCAAGGTGGGTGCGAACACCTTCGCGCAGATCGACGGCAACCCGTTGCCGAACGCACCGAAGTACAACGTCAACCTGGCCGCACGCTACGATTTCCCGGTCAGCGACGCGGCCACGATGTTCGTGTCCACTGACTGGAACAAGCAGGGCTATACCAGCTTCGTGCTGTATGACAGCAAGGAGTTCAACTCCAAGGGGGACTTCGAGGGCGGCCTGAAGATCGGTTACTCCGGCAACTACGGCGCCTATGAAGTCGCGCTGTTCGCACGCAACATCACCAACGAGAAGAATCTCAAGGGCGTGATCGAGAACTACATGGCCGCGGTGTACAACGAGCCGCGTACCGTGGGTGTGTCGCTGAACATGAACTGGTAATCGAACGGTTGCGGGAAGGGGCGGCCCGGTGATCCTGGCCGCCCCTTCCCGTTGCTGCAGCGGGTTGTCAGCGCACCGGCAACAATGGCTGCAGGCGCGATTCCAGCGCCTGCTGGCGCCATCCGGCCAGCGCCGACGGCCACTGGCGGTGCTCCAGGTAGCTTTCCAGGTGCTTGCGCGAGGCCAGTACGCCGTCCGCCAGGCCCAGCTCGCGGCTGCATTCGGCCACGGCGTCCTGCATTTTCTTCAGCGTCTTCTTGCTGCTGTCGGTGGGCTGGGTGGCCAGCGGCGCGTCCTGCTCATCGGCCAGCGGAGTGTCCAGGGCCTGCCACACGGCGGCTGTCAGCTTGCGCGGCGCCTTCGGGAACGGCTCGAACAGCTTGGCGAGCGCGTCGACATCGGCCGGTGGCGAGCGCGCCAGCAGGGCGGCAAGTTCGTTGTCCAGGATCCAGCTGCGCGGCCGGTCGCTCTGGCGTGCCTGCACATCGCGCCAGCGCAGCAGGCGCAGCAGGCGTCGCTGTGCCTCGGCATCGAGGAACTGGGCCGAGCGCATGGACAGGTGCGGCCAGCGGTCCTCATCGTTGGCGACGCTGGCCAACAGGCGTTCAGCGTCGTCGTGCAGCCACTGCTGGCGTCCCATCGCCTGCAGTCTCGCGTCGATCGCGTCATGCAGCGCGAACAGGTGCTCGACGTCATCGGCGGCATACTGCAGCTGCGACTCGGAGAGCGGGCGGCGCATCCAGTCCGAGCGGGTCTCGCCCTTGGCCAGGGTCACGCCGGTGATCTCCTGCACCAGCTTCTGGTAGCCCATGCCGGCACCGATGCCGGCCAGCGCCGCGCCGATCTGGGTATCGAACAGCGGTCGTGGCAGCACGCCGCAGGTCCATTTGAAGGCCACCAGATCCTCGCTGGCGCTGTGCATCACCTTGATGATCGACGTATCGGTCAGCCAGGGGGCCAGTGCTTCGGGCATGCCGGGAATCAGCGGATCGATCAGCAGGATGTCCTCGCCGACCGCCATCTGCACCAGCGCCAGTTGCGGCCAGAAGGTGCGTTCACGGATGAATTCGGTGTCCAGACCGATGCGGGTGGGACGCTGCTGGTAGTACGCATCCAGCTCGGCGGGGGTGGTGATCCAGATTGCCACGGGTCAGGGCCTGCTACTCGGGTTTGCTCAGGCAGGGGAGAATAGCCTAACGTCGGTCCGCGTCCGTGCCGAAGGAGGCTCTGCTTGCGTTTTCCGCTGTCGTCCGCGCTGTGCGCCAGCCTGGCCCTGGCTCTGGTCGCCTGCACCCCGTCACCGCCGACACCGGCAGGCAAGGCCGGCGAGGGTTCCGGCCAGGCGGCATCGCCGCCGGCGCCGGAGGATCGGCCGGCGGTGCAGGGCAGCGTGACCATCGCCGGTCAGGATGCCGCCGAAGACGTGCAGCAGTGGACGCCGCCCCGTGTCGATCGGGAGGGGCGCAGTCTGGCGCAGCTGCGCAGGGGCGCCGAGCAGGCGTTTGCCCAGGATCGGCTGTACGAGGATGGCGATGCCGCCATCCCGCTGTGGCTGGCGGTGCAGGAGGAGGTGCCTGACGACCGCCAGGCCCGTGCTGGCCTGCAGCGTGCCCGCCAGCGCCTGCTGCAGCAGACCGATGCCTTGCTGGTGCGGCCGCTGCAGCAGCGCGAGGCGCTGGCCGAAGCGGGACGCCAGGCGCTGGTGTTGCTGACCCTGGCCCCTGACGATGAAAAGGTGCGTGCCCTGCAGGCGCGGGTGGAGATCGCGCAACGCGTGGTGGCCTACAACCGGGCCGGCGAGGAGGACCTGCGCGCGGACCGGATCGGCGAGGACGGTGACGGCGCGATCGGCAGTTTCCGCGAGGCGTTGGCGCTTGACGAGGGCAACCGCCGCGCACGCCAGGGCCTTGCTGCGGCGGAGAGCGGCCTGATCCGGCGTGCCGAGGAGGCCGCCCGCCGCCGTGACTTCGCCAGTGCCGGCATCTGGCTGGCCGAAGCCAGCAAGGTCCGTGATTCCTCGCCGACCATCGCCGACGCCTTCGAGCGCATCGAGCAGATCCGGGCCAACACCCTGGCGCAGCTGCGCGACGAGGGCCTGCGCGACCTGGCGACGCCGCAGGGCCTGAAACCTGCACGCGAGAAGCTGGCCGAAGCACTGCGCATCGCGCTGCCCGGCGACGCGGTCGTGGCGCAGCTGCGCGAGCGCATCGATCTGGCAACCCATTACGGCAGCTTCCGTCCCGGCCAGGTGTTCAGCGACGCGATGCGCGATGGCGGGCGTGGCCCGCAGATGGTGGTGGTGCCGCATGGCGGCTTCCAGATGGGTGCAGGGGATGCCGAGCCCGGCGCCACCGATGCCGAGCGCCCTTCGCATTACGTGCGGTTTGACCGCGGTTTCGCGATGGCCATCACCGAGGTGACCGTCAGCGATTTCGAGCGCTACGTCAAAGCCACCAATGCCCGCCCACGCGCGACCCGTCGCGGTCATTCGGTGGTCTATGACGAGCGCAGCGGCAACTTCATCCGCCGCAGCGGTGTCGACTGGCGCTCGGATTACGACGGCGCGCGCGCGCTGGGCAACGCGCCTGTGATGCATGTGAGCGTGCGCGACGCGGAAAACTATGCCGCGTGGCTGTCCGAGCAGACCGGCTACAGCTACCGGCTGCCCAGCGAGGCCGAGTTCGAGTATGCGCTGCGCGCCGGCAGCAGCGGCCGTTATCCCTGGGGGGATACAGGCACGCCCCCGCCGGGCAGCGGCAACTTCACCGGCAGCAAGGATGTCTCGCCGTCTGGCCGGCATTGGCACAACGCGTTCATCGGCTATGGCGATGGCTGGTGGGGCCCGGCGCCGGTGGCGAACTTCCGGGCCAACGCGTTCGGCCTGCACGACATGGCCGGCAATCTCAGCGAATGGGTGGCCGACTGCTGGCATTCCAGCTACCGGCGTGCGCCCTCCGACGGCGTGGCCTGGTTCAACCCGGGTTGTCGGGCGCGGGTGATCCGCGGAGGCAACTGGGCGAACTCTCCCGAGCAGACCCGGGCGGCCTGGCGGCAGTCGCAGGACTCGGACACCACCAATGCCCGCATCGGGTTCCGCCTGGTACGCGGCATCTGAGCGGCCGGCTTCACCCGGCGCGGGCTCCGGCACACTAAGATTGCGCCGTGCCCGCCGGCCGGCGGGGCCAGCCGGAAGACCACCGCATGCGCAACGACCCATTTTCCCGCTCGCCGCAGGGCCCGCAGCGGCGTGGCCTGTTCGGCAACATCCGCTGGTGGGTACTGCTGCTGGCGGCGGGTTACGCGGCCTTTTACTGGTTTTCGAACCGGACGGTCGATCCCTATACCGGCGAGAAGGTCATGATCGACAGCAGCCTGGATGCCCAGCAGGAAACCGCGCTGGGCCTGCAGGCCTACCAGCAGATCCTGGCGCAGGAGCGGCCACTGGACCCGAACGCGCAGATCTCGCGTGACGTGCGTGCGATTGCCGAGCGGTTGATCGCCAAGGTCGATGTGGTGGAGACCGCATTGGCGCGGGAGCATGGCGTGGAGCCGGCCCATTTCGCGCGCAGCTTCCAGTGGGAGGTGAACGTGATCCCCTCCGAGCAGGCCAACGCCTTCTGCCTGCCGGGCGGGAAGATGGCGGTCTATACCGGTCTGGTGCCGGTGGCGCGGACCAAGGATGCGATGGCGGTGGTGATGGGGCATGAGATCGCCCATGCGCTGCTGCGCCATGGAGCGCAGCGCATGGCACAGCAGAAGCTGACCCAGATCGGGCAGATGGCCGGGGCTGCCAGTGGCATGGATGCGCAGCAGCAGCAGATGGTGATGTCGGCGATGGGTTATGGCTATCTGCTGCCCTACGCACGCAGCCACGAGACCCAGGCCGATGAGGTGGGGCTGATGCTGGCTGCGGCTGCCTGTTTCGATCCGCGCGAAGCGGTGCCGCTGTGGCAGCGGATGGGCCAGGCCAGTGGTGGTCAGTCGCCGCCGGAGTTTGCCTCCACCCATCCCAACCCAGGAACCCGGATCCAGAATCTGCAGGCCCTGATGCCGAAGGCGCTGGAGTACCGGAAGCAGTTCTGCGAGGCGGCCAGGTAGGAAGGCGCACGCCGGGCTGCGCCTTGGCCCCCGCTTACCTGACCGAGGTGACCTGCACGTCGATGACGCCGTCGCCCACGCGTGCCTGCAGTGCGTCGCCGGGCTGGACCTGTTCAACCTGTCGTACCAGTGCACCATCATCGGCACGGGTCACGATGCTGTAACCGCGTGCCACCGTGGCCAATGGACTGACCGCTTCCAGGGACCGGGCCAGGCCGCGCAGGCGCAGCGCATCGCGTTGCAGCAGCCGCTGCATCGCTGCATGGGGGCGTCCGCGCAGGGCCGACAGGCGACGCTGCATCGCGTCCAGCTGGCGCTGCGGATGATGGCCACGCAGCACCGCGGCAGCATGGCGCAGGCGCGCGGCACGGCGCTCCTGCTGCTGGTTGAACGCCGCGTGCAGCCGCCGGCCCAGCTCCAGCTGACGGCGCCGCAACAGGTCCAGCCGGGCCTGTGGACTCTGCGCATTCAATCGCAACAGCGCACGGTCGGCGCGCTGCATGGCCTGTCCTACCGCGTGGCGCTGCAGCTGTGCCAGCCGCGCGGCATAGCGGCGCAGGCGCAGGGCCAGGTCACGCTGGTCGGGGACCAGCAGCTCGGCCGCCACCGAAGGTGTCGGCGCGCGCAGGTCAGCGGCAAAATCACTCAGGCTGAAGTCGGTCTCGTGGCCGACGGCCGACACGACCGGCGTATCGCTGGCGGCGATCGCGCGCGCCAGCGCTTCGTCGTTGAACGCCCATAGATCTTCCAGTGAACCGCCGCCGCGGGTCAGCAGGATCACGTCGTAGCGACCACTGGCATCGGCTGCCTGCAGCAGGCGGGTGATCTGCGCGGCGGCGCTGGAGCCCTGCACCAGGGTCGGCAGCAGGTCCACCTCCAGCAGCGGGAAACGACGGCCCAGTACGCTCAGCACATCGCGCACGGCGGCGCCGGTCGGCGAGGTGATCACCGCCAGCCGCCGCACATGCGCGGGCAGTGCCCGCTTGCGTGCAGGATCGAACAGGCCTTCGGCGTCCAAGCGCGCCTTCAGCTCCTCGAACGCCCGCCGCAGCGCGCCTTCACCGGCTTCCTCCATGTGGTCGAGCACCATCTGGTACTCGCCGCGTGCGTCGTACAGGGTCACCCGGCCACGCACCAGCACGCGCATGCCCTCGCGCGGTACGAACTTCAGGTACTGCGCCTTCATCCGGAACATCGCCGCACGCAGCTGTGCCCGTGCGTCCTTCAGGGTGAAGTACAGGTGCCCGGACGCAGGGCGGGCCACGCTGCCCAGTTCGGCTTCGACCCAGATCGCCGGGAAGCTGCCCTCCAGCAGATCGCGTGCCAGCGTGTTGAGCTGGCTGGGAGTGAGAATGTCGTTGTTGCGTGGCTGCATGGGTACGGCGCGCTGCGGGTGGAGCGGGCACTCAGGATCGCACGTTGGCGCGCGCCGGGCACGCCCGGCTCAGGTCGTGCGGTGCTGTGCCAGCGCCCACTGCACGTGCTCGCGCACCAGCGGCGAGGGATCATCGATGCGGGTCTGCAGTGCGGCCAGGGTCTGCGGTGCTGTCGGCGCGTTGCCCAGTGCCACGGCGATGTTGCGCAGCCAGCGCTCATGGCCGCTGCGACGGATCGGGCTGCCTTCGGTGCGGCGCAGGAATTCCGCCTCGTCCCAGGCGAACAGCTGATCCAGGCGCGCGGTGTCCAGGTTGTTGCGTGCGCGGAAATCGGCTTCATCGGTGCGCTTGGCAAACTTGTTCCACGGGCAGACCAGCTGGCAGTCGTCGCAGCCGTAGATGCGATTGCCGATCAGCGGCCGCATGTCCTCGGGGATCGCGCCGTCATGCTCGATGGTCAGATAGGAAATGCAGCGGCGCGCATCCAGCCGCTGCGGGCTGGTGATGGCGCGCGTGGGGCAGATGTCGATGCAGCGCGTGCAGGTGCCGCAGTGCGCAGTGGCGGGCGCGTCGACCGGCAACGGCAGGTCGATGTAGATCTCGCCGATGAAGAACCATGAGCCTCCCTGGCGATCGATCAGGCAGGTGTGCTTGCCGATCCAGCCGAGCCCGGCGTTGCGGGCCAGGGCCCGTTCCAGCACCGGTGCCGAATCGACGAAAACGCGGTAGCCCAGTGGCGCGACTTCATCGTTGATCCGCGCAGCGAGCTTCTGCAGGCGGTTGCGCATCAGCTTGTGGTAGTCGCGCCCCAGCGCGTAGCGCGCCACGTAGGCGCGGCCGGGATCGGCCAGGGTCGCCCAGGCTTCGGTATCGTCGCGGTGGCTGTAGTCCATGCCCACGGAAATGACCCGCACCGTGCCCGGCAGCAGTTCGGCCGGGCGTGCGCGCAGCGTGCCGTGGCGTGCCATCCAGTCCATGGTCCCGTACAGGCCCTGGCCCAGCCAGTCGGCCAGGTGTGCCTCGTCCTCGCCCAGCTCGATGCCGGCAATGCCGCAGCGCTGGAAACCGTGTGCACGGGCCAGTTCGCGGATGCGCTGCACGGCCTGGACCGGGTCGGCTGGGGCAGGGGCGGGGACGGAGGACATGTGCACCAGTATAAAATCCCGGCATGCCCGATCTCTCTCTTCTGTTCGACACCGCTGCTGCGCGCGCGCTGGATGCCCGCGCGTCGGTGCTTGCCGGTGATGGTGGCTGGAGCCTGATGGCGCAGGCTGGCCTGGCGGGCTGGCAGTGCCTGCTGCAGCAATGGCCGGATGCCCGCAGTCTCTATGTGGTGGCTGGCGCCGGTAACAACGGCGGCGATGGCTACGTACTGGCGACCCATGCGCTGCAGGCGGGCCGCCAGGTGCAGGTGATCACCCTGCCGGGCAGGCTGCCCGCCACGTCGCTGGCGCAGCAGGCGGCGGCGGCATTCGCTGCCGCCGGCGGCAGCAGCATCGAATTCGACGGCCAGCTGCCGGTCGCCGACGTCGGCGTGGATGCGCTGTTCGGTCTCGGCCTGGATCGGGCCCCGGCCGGCATGGCGAAGGCGCTGATCGAAGCACTCAACGCCTCTCCGGCGCCGGTGCTGGCACTGGATGTACCCAGCGGTGTCGATGCCGATCAGGGCGGCGTTCCCGGCGTTGCGGTGCGCGCGGCGGTCACCCTGCAGTTCATTGTCTGCCACCGGGGCCTGTACACCGGCGACGCGCTGGATCATGTCGGCCAGCGTCGGCTGGCGCCGTTGGACCTGCCGGAGGCGGCGCGGGAAGGCATCGCGGCCAGCGCGGAACGCTGGGTCGGCGACCGTCTGCGGGCGCTGCTGCCGCCGCGCCGGGCCAATACCCACAAGGGCGAGTCCGGGCATGTGCTGTGTGTGGGCGGCAACCGCGGCAGTGGCGGCGCAGCGGTGATGGCGGCCGAGGCCGCACTGCGTGCCGGTGCTGGACTGCTCAGTGTCGGCACCCGTCGTGAGCATGTGGGGGCGATGCTTGCGCGCCTGCCCGAGGCGATGGCGCATGCGCTGGAAGATGGCGCGGCGTTGCCTGCGCTGCTGGACCGCGCACGGGTCGTTGCGATCGGGCCGGGCCTTGGCCAGGACGACTGGGCGCGTGCGCTGCATGCCAGCGTGCTCGCCTGCGGGCGTCCGCTGGTGATCGACGCCGATGCCCTGAATCTGCTGGCGCAGAACCCGCACGCGGTGCCTGATGCCATCCTGACGCCGCATCCGGGAGAGGCTGCACGCCTGCTGGGCTGCAGTACCGCCGAGGTGCAGGCCGATCGCTTCGGCAGCGCGCAGGCGCTGGCCGAGCGCTATCACGCCACGGTGGTGCTGAAGGGTGCCGGCAGTGTAGTCGCGGCACCTGCGCGGCTGCCGCGGCTGATCGCGGCCGGCAATCCGGGCATGGCGGTCGGTGGCATGGGAGATCTGCTGACCGGCGTCATTGCTGGACTGCGCGCGCAGGGATTGGACGCATTCGATGCCGCAGCAGGCGGCGCCCTGCTGCACGCGCTTGCCGGCGACGCCGCTGCCATCGACGGCGCGCGTGGTCTGCTTCCCACCGACCTGCTGGCGCCCCTGCGGCGGCTGGCCAATCCGGAACGCTCCCCATGAACGAATTCTTCCTTGCCGACAGCGATGCCACCGAACGTCTCGGGCAGTGGCTGGCGGCCACGCGACCGCCGCAGGCGTTGATCGAGCTGCGCGGCGACCTCGGCGCCGGCAAATCCACCACCGCGCGTGCGCTGCTGCGTGCGCTGGGCGTGCAGGGTGCGATCCGCAGCCCGACCTACACCCTGGTCGAGCGCTATCCGCTGGCCAGTGGCGGCGAGGCGTGGCATCTGGACCTGTACCGCATCGGCCAGGCCGGGGAACTGGATTTCCTGGGCCTGGACGAGGGCAGTGCGGTGCTGTGGCTGGTCGAGTGGCCGGAACGGGGGGCGGGCGCATTGCCGCCGACGGACCTGGTCGTGGCGCTGGAGATCGAGGGCCAGGGGCGCCGGGCGCGTCTCAGTGGGCTCAGCGACGCTGGCCGGGAATGGCTGCAGCGGCTGGCCGAAGGTGGAGACTTGCGGCCTGTTTCTGTCGCCTGACGAGAACAAAGATCGGCAGGTTACGGATTATTAAGGAAAAAGGTATTGCATTCCGTTCAGCGCGGTGATTGAATCCTGAGCCATGCGCCTGGGGAACCGTCTCATCGCCATCTGTGCCGCCGTCGGACTGGGTCTGGCGAGCCTCAGTGCGTGGGCGGGTGAAGTCCGTCAGGTACAGCTGAATACAGGCTCCACCGGCACCCGCGCGGAAATCTCGCTGGTCGGCAGTGGCGGCTACAAGACGCTGTCACTGGCCAACCCGAACCGGCTGGTGGTCGATTTCCCGGATTCCACTGCCGTGCGCAACCTGAAGATGCCCGCTGCGCAGGGCGTGGTGACGGCAGTGCGCACCGGACAACCGGTTCCGGGCACCTTCCGTGTTGTTTTCGATCTTGCGGAATCCGTGGCGCCGTTCCGCCCGCAGATGCAGCGCGAAGGAGAGGCGTCAAAGCTGGTGATCGAATGGCCGGGTGACAGCCCGGGCGTGGCCGCTGCGGCGCCGGCGCCGGCTCCGGCTCCGGTTGCCACGACCACGCAGACGACGGCACCCAGCATGCAGACGCGCAGCGACGCCGCCCGCGCTACCGCGTTGTTGACCGCGCAGGTGCAGCAGCAGGCCAGTGCCACGGCTGCCGCCCCGGCCGCGCCCACGCCGGCGCCGTCCACCGCGCCCGTGCAGGTGGCCGCTGCGGGCACCAGCGCCAGCAGCACCCCGCCGGCATCGTCGCCCGCGGCGATCCTGGCCGGCCAGCGCACCGCTGCGGTGGTGAGCAATCCGCCAGCCCCGGCACCGGTACCGGCATCGCCGCCGCCCGAACCGCCGCGTCCGGCGATGCCCAGCGACGCTTCGCGCATCCGTATGCAGCCTGGCATGCGGCACCTGGTGGTGGCGATCGATCCCGGCCACGGCGGACAGGATCCGGGCGCGATCGGACCCACCGGCAAGCGCGAGAAAGACGTTACCCTGGCGGTGGCGCGTGAGCTGGCCCGTCAGGTCAATGCCACGCCGGGCCTGAAAGCCTATCTGACCCGCGACAGCGACGTGTTCATCCCGCTGCCGATGCGCGCACAGAAGGCCCGCGCGAACAAGGCTGACATCTTCATCTCGATTCATGCGGACGCCGCCGAGAACCGCTCGGCGACCGGTTCATCGGTGTACGTGCTGTCCACCAAGGGTGCCTCGTCGCAGCGTGCGCGCTGGCTGGCGGACAAGGAAAACGCCGCCGATCTGGTCGGTGGTGTGCGCCTGCAGCAGACTGAAGGCACGCTGGCCAACGTTCTGCTCGATCTGGCGCAGAGCGGTTACATGAAAGCGTCCGAAGATGCGGCCGGCCACGTACTGGGTGGACTGAAGCGGATCGGCAACAACCACAAGCCAAACATCGAGCGGGCCAACTTCGCGGTGCTGCGCACCTCGGACATGCCGGCGATGCTGGTGGAAACCGCCTTCATCTCCAATCCGGACGAGGAGCGCCGCCTGATCGACCCGGGCTACCAGCGCAAGATCGCCGGTGCGGTGCTCGATGGCGTGCACACGTTCTTCAGCCGGCAGCCGCCGCCGGGGACGCTCTACGCGGCCCGCGCACAGGCCGAGATCGACGCGGCTGCCACCATGGCCGGCGGCAGCAAGTAGGCCGCACCCTGTTGGACCGGCCATGCCTGGGGCGTGGCGCATCATCGGCATCGCACAGGTGATCCGGCTCGACTCTCCACGCGGTACCTCCGCTATCATCGGCGCATGAAGTCTGCTGCCTACCTTGCCCCATGAGCGCGCCCGGCCCGCGCCCGATCCGGCCCCTGCCGGACATCCTGATCAACCAGATCGCCGCCGGCGAGGTGGTCGAGCGCCCCGCGTCAGTGGTCAAGGAACTGGTCGAGAATGCGATCGATGCCGGCGCCAGCCGTGTCGACATCGACCTGGAAGAAGGCGGCGTGCGCCTGATCCGCATCCGCGACAACGGCAGTGGCATCGCAGCGGAGCAGCTGCCATTGGCCGTCTCGCGGCACGCCACCAGCAAGATCGCCAACCTGGACGATCTGGAGTCGGTGGCCACGCTCGGGTTCCGCGGCGAAGCGCTGCCATCGATCGCGTCGGTCAGTCGTTTCACCCTGGCGTCGCGCCGCGCAGATGACGAGCACGGTTCCGCGCTGCAGATCGATGGCGGCAAGATCGGCGAGGTCACGCCGCGCGCGCACGCACCGGGTACCACGGTGGAAGTGCGCGAGCTGTTCTACAACGTGCCCGCGCGACGCAAGTTCCTGCGCGCCGAGCGCACCGAACTGGGGCACATCGAAGAATGGCTGCGCTCGCTGGCGCTGGCGCGGCCGGACGTCGAGCTGCGGGTCTCGCACAATGGCAAGGCATCACGCCGCTACAAGCCGGGTGACCTGTATTCGGACGCGCGGCTGTCCGAGACACTGGGCGATGATTTCGCGCTGCAGGCGGTGCGCGTGGACCACAGCGGCGCGGGCCTGCGCCTGCACGGCTGGATCGCGCAGCCGCATTATTCGCGGGCCAGTACCGACCAGCAGTACCTGTACGTCAACGGCCGTTCGGTGCGCGACCGCAGCGTTGCCCACGCGGTGAAGATGGCCTACGGCGATGTGCTGTTCCATGGCCGGCAACCGGCCTACGTGCTGTTCCTGGAACTCGACCCCACGCGCGTCGACGTCAACGTGCATCCGGCCAAGCACGAAGTGCGTTTCCGTGATGCGCGGCTGGTCCATGATTTCGTCTACCGCACGCTGAAGGACGCGCTGGCCGATACCCGAGCCGGCGTGTCGGCGCAGGAGATCGGTGCAGGTGCCGGGCAGGCAGCGGAAGCGGGGGCAGCAGCGGCGGCATCGACCGTGGGCGCGTCCGGATTCGGTCTGGTCCGTGGTCCTGCTCCGGGGGCGGGCGGCGGTGGCGGATATCAGGGATGGCGCCCGCAGCAGCCGCTGGGCCTGCAGGTTGCCGATGCGCCGGCCGCCTACGCCGCGCTCTATGCCACGCCTGCTGCAGGCGAAGGCGACACCGCGCAGCCTGCGATGCAGAGCGGAAACGGCCTGCCGGACACCCGTGCAGACGCGGGCGTGCCGCCCCTGGGGTATGCGATCGCGCAGCTGCATGGCATCTACATCCTGGCCGAGAATGCCGAAGGCCTGATCGTGGTCGACATGCACGCGGCGCACGAACGCATCGGCTACGAGCGGCTGAAGAACGCGCACGATGGTATCGGCCTGCAGTCGCAGCCGTTGCTCGTGCCGATCACGCTGGCGGTGGGCGAACGCGAAGCGGATACCGCAGAGAGCGAGGCCGCGACGCTGGCCGCGCTTGGTTTCGAGGTGACGCGGGCCGGCCCGGGCTCGCTGCATGTGCGCAGCATTCCCGCGCTGCTGGCCCACGCCGAGCCGGAGGGGCTGCTGCGCGATGTGCTGACCGACCTGCGTGAGCACGGCCAGAGCCGCCGCGTAGCGAGCGCGCGCGATGAACTGCTGTCGACCATGGCCTGCCATGGCGCTGTGCGTGCCAATCGCCGGCTGACGGTGCCGGAAATGAACGCCCTGCTGCGCGACATGGAGATCACCGAGCGATCCGGCCAGTGCAACCACGGCCGGCCGACCTGGGCCCGTTTTTCGCTGGCGGAGATCGACCGCTGGTTCCTGCGCGGACGTTGAGGGGAGCATCGATGGCGTATCGGGGAATGGGCGGCCTGCTGGCTGTCTTGTTGCTGGCAGCCTGCAGTCCGGTGCCGCCGCCGGCGCCTGCGGTGGTGGAAGACCCGGCATACGCCGCAGCGCAGCAGCAATGGCGCGTGGCGCGTTATCAGGATCTGACGCGGCCTGATGGCTGGACGGCGCTGGTCGGGCTGCACTGGCTGCAGAACAGCTCGCACTTCGTTGGCAGCGGTGCCACCAATGGCATCCGCCTGGCAGTGGGGCCGGGCAAGCTCGGCCTGCTGCGGCGCGAGGGCCGGCAATGGTGGTTCACGCCGGAAGCCGGGGCGGAGCTCACTCACAATGGCCAGCCGGTGAGGGGGCGCATCCGCATGGATACCGACAAGGATCCGCAGCCCACCCTGCTTGCCTTCGACGGTGGCAAGGGCCAGCTCAGCCTGATCCGGCGTGGTCCGCGCGATGCGCTGAGGGTCAAGCATGCCGACGCGCCTGCACGCCGGGATTTCGCCGGCCTGCAGTACTGGCCGGGAGGTCCCGACTGGCAGGTGCAGGCGCGCTTCGTTGCGCACGCACCGGGCAAGACCTTGCCGATCGTCGACATCACCGGACTGACCACCGACATGCCCAATGCCGGTGCCGTCGAGTTCGAGCGTGATGGCCGGACCTGGCGGCTGGAGGCGATCGGTGCCCCCGGCGAGCCCCTGTTCCTGATCTTCGCGGACCGCACCAGCGGCCGCGGCAGCTATCCCGCTGGCCGCTATCTGGATACCGGCGCCCCCGGCGCCGATGGCCGCGTGCTCATCGATTTCAACCACGCCTACAACCCGCCCTGCGCGTTCACGCCCTACGCGACCTGTCCGTTGGCACCGCCGGAGAACCGGCTGGACCTTCGCGTGGACGCGGGCGAAAAGGCCTACCACCTGCCTGAAGGAGAAGGCTGACATGACGATCAGACACCTGTTCCACGCCGCCCTGTTGCTGCTGGCCTGCGCGGTGGCGCCACTGGCGCAGGGCCGCAATGCCCCGGCCGCTGAAGGTGCGTCGGTCAAGCCGCCGGTACCGCTGCTGTGGAAGGTCACCGGCCCCGGCGATTCACGGCTGTATCTGCTCGGCTCGTTCCATCTGTTGAAGCCGCAGGACTATCCGCTGTCGGCTGATGTGGAGCAGGCCTTCGGGGCCTCGCAGCGCGTGTTGTTCGAACTGTCGCCGGAAGACATGCAGTCCCCGCAGCTGGCCAGCCGCATGGTGCAGGCCGCCGTGCGCACCGACGGCAGCGAACTGAAGCGTGATCTGGATGCAGCGACCTGGCAGAAACTGCAGGCGTTCGCCACCGTGAACAAGCTGCCGCTGGCGCAGATGCAGGGCATGAAACCCTGGTTTGTCGGCCTGAGCATTTCAGTGGGGCAGATGCAGAAGATGGGCCTGGACCCGGCGCTCGGTCTGGACCGTCACTTCATGGAGCGCGCACAGGCAACCGGGCGAAGCACCGGTGGTCTGGAGGACATCGATACGCAGATCGGCATGCTTGATGGGATGTCGATGCAGGAGCAGCGGCAGATGCTGTCCGAAGCCCTCGATCAGGCCGACAAGGGCGATGAGCAGGCGCGCATGCTGCACGACGCATGGCGCCGCGGTGACGAGCGCCTGCTGTGGACGAAAATGGCTGCCGAGATGCGCCAGCAGTATCCGCAGCTGTATCAGCGCATCAATACCGGCCGCAATGATGCCTGGGTGCCGAAGCTGGTGCCTTATCTTCAGGCGGGGCAGGGTGGCACGCTGGTGGTGGTTGGCACGCTGCATCTGCTCGGCAGCGATGGCGTGGTCGAGAAGCTCAAGGCGAAGGGCTACAAGGTCGAGCGCGTCTGCACGGCGTGCAAGGCGAAGCGCTGACGTCTGCCTGCGTATGACCCGCAGACAAAAACGGCGCGCCAGTGGCGCGCCGTTTTCATGTCAGTCCCTGCCGTAGCTCAGCGGCGGGTCTTGCCGCCGGTGCCGGTGCCCGGTTCGTTCGGCTTGCTGCCGGTTCCGGTTGCCGTGCCGGTTCCGCCGGGGCGGGGGCCGCCGAAGCCGGTGCCCATGCTGCGCTGGAATTCCTGCCATAGCTCCAGGTTGCGTTCGGTCAGCTGGTTCATCATCGCCCACGGCGTCTGGCCCAGCAGGTTGCCCATCTGCTGGCGGAACTGCTGCTGCTGGTCCAGGAACACCTGCATGCTGCGTTCCAGGTAGTTGCCCATGAATCCCTGCAGGGAGTCGCCGTAGAAGCGGATCAGCTGGCTCAGCAACTGGGTGGAGAGCATCGGCTCGCCGTCCTGCTCCTGGTCGGCGATGATCTGCAGCAGGACCGAACGGGTAAGGTCGTCGCCGCTCTTGGCGTCGCGGACCTCGAAGTCTTCACCGTCCAGTATCAGCTGGCGGACGTCCTCGATGGTGATGTAGCTGGAAATCTCGGTGTCGTAGAGACGGCGGTTCGGATACTTCTTGATGATGCGGGTCGCAGCCATGAAGCGGTCACTCGTCACAGTAGACGCGCAGCATGGCGCAGTGCAGCAGCCGTTGCAACCGCCCCAACCCCCGCCAGGCTTGGCTTTCACGGCGGATCATGTTGCGCAACAAGGGTTTGCGTGCTGCGCAGCATGACCGCAGGCAGGTGCGGTCCGGCACGTGACCGGCCGCCCCCCGCGCGGCTCACCAGCCCATGTGGTGGCCGCCGTTGATGTCCAGGTTGCTGCCGGTGATCCATGAGGCCTCCTCGGCCACCAGGAAGGACACGCCGTAGGCGATCTCCTCCGGCTTGCCCAGGCGCCCGGTCGGAATGTCGGCGATGATCTTGGCCCGCACTTCCTCCGGCACGGCCATGACCATGTCCGTGGCGACATAGCCCGGCGAAATGGTATTGACGGTGATGCCGAAGCCCGCGTTCTCGCGCGCCAGTGAGATGGTGAAGCCGTGCATGCCGGCCTTGGCGGCGGCGTAGTTGGCCTGGCCGTACTGGCCCTTCAGACCGTTGATCGAGCTGATCTGGATGACCCGGCCCCAGCCGCGGCGACGCATGCCTTCGATGACCGGGCGGGTGACGTTGAACACCGAATTGAGGTTGGTGTTGATCACGTCATGCCACTGGTCCGCACGCATCCGGTGGAAGGTCGTATCGCGGGTGATGCCGGCGTTGTTGACCAGGATCTCCACCGGGCCCAGTTCGTTTTCGACGGCGCGCACCATCGCTTCGGCACTGTCCGGATCGGACACGTCGCCGGCGAAGATGGACACGCTGTAGCCGCGTTCGGTCATCGCCTGTTGCCAGGCGCGGGCCTTGGCTTCATCACGATAGTTGGTGGCGACCCGGTGGCCCTGGTCGGCCAGGCGTTGGCAGATGGCGGTGCCGATGCCGCCGGTTCCGCCGGTGACCAGTGCGACGCGAGATGTCATGGAATGCAGTCCGGGTTTCAGGTGGGGGAAGGGGGATTCTGCAACATCGGCGCGGAAAGTGCGCCCGTCGGCAACAGGATGTCCGTGCGTGGCAGGCGGGCCGGATCGAATGCCTGCCGGGCCGCCGCGAGCAGGTCGTGCAGATCGTCGTGACCCTCGAGTGCGGCGGGCGACTGGCCGAGCAGGCCCCACAACTGACGCAGCACCGGCACCGGGCGGGCGCTGTCGACCGGCAGCGCGGCCAGCGACTTGGACAGCTTGTGCCCGGGCGCGTCCAGCAGCAGGGGCAGGTGCCAGTATCGCGGCACTGCCAGTCCGAGTGCCTGCTGCAGCAGGATCTGCCGCGCGGTGGAGTCGAGCAGGTCGGCGCCGCGCACCACGTCGGTGACGCCCTGCGCGGCATCGTCGACCACCACCGCCAGCTGGTAGGCCCAGCACCCGTCGGCGCGGCGCAGCACGAAATCACCCACCTCGGCGTGGACGTCCTGCACCTGACGGCCGCGCAGGCCATCGTCGAACTGCACCACGCTGCCGGCCGGTACGCGGAAGCGGACGGCAGGGTCCGGTCGGGGCTGCCGCGCGACGCAGCGATGGTGGATGCCCCCCCGGGCTGCCAGTTCGCTGCGGCTGCAGTGGCAGATGAAGGCCAGCCCGCTGGCCAGCAGCCTGTCCAGAGCCTGCTGGTAAGCATCGCCACGTTCGCTCTGCCACAGCACCGGACCATCGTGGGCCAGGCCGAATGCCGCCAGTGCCTGCAACTGCGCGTGCGCAGCCCCGGGCACGGTGCGTGGGGGATCGATGTCCTCGATGCGCAGCCGCCACAGGCCATGGTGATGGCGCGCGAGCAGCCAGCTGCCGAATGCAGCCAGCAGGGAGCCGGGGTGTAGCAGGCCGGTAGGCGAGGGCGCGAAGCGGCCGCAGGAAAGGGGGGAGGTCATGCTGGCTGAATCGTCGGTCAGGTTGGTGCTTGAATTCAAGCTGACCGCACCGCAAATTGGCGGATATCGACCCCTTCCGAGCCGGAATTTCCCATGTTTACCCGCATCGCACTCTTTCTAGCCACCAACTTTGCAGTGCTGATCCTGGCCGGCATCGTGATGTCGCTGCTGGGGGTCAATCCGAACCAGATGAGCGGCCTGCTGGTGATGGCTGCGATTTTCGGCTTCGGCGGTTCCTTCATCTCGCTGCTGTTGTCCAAGTGGATGGCCAAGCGCTCCACCGGCGCGGTGGTGATCACCGAGCCACGCAACCAGACCGAGCGCTGGCTGCTGGCCACCGTCGAGCGCCAGGCCAAGGCGGCCGGCATCGGGATGCCCGAAGTGGCGGTCTACGATGGCCCGGAGATCAACGCGTTCGCCACCGGCGCCAACCGCAACAACGCGCTGGTGGCGGTGTCCACCGGTCTGCTGCAGAACATGAGCGAAGACGAGGCCGAAGCCGTACTGGGCCACGAGATCGCCCACGTGGCGAATGGTGACATGATCACCATGGCGCTGCTGCAGGGTGTGCTGAACACCTTCGTGATCGTGCTGGCGCGCGTGGTCGGCGGCGTCATCGACAGCGCGCTGTCGGGCAACCGCGAAGGCGGCGGCCGCGGGTTCGCCTACTACATCATCGTGTTCGTGCTGGAGATGGTGTTCGGCCTGTTCGCGACCATGATCTCGATGTGGTTCTCGCGCCATCGTGAGTTCCGCGCCGATGCCGGTGGCGCCTCGCTGGCGGGTCGCCAGAAGATGATCGCCGCGCTGGAGCGCCTGCAGCTCAACCACGGCCAGAGCACGCTGCCGACCCAGATCGCCGCCTTCGGCATCGCCGGTTCGACCGCGAAGAAGCTGTTCATGAGCCATCCGCCGCTGGAAGAGCGCATCGCCGCGCTGCGGGCCTCGACGGTGGTGTAAGCCTCCGCTTGCAACGCACTGCTACAGGAACGCCCGGCCCCGTGCCGGGCGTTTCTGTTTGCGCGTCGGCAGCATCGACGCGTGCCCGCAGGATCGTTTCCGCGACTGCGGAGGGGTGTCACTTTCAAGGTCGAAGGCGAAGCGGCCGCTTCGCTCGCCGGGCATGGCCCGGCGCTACCCGTCATCGTCGTGCAGCTGTGGTTCTTGACCTTGGGTCCGCCTTGAGCGAGCCGAGCACCGCAGGTCCGGCGAGGGCGAAGAGGTGCGGGTGTCTGAGCGCAGCGAGTTCCCGCACCGTCCCTAGACGGACCGAGGAGCGCAGGGAACCGGCGTGCACAGCACGTCGGCTCGCGTCCTGGCGGCGTGTTTCTTTGGTTACTTTCTTTGCACGAGCAAAGAAAGTGACAAGCACGATCACTGCGGATACGAAAACGGCACCTTCACAGGTGCCGTCTCCATGAACCGCTTTACAGGGAAGCTCAGAACTTCGCGTCGAACTCGGCTGCATAGCCCGTGTTGACCAGCACCTTCTGCAGCGACTCGGCCACCTTCAGGTTGCCCGCCACCACCTGCTGGGTTTCCGGACCGCGGTTGTCCATGCGTGCAAGCGGCGCTCCCTTGAAATCGCACACCTTGCCACCGGCCTCGCGCACCAGCAGCACGCCGGCCGCGATGTCCCAGGCCTTCACCCCGGCCTCGAAGTAGGCGTCGGCGCGACCGCAGGCGACGTAGGCCAGGTCCAGCGCAGCGGAACCGGTACGGCGGATGTCCTCGGCCTGCACCAGCAGGGCATCGACCGCCTTCAACTGGGCGCCGGCACGGGCGCGCTCGCGCGGAGCGAAGCCGGTCTGGATCATGGTGCCGCCCAGGTCCTTGCGATCCGCCACGCGGATGCGACGGTCGTTCAGCACGGCGCCCGCGCCACGGCTGGCGGTGAACAGCTCGTTGCGCAGCGGATCGAAGATGACCGCGTCGGTCGGCTCGCCGTTCTCGACCAGGGCGATCGATACACAGTAGTGGGGCACGCCGCGCAGGTAGTTGCTGGTGCCGTCCAGCGGATCGATGACCCACATGTGGCGATGTTCGCCCTGCACGCCGCCTTCCTCGCCAAACACGCCGTACTCGGGATATGCGCGCTTGAGCTCCTTGACGATGACCTTTTCCGCATCCGCATCGACTTCGCTGGCGTAGTCCATCCGCCCCTTCTGCACCACGTTCAGTGCCTCGAGCTTGTTGATGTTGCGCAACAGGACGTTGCCGGCGAGGCGGGCGGCCTTGACCATGACGGTGACGGCGGGTTTCTGCATGGCGTGGGCTCCCGGAAAGGCAGAAGGGTAGGACTGGCGGGGGAAAAGAGCGGGTCCGGCGCAGTGGCCGGCCACACAGTTTACCATTGGTCATCGTCCAGCTCGACCTTTTCCCTGTTCATGTCCCAGTTCCCCGCCGCCACCCGCCTCCGATTCGTCCTGGTCGGAACCCAGCATCCCGGCAACATGGGCGCCGCCGCCCGCGCCCTGAAGACCATGGGCCTGGCCCGCCTGGTACTGGTGGCCCCGGAAAAACCGCTGGACGAGGAGGCATTCCGCCGCTCGGCCGGCGCCGAGGACGTGCTCGGCGATGCGCCCGTGGTGGCCACCCTGGCCGAGGCCGTCGCCGACTGCCGTCTGGTGCTGGGGTGTACGGCCCGCGCACGCCGGGTCCAGCTGGAGGAGTACCTGCCCGCCGACGCAGCGGCCCGTGCGGTCGCCAAGGCCGGTGAGGGTGCCGAGGTGGCGCTGGTGTTTGGCCGGGAACGGACCGGCCTGACCAACGAGGAGCTGCAGCTGTGCCACGCGGCGGTGCACATTCCGTCCGATCCGGCGTTCAGTTCGCTCAACCTCGCCGCCGCCGTGCAGGTGTTGGCCTACGAGGTGCGCATGCAGCTGCTTGGCGCCCAGCCTGCCGTTGGCGCCGAACCGGGCTTTCGTGAGCAGGTGGCCAGCCACGAACAGATGGAGAGCTTCTTCGCCCAGCTTGGCGACACCCTGGACGAGATCGATTTCCACAAGGGCCGTGCGCCGGAGTCGGCGATGCGCAAGCTGCGCCGCCTGTTCCTGCGCAGCGAGCCGAGCGAGCAGGAAGTGCGGTTGCTGCGCGGCATCCTGGCCGATGCCCAGCGCATGGCGCGTCTGGCCAAGCCGGGCAGTCACAACGGCTGACGACGTTCTCATTTTTTCGGGTAGTCTGTCCGGATACCCAGGGGGGGATGAAACCGGTGTCGGGTCTGCGAACGGCAATGCAGGGGGCGCTGCTGAGCCTGGCCATGGTCCTGCTGGCCGGAACGGTGCGTGCTGCGCCGGATCCGGTGCTGGTGCTGGGGCGGATCAGCGACGATCCCAAGGCCCATTACCAGCAGCTGCAGCCGCTGCTGGACTACGTGGTGGCACGCATGCACGACGTCGGCATCCAGGAGGGGAGGATACTGATGGCGCGTGATCCGCAGCAGATGGCCAGCTATCTGCGGCGGGGGCAGGTCGACTGGGTCACGGAAACCGCCGGAACCGCAGTGGCGTTGGGGCAGCGCAGCGGTGCGCGGCCGTTGCTGCTGACCGAGCGCAATGGCGTGCGTGAGTACCAGACCGTATTCTTCGTGCGCCGCGACAGCCCGTTCCAGCGGCTGGAGGACCTGCGGGGCCACCGCCTTGCGCTGCAGAACACCGCATCCACCAGCGCCTACCTGGTGCCGGTGATGACGTTGCTGGGCCACGGGTTGTCCCCACAGATCCTCGCGGGTACGTGGGACGCTCCGGGCACGGACAGCGTCGGCTATGTGTTCGCCCGTAGCGAGCTGAACATCGCCACCTACGTGCACAAGGGCGTGGCCGATGCGGGCGCGGTGAGCAGCGTGGACTGGAACGATGAGCGGCGCATGCCGCGGGCGTTCCGGCGCGACTTCCGCGAACTGTTGCGCACGGAGCCCTATCCTCGCGCCGTGGAGGTGGTGCGCGCCGACCTGGATGCACGCGTCCGTGATCGCCTGCAGGAGGTCCTGCTGCAGGCGGCCAGTGATCCGCAGGCACAGGCAGCGCTGCACCGTTTTTTTGGTACTTCCGGTTTCCACCGCGTCGACGCGCATGCGCAGCAGCGGCTGGATGAATTGAAACAAGGATTGACGCGCGTGCGGATGGAAGTGGAATGAAGTGGCTCGGCTCGGGAATGCAGGCGCGGTTCCTGCTCGCGATGGGCGGGGCGATGCTTGTGGTGGTGGCGATCCTGGCGGTGCTGCTGGGGCGGCAGGCGGCGATGCAGAGCGAGGTGCGCAACCTCAGCGGCGGCGTCATCCATGAACTGTTCGACCGCAGCGTGCGCAGCCGCGGCGAAGCGATCGCCCGTGAGCTTTCCGATGCGCTGGCCAACCCGCTGTACTACCACGATCTGGACCAGGTCGGCGCACTCGTGCGCAGCACGTCGCGGCAGCCCGTGGTGCGCTATGTGCTGGTGTTCGACGAACGTGGCCGGCTGGTGCACGACGGTTCGGTGGAGGTCGCCGCCTTCGGTCAGCCGATGGGAGACCCCCTTGCACCGGGCGCGATCGCCGCGCGGACGCTGGTGGTGCAGCAGTCGCCAAAGGTGCTCGACAACACGATGCCGATCATGGTCGGCAACCAGCGCATCGGCGGCGTCCGCGTCGGCATGGCGCTGGACGAAGTGCAGCAGCGCGAGCAGGCCGCCAACGCAACGCTGGGCGAGCGACTGCAGCAGGTCGGCAGCCGTCATCTGGGCTGGCTGCTGCTGATGCTCGGCCTGCTGGTGGTGATCGGCGTGGCGGTGATCTTCTACGTGCAGCGCACCTTGGTCGCGCCGATCCGCGACCTGGCGGTGGCGGCCCGTCGCATCGAAGCCGGCGACTACCAGGCGCCGCTGCTGGAGAATACCCGCGACGACGAGGTCGGCGAACTGGTGCGGGGATTCGCCCGCATGCGTGATGCCATCGCCCGCCACGACCGCGAGGTGCGGCACATGGCCTACACCGACGCACTGACCGGCCTCACCAACCGCTTGGCGTTCCGCGAAGCCCTGGACCACCGGCTGATGGCCGCGCGTGCGTCCAAGCAGCGGTTGGGCCTGTTGTTTGCGGACATCGACGATTTCAAGCGGGTCAACGATACCCTCGGGCATGAAGCGGGCGACGAAGCACTGCTGCAGTTTGCCCAGCGGATCGGCCGCGCCGTCGCCGAGGCCGGGGGCGATGAGGCGCTGCTGGCCCGTTTTGGCGGCGACGAGTTCGTGATCCTGGTCGGCGACGGCGATGTCGCTGCCAATGCGCGGCTGCTGGCCGAGGTGCTGGTGCGCGAACTGGGCAAGCCGCTGGTGGTGCAGGGCAGGGAGCTGTTCCTGGGCACCTCCATCGGCGTGACCCTGTTCCCGGACGATGCCGCAGACGCGACCACACTGCTGAAGAACGGCGACATCGCCATGTACCAGGCGAAGATGGCCGGCAAGAATTGCTACCGGTATTACAGCCGGGCGATGGACCATGCTGTCGAGCGCCGCGTGCACATGGAACAGGAACTGCGCGGCGCCTGGGAGCGCGGCGAGCTGCGCCTGGCCTACCAGCCGATCTTCCGCACCCGCGACCGGCGGATGGTCGGCGTCGAGGTGCTGCTGCGCTGGCAGCACCCCACTCTGGGCACGATCCCGCCGTCGGTGTTCATCGAAGTGGCCGAGCAGAGCGGGCTGATCGAGGTGATCGGGCCGAAGGTGCTGCGCGCGGCCTGCATGGAAGCGTCGCAGTGGCCGCGCAGTGCGGGCGGCGATGATCTGTTCGTGTCGGTGAACGTGTCGCCCCGTCAGCTGCGTGGCGGCGAGCTGCCGTCACTGGTCGCACAGTGCCTGCATGAGTCGGGGCTGCCGGCTTCGCGCCTGCATCTGGAACTGACCGAGACCGCCGTGATCGGTGATGAGATGGTGGCCGCGCAGTTGCTGGACAAGCTGCATCGCACCGGCGTCAAGGTGTGGCTGGACGACTTCGGCACCGGCTTCTCGGGCTTGAGCCACCTGCGCCAGGTGCCCGTGGACGGCGTGAAGATCGACAAGAGTTTCATTGCCGACATGCAGCGTGATCCGGACGACCTGGCGCTGACCACGGCGATCATCGCCATGGCCCACGCGCTGGGCATCACGGTGGTTGCCGAGGGCATCGAGCAGCAGGCGCAATTCGAGCTGCTGGCCCAGCGCGGCTGCGATCTTGGCCAGGGCTACTGGCTGAGCCACCCGGTCACCGCGACCGAAGTGGTGCGGATGATCGAGTCCGGCGTCTGAATCCTGGTTCAGGGGTCAGATCCCTTTCTGCAGGAAACGGCTCTGACCCCGGCGGGATCGTTACAGCGGGCGCTTGCTCGGGTCGCCGGGCAGTTCCCGCACCAGCTTGGGAACCAGGTAGCCGGACAGGCGCGCGGTCAGGCCGGCGATCAGCTCCCTGGCGCGGGTGTCATCCACCTCGAAGTGGGCCACGCCCTCGACCCGGTCCAGCTGGTGCAGGTAATAGGGCAGCACGCCGGCGGCAAAGCTGCGTTCGCTCAGCTCCTGCAGCGCCTGCACGCTGTCGTTGACGCCACGCAGCAGCACTGCCTGGTTCAGGAGCTGGGCGCCGGTCCCACGCAGGCGCGCCATTGCCGCGTCCACGCTGGCATCGAACTCGTTGCGATGGTTGGCATGGACCACGATCGCCAGCGGCCACGGCAGGCTGCCCAGCCAGGCCAGCAGCTCGTCGTCGACCCGTTCCGGCAGCACGATCGGCAGCCGGGTGTGGATGCGCAGGCGACGGATGTGCGGAATCCGCCGCAGCGCGTCGGTCAGTTCGACCAGCTTGTGGGTGGCCAGCGACAGCGGATCCCCCCCGGACAGGATCACTTCGTCGATATCCGGATCGGCGGCGATGGCGTCCACCGCTTCCCACCAGCCGCCCTTGGCGGCATTCTCAGCGGCGTAGTCGAAGTGCCGGCGGAAACAGTAGCGGCAATTGATTGCACAGCTGCCGGTGGCGATCAGCAGCGCCCGGCCCCGGTACTTCTGGATGACCCCGGTCGCCTTCCTGGCCGCACCATCGCCCACCGCGTCGAAGCTGAACCCGGGAACGACCTGCATCTCGTCATCGACCGGCAGTACCTGGCGCAGCAGCGGGTCGGCCGCGTCGCCCTTGCGCATGCGGGCCACGAATCCCTCCGGTACGCGCAGCGCGAACTGGGCCATGGCCGCCTCGGACACGCCCAGTGCGACCGGATCCAGCTCCAGCCGCGCCAGCAGTGCGTGCGGGTCGCGCAGCGCCTGGCGCCAGAGTTCCTGCCAGCGTGCGGGTGCACCCGGCGACGACGGGCGGGGAAAGGCGGAAAGCTGCATGGAGAGGGGGCCTGCGGTTATCATGGGGGCAGAAAAACAGTCGCCCACCGGCATCCGGTGGGCTTTCCATTCTACCGGCTCGCCGCACCCGCGGCGGTTTTGCCATTTGAGGAGCTTGAGCATGGCCACTGTGGGCATGAATGACGTCAAGAACGGGATGAAGATCCTGGTCAACAATGAACCGGCGGTCATCACCGATACCGAATACGTCAAGCCGGGCAAGGGCCAGGCGTTCACCCGCGTCAAGTACCGCTTCATCCGTTCGGGCCGCGTGGTCGAACTGACCATGAAGGCGACCGACGACCTGGAAGTGGCCGACGTGGTCGACACCGACATGAACTACATGTACAGCGATGGCGAGTACTGGCACTTCATGGATCCGGAGACCTTCGAGCAGGTCCAGGCCGACAAGGCCGGCATGGGCGGCGCCGAAAAGTGGCTGAAGGGCGAGGAAGCCTGCATCGTGACCCTGTTCAACGGTGCGCCGATCTTCGTGCAGCCGCCGAACTTCGTCGAGCTGAAGATCACCGAAACCGATCCGGGCGTCCGCGGTGACACCTCCGGCGGTGGCGGCAAGCCGGCCACGCTGGAAACCGGTGCCGTGGTCCGCGTGCCGCTGTTCGTCAACCAGGATGAAGTCATCCGGGTCGACACCCGTTCGGGCGAGTACTCCTCGCGCGTGAAGTAATCCGGCGCAGCCGGATGACCTGTGAGCCGGGCCCAGGCCCGGCTTTCCGGGCATCGCCCGGAATCCGTTGCCGGCGTCCACGGCGCCGCAACGGACAGCCGCCGGGCATGGCCCGGCGCTACCGCCTCCCGTGAGGTTCTCCCCCCAGCCAAGTGAGCCTGCATGAGCGACAGCCCGCACCTCCCCGAAGCCTGCGACCTGCTCATCGAAGCCGGCTACGTCGTTCCGATCGAACCGCATGCCGTGGTGCTGGAAGACCATGCCGTAGCCGTGCGTGGCGGCGAGATCGTGGCCGTGCTGCCGCGTGCCGAAGCGCGGGCGCGCTTCCGTGCCGCGCAGGTGGTCAGCCGTCCGGACGCCGCGCTGATGCCGGGCCTGGTCAACGCGCACACGCACAACCCGATGACCCTGCTGCGCGGCGTTGCGGATGACCTGCCACTGATGACCTGGCTGCAGGAGCACATCTGGCCGGTGGAAGCGGCGGTGATCGGCCCCGAGTTCGTCGCCGACGGCACCACGCTGGCGATTGCCGAGATGCTGCGCGGCGGCACCACCTGCGCCAACGAGAACTACTTCTTCGGCGACGTGCAGGCGGCGGTCTACAAGAAGCATGGTTTCCGCGCGCTGGTGGCGGCGGTCATCATCGATTTCCCGACCGCCTGGGCGAAGAGCGACGACGAGTACTTCGCCAAGGCCGGTGAACTGCACGACCAGTGGCGCAACGACAGTCTGATCGGCGTCGCGTTCGCACCACATGCGCCCTACACGGTCAGCGATGCCAATTTCGAGCGGGTGCGGATGCTGTCCGACCAGCTCGACATGCAGGTGCACCTGCATACCCATGAGACCGCGCAGGAAGTCAGCGACTCGATCAGGCTGCATGGCCAGCGTCCGCTGGCGCGACTCGATCGCCTCGGCCTGGTCAATGACCGGTTGATCGCGGTGCACATGACCCAGCTGACCGACGCGGAGATCCACCTGTGCGCCGAGCGTGGCGTCAGCGTGGTGCACTGCCCGGAATCGAACCTGAAACTGGCCTCCGGTTTCTGCCCCGCCTGCGCCTTGCAGCGCGCAGGCGTGAACCTGGCCATCGGTACCGATGGCTGTGCCAGCAACAACGACCTGGACATGTTCAGCGAGAACCGCACCGCGGCGATCCTGGCCAAGGCTGTCGCCAACGACGCCACTGCGCTGGACGCGG
This sequence comes from Stenotrophomonas sp. GD03680, assembly GCF_029844625.1. Taxonomy (NCBI): domain Bacteria; kingdom Pseudomonadati; phylum Pseudomonadota; class Gammaproteobacteria; order Lysobacterales; family Lysobacteraceae; genus Stenotrophomonas; species Stenotrophomonas sp. GD03680. Next base: position 114,033 of record NZ_JAOCKC010000004.1, on the reverse strand, counting down.
CCACCACGTTGCGCGCTTCCACGCTCGGTGGTGCCCGTGCGCTGGGCTTCGGCGAACGGATCGGCTCGATCGAGGTGGGCAAGCAGGCCGATCTGGTCTGCGTGGACCTGTCCGCGCTGGAAACCCAGCCGCTGCACAACGTGCTTTCGCAACTGGTGTACGCCACCGGCCGGCAGCAGGTGAGCGACGTCTGGATTGCCGGCAAGCCCAAGCTGGTGCAGCGCGAGCTGGTCGGCATGGACCTGCCGGGCATCATCGCCAACGCGCGCCAGTGGCGCGAGCGCATCCGCCATATCCGCGCCTGAACCCCGGCGCTGCAAGGATTCCCCATGACTGCCCCCCATGCTTCCTCCAATTTCGATCAGGCCGAGCTGGACAAGTTCGCCGCACTGGCCAACCGCTGGTGGGACGCCGATGGTCCGCAGAAGCCGCTGCATGCACTGAACCCGGTGCGCCTGAAGTACGTGGCCGACCGCGTGCCGCTGCGCGGCGCACGCGTGCTCGACATCGGCTGCGGTGGCGGCCTGCTGAGCGAAGCACTGGCCCAGGCCGGCGCCGATGTCACCGCCATCGATCTGGCCCCGGAGCTGGTCAAGGTCGCGCGGCTGCACGCACTGGAAAGTGGTGCCAAGGTCGACTACCGGGTGCAGGCCGCCGAGGACCTGGCCGCTGAACAGCCGGGCAGCTTCGATGTGGTGACCTGCATGGAGATGCTCGAGCACGTGCCGGACCCCGGCGCGATCATCGAGGCCTGCAGGCGGCTGCTGAAGCCGGGGGGGCACCTGTTCCTGTCGACCATCAACCGCACGGCCGCCGCATTCGCGGTGGCCATTGTCGGTGCCGAATACGTGGCGCGCCTGTTGCCGAAGGGCACCCACCACTACCAGGAATTCATCAGGCCGGCCGAACTGGCACGCTGGTTGCGCGAGGCTGATCTGCAGCTGGCCGATGTCAGCGGCATGGCATACGAGCCGTGGCGCAACCGTGCCCGCCTCAGCACCCGCACCGACATCAACTACCTGGCCTACGCGGTCAAGCCGGCATGACCGCCACGCACTTCCCGCGCGCGGTGCTGTTCGACCTGGACGGCACCCTGCTGGACAGTGCGCCGGACTTCGTTGCCACCTGCGACGCCATGCTGGCCGAGCGTGGACGCGCGCCGATCGATCCGGCGCAGCTGCGCCCGGTGGTGTCCAAGGGCTCGCGGGCGATGATCGCGGCGGCCTTCCCGGACCTGGATGCGCATGCGCGCGACGCGCTGATCCCGGAGTTCCTGCAGCGCTATGAAGCGTTGATCGGCCAGCACGCGGTGCTGTTCGATGGCGTCGCCGGCATGCTCGCCGCGCTCGATGCTGCTGGAACGATATGGGGCATCGTTACCAACAAGCCCGAGTACCTGGCGCGGTTGATCCTGCCGCAGCACGGTTGGCAGCAGCGCTGCGCCGTGCTGGTCGGCGGCGACAGCCTGGCCGAGCGCAAGCCGCACCCGCTGCCTTTGCTGCACGCTGCGCAGGCGATCGGTGTCGCGGCAAGCGACTGCGTGTATGTCGGCGACGACGAGCGCGACATCATCGCGGCGCGCGCCGCGGCCATGCCATCGGTGGCAGCGCTGTGGGGCTACCGCCTGCACAGCGACGACCCGTTGGCCTGGCAGGCCGATGTACTGGTCGAGAACGCCGCACTTCTGCAACTGGCCAGCCTGTGGCCAACCCGGCCGGCACGCCCGGCCCACCCGTAAGGACGATCGTAGTGAGCAGCACCGCGCTGGAAAGCTTCCTCGACAAATGGCGCAGCCGTTGGCCGGAATGGTCGGTGGCCGCGCCGTTCGTGGCCGAATCGCACCGTGAGTTGGCCGTAGCGTGGTTCGCGCTGTTGCAGGAATTCGACGACATGCTCAATACCAGCGGCGATCCGTTGCCGGCCGATGCCAAGCTGGCATGGTGGGGCGAGGAGCTGCGCAGCTGGGAAGGACAGCGTTCGCGCCATCCGTTGGGTCGTGTGCTGGAACCGGTGCGTGCGCCGTGGGCGCGGTTGGCGGAAACGCTGCCGGATCTGGTGGAGGCACGCACCGTCGCGCCGGATGCGGCCAGTGCCGAAGCCGCGCTGGCCCGCTACGCTGAAGCGGTCGCGGCCGTGGAAGTGGTGTTGTTCGATGACAGGCCGCGGACCGGTGCGGGCCGGGCCGTGCAGTTGCAGACGCTGGCCCAGCGCCTGCAGGACGCAGGCGTGGCCGGCGTGCCGCGCAGCCTGCTGGACGAGGACACCCGCTCCGCCGCGCAGCGCTGGGCGCAGCACCTGTTGAAGGGGTGGGGCACGCGCGTGCCAGGCCCGCGCCCGCGCCGCGTGTGGTCCAGCCTGGCCCGTGCACGCCTGAGGGCCCAGGCGGCCGGCAAGCCGATCGAGGCGACCCCGCTGCGCACCCTGCTGCGGGTGTGGTGGGCCGCACGCGGCTGATTCCGTTGCCGCTGCGCTCGCCGGGCATGGCCCGGCGCTACCGGGTCGCGTGTCGCTGATTCCGTCGCCGCTGCGCTCGCCGGGCATGGCCCGGCGCTACCAGAGCCACCAAACGGTAGCGCCGGGCCATGCCCGGCGAGGGTGCACGCGGGTTACTTCCGCTCCAGCACCAGTAGCGGATCGATGCGGGTGTCGAACCAGTTCATGCCCCAGTGCAGGTGTGGGCCGGTGGCACGGCCGGTGGCGCCGACTGCGGCGATCACCTGGCCTTGTTCCACACGGTCGCCAACTTTTACGTCGATGCGCGACAGATGCAGGAAGTTCGAGCTGACGCCGTAGCCATGGTCGATCAGCAGCGTGCCACCGGTCAGGTACAGGTCGGGGCCGGCAAAGGTGACCACCCCGGCGGCAGGTGCCTTCACCGGGGTGCCGGTGGGTACCGCGATGTCCATGCCGGAATGGCCGGCACCGGGCTGGCCGTTGTAGACGCGGGCATTGCCGAAGCGGCCGCTGATGCGGCCCTGCACCGGCCAGATGAAGGTCTGGGTGAAGTCGGTGCGGTCATCGTCGCGGGCACGCGCGGCGGTTACCTGTGCCTGCTCGCGCTTGATCCGTTCGGCAATGGCGGGCGGAGGATTGACCGTCTTCGGCGGTACACCGTTGACCCGTTCGGTCGGCCAGTCGCGCGGCGTCACCGAGATGGTGGCCGTTTCGCTGCCGCCGTCCGGGCGCTGCACCTGCACGCGCAGCGGCCCCTTTTCATCGCGGCCGATACCGAACACCACGCTGCCGTAACCGCTCACGCGCAGCGAGCGGCCGGCATACTGCACGCGGCTGCCGGCGGGAACCTTGCCGATCACCAGCGCGCCTTGCGACGCACTGGCAGGAAACACCACGCGGCTGTCGATCAGGCTGCCGATGCCATCCTGGGCCTGTGCCGCAGATACGGCCCAGAGGGGGGCGGCAACCAGCACCCCCAGCATGAGGAACCCACGCATCAGCGGTCGTAGGTCAAGCGCTGGCCGGCCGGCTCGCCCACCAGCGTGCTGCCGTCCCACACCCGCTGGCCGTTGACCCAGGTGGAGGCGATGCGCGACCGGAAGGTCGTGCCTTCAAACGGCGACCAGCCGCACTTGGAGAGCACGTCCTCGCGCTTGACCGTGAACGGCACGTCTTCCACCAGCACGAGATCGGCGAAATAGCCTTCGCGCAGGAAGCCGCGCTGCTCCACGTCGAACAGCTGGGCCGGGGCATGCGCGAATTTCTGCACCACCTGCTCACGGGTCAGTTTGCCCTCGTGCACGCGCTCCAGTGCGGCCACCAGCGCGTACTGCACCAGCGGCAGGCCGGACGGCGCCTGCGCATAGGGCTTCTGCTTCTCCTCCCAGGTGTGCGGGGCATGGTCGGTGGCCAGCACGTCCAGCACGTCGTCGGCCAGCGCGGCGGTGATCGCCTCGCGGTCGGCCACGTCCTTGATGGCCGGATTGCACTTGATCAGGTTGCCCTTGGTGGCGTAATCCGGGCGGGCGAAGTGCAGGAAGTGCACGCAGGTTTCGGCGGTGATCTGCTTGCGGCTGCCATCGGCCCGGATCAGCGGGCCCTTCTCGAACAGTGCCAGTTCGTCGGCGGTGGAGATATGCAGGACGTGCAGGCGGGTGCCGTGCTTGCGTGCCAGCGACAGCGCCAGCCGCGTCGACTTGATGCACGCTTCGCGCGAACGGATGTCCGGGTGCATGTCCGGGGTCAGCGCGTCGCCGTATTTTTCCTGGAAGGCTTTCAGGTTGGCATCGATCATCGGCGTGTCTTCACAGTGCGTGATGATCGGGGTCGGACATTCGCGGAAGATCGCGTCCAGTGTTTCCGGGTTGTCCACCAGCATGTTGCCGGTGGACGCGCCCATGAACACTTTCACGCCCGGCGCCTTCTTCGGATCGAGCTGGCGGATGGCCTCAAGATTGTCGTTGCTGGCCCCGTGGTAGAAGCCGTAGTTGGCCCAGGCGCGGCCACGCGCCAGTTCGTACTTGGCTTCCAGGATGGTGGAGTCCAGCGTCGGCGGATTGGTGTTGGGCATGTCCATGAAGCTGGTCAGGCCACCGGCCACGGCCGCTGCCGATTCACTGGCGATATCGCCCTTGTGGGTCAGGCCCGGCTCGCGGAAGTGCACCTGGTCGTCGATCATGCCGGGCAACAGCCAGCGGCCGGCGGCGTCCACCACTTGCTCGCCCTCGCGCGGCGCCAGCCCGGTGCCGATCTGCGCGATGCGACCGTTCTCGATGCGCAGGTCGCCGTCGAAGGTGCGGCCTTCATTGACCATGCGGGCATTGGTGATGAGCGTGGAGGACATGTCAGTGTTTTCCTGTGCAACGGCATGAAGGGGTGTCGGTGCGTTCGGGCACGAGGTCGACACCGCCGGGGTGGAAGGGGTGGCAGCGGCCGAGCCGGCGCGCGGCCAGCCAGCTGCCGCGCAGCGGGCCATGCAGGGAGATGGCTTCCATCGCGTATTCAGAACAGCTGGGCACGAAACGGCAGCGTGGCCCCAGCAGGGGGCTGATGAAGCGCTTGTAGAAGCGCAGCAGGGCAATGAGCAGGCGCGAGATCACCCAGTCATCTTATGCCAGTTGGCATGAAGGCCGCATTTGTGCAGGATGGGCCGTTGGTCGCATGTCGCCGATGGCCTGCGACCGGTACCGGCACCTTCGGGTGCCGGCCAGGTTCCGTACCGCGCGAGGCGGTCCGTGTTCGTCGGACTGCCCCTTGGGGGCCTTGACTCCAGGACTGAATGGAGCGGGGCTGTCGAGGTTGCTGCTGCGGGTCGGGTAGGCTATAAAGGCCCGCTTTCCCGGGCCCCGGGGAATCCAAGGAAGAGCGTTTCGTGGCTGCTAAAAAAACTGCAAAGAAGGCCGCAAAGGCCGCCAAGAAAACCGCCAAGCCTGTTGTGAAGAAGTTGGCGGCAAAGCCCGTTGTCAAGAAGCCGGCGGCCAAGCCGGCGACCAAGGCAGCGTCCTCGCAACCGGCGGCCAGGAAGGCCACCGCGAAAAAAACGCCGGCCAAGGCAAGCAAAGCGGCCGTCAAGAAGGCCGCTGCGCCGGTCAAGGCCAAACCTGCTGCTGCCAGCAAGAAGGCGCCGGCAGTGAAAAAGGCCGCCAGCAAGGCGGTGCCGGTCAAGAAGGCTGCTGCCAAACCGGCTGCGAAGAAGCCGGCAGCCAAGCCGGCGCCGAAGGCGGCGGTGAAAAAGCCGGTTGCACCGCCAGCGGCAAAGAAGGCCGCGGCGCTCAAGCCGGCGGCCAAGCCTGCCGCTGTAAAGAAGGTCACCAAGAATATCGCCACGCCGGCTGCCAAGCCGGCACCGGCCCCCGTAGTGAAGTCCGCACCGAAGCCTGCCGCAACGCAGGCTCCGGCCAAGCCTGTCCCGGCCAAGACCGCGGCAGGTGCTGCAGCCAAACCGGCACCCAAGCCGGCCTCGGCCGCTGCACCTTCCGCGTCGACCGCCCCGCAATCCAAGAATCCCGTGCCCGTTTCGAAATCGCCTGCCAAAACCGCCGTGAAATCCGATCCCGCTCCGAAGACCGTGTCGCGCCCTGTCGGCAAGGTCGCCGTGGCCGTCGCCGCCCGCTCGGCCGCCCCGGCCCCGCGCAGCAAGTACAAGGTCGTCGAGTACAAGACCGACGAGGCCACCGGCCGCCCGATCCTGCCGGCCGGTTACAAGCCGTCGTCGGAAGAGGAATACATGAGCCCGCTGCAGCAGGAGTACTTCCGCCAGCGCCTGCAGAACTGGCGCGCGGACCTGGTGGAGGAGTCCAAGCAGACCATCGAGAATCTGCGCGAGGAAGTGCGTGACATCGGCGACGAGGCCGAGCGTGCGACCCGTGAGACCGAGAACTCGCTGGAGCTGCGCACCCGCGACCGCTACCGCAAGCTGATCGGCAAGATCGACAGCACGCTCAAGCGCCTGGAAGCCGGTGATTACGGCTACTGCGTGGACACGGGTGAAGAGATCGGTCTGGAGCGCCTGGAAGCCCGTCTCACGGCCGAGCGCACCATCGACGCCCAGGAGCGTTGGGAACACCTGCAGAAGCAGCAGGGCGACTGATTCCCGGTCGTTGTCTGGTCATGCAGAAAACCCGGCCTTGGCCGGGTTTTTTGTTGGGTTCACGTTGGCTGTGTAGAGCAGCGCCTTCCGGGTATCAGGTGGAGCCCGCGGGTGTAAGCTCGGCCGCGGCATCCATGCCGCGGACGGTCCTGCCCGGCCCCACCGACAGGCTCTCGACGCATCCCTGCGTGCGCGGCCGATGTAGAGCCGAGCCCACGCTCGGCTCAGGCCGAAGCCGGAGGGCAAGGAATAGCAAAAGCAAAAGCAAAAGCAGCCAAGCATGGCTTGGCTCTACCAGGAGCGGTCATGCGTGCGCTCGCGGCTGTTGGGTCCGCCTTGTAGCGAGCCGAGCACCGCAGGGCACTGGCGCGCAGCGCCGGCTCGCGGATGGCGGCGTGTTTCTTTGGTGACTTTCTTTGCACGAGCAAAGAAAGTTACACCCCGCCGCGGTCGCGGAAGAAGCCCGCCGGGCGCGGCCCGGCGCAACCGCTGCGTGGGCGCACGGAAATGCGCAGCCGAGCATGGGCTCGGCTCTACAGGTTCACTGCAGGTCGCGAAGATTCAACTTCCGCAGCGTCGGGTTCTTCCATGCCGTGATGCCGGCCACGCTCAGCACCGCGAAGCCCCCCAGCACCACTGCCGGTACCAGGCCCAGCAGTCGTGCCATCGTGCCGGCATAGAAGGCGCCCAGTTCGTTGGACGAACTGATGAAGATGCCGTTGATCGACGATACCCGCCCACGCATTTCCTCGGGCGTCGCCAGCTGCAGGATGGTCGAGCGGACCACCACCGACACGCCATCGAAGGCGCCGTAGAACAGCAGGATCAGCGCTGACAGCCAGAAGTGCTGCGACAGCCCGAAACCGATCACGCACAGCCCGAAGCCCGCGACCGCAGACAACAGCACCCGGCCGGCGTTGCGGTGCAGGGGGTGCCGGGCAAGCCACAGGCCCACGCCGATCGAGCCCAGAGCGGGCGCAGCGCGCAGGATGCCCAGCCCTTCGGGTCCATGGTGCAGGATCTCATGCAGGAAGGCGGGCAGCATTGCCACCACACCGCCCAGCAGCACCGAGAACATGTCCAGCGCCATCGCGCCGACCATGATGCGGTTGCCGACCACGAAGCGCGCACCTTCAGCGATGCTCTGGAAGAGCGGTGCTGCGGGGCCGCTGTGCACCGGTTCCTCCACCTTCAGCGTGGCCAGGCAGGCCACTGCCACCAGCGCGAAGGCCGTCGCCACGCCATAGGACAGCCCCTTGCCTCCCAGGCCGACCAGTACGCCGCCCAGCGCCGGACCCACCACCATGCCGGCCTGGAACACCACGGCGCCCAGTCCCGCACCGCGTGCGAACTGCTCGCGCGCCAGCACGCGGGCGAACAATGCATTGTAGATCGGCGAAAGAAAGGCACGGACCATGCCGGTCAGTGCGATCGCCGCATAGATCGGCCATACGCCGTGGAACGGCAGCCAGCCCTTGGCCACGCTGGTCAGTACCAGTGCGGTGGCGATCAGGCCGGAGCAGGCGACCATTCCCAGCTTGCGCCGTGGTAGATGGTCGACCAGATAGCCGGCGAACGGGGCCACGCAGAAGAACGGCAGCACTTCGGCCAGACCGATCAGGCCCAGCGAGAACGGATTGCGGGTAACTTCGTAGATGTGCCAGCCGACGGTGACGGCCACCACCTGGTAGGACAACATGGCGAAGATGCGGTAGGCCAGCAGCTTGGCGAAGCCCGGCCGGGCCAGCAGGCCCAGCGCCGTGTCTTCGGCCGGGGCGGTCCCGCTCACGGGTGTCCGCGCTGCAGCTGGGCCTGCGCCGTCTCGCGGATGAAGGCCAGCATCGCTGCGACGCCGTTGCTGCGGGTCGGCGAAAGATGGCGGGCCAGGCCGATGTCCTGGATGTAGCTCGGCTGCGTGTCCAGGATTTCCTGTGCCGAGCGCCCGGAATAGACACGCAGGGCCAGGAAGATCAGGCCGGAGACGATCGCCGAATCACTGATGGCGTGGAAGCGCAGCGACTGCGCATTGCCTTCCGGAACGATCCAGACCATCGACTGGCAGCCGAGCAGGCGGTGTTCTTCGGTCTTCCACTCTTCGGGGAAGGCCGGCAGCTTGCGGCCGAGGTCGATCAGGTACTGGTAGCGCTCGGACCAGTCGCCGAAGAAGCCGAATTCCTCGGCGATGGCGGCCTGGGCCTCGGCGGTGGTGGGTTCAAGCGGAAACGGGGAGTCGATCACTGCAATCTCTTCGGTGGGGGCGTGGCGGGCGCGGATCAGCCGCGCTTGCGCGACCAGCGCACGCCCTGCGGGGTGTCTTCCAGCACGATGCCTTCGGCGGCCAGCTGGTCGCGGATGGCGTCGGAGCGGGCGAAGTCACGCGCCTTCTTGGCGGCGGCGCGTTCATCGATGAGGCCCTGGATGCGCGCATCCTCGCCATCATCGTGGGCAACGGTGCCGAACCACTGCGCCGGGTCGGCCTGCAGCAGGCCCAGCGCCAGGCCCGCACCGAGCAGCTCGCCTTTCAGGCGCGCCTGTTCGGCCGGCTCGATGGCGCGGCGTGCTTCGGCGGCGATGCGCGCCAGTTCGGCCAGTGCCTGCGGCGTGTTGAGGTCGTCATCCAGGGTTGCCTCGATCGTGGCCGGGATCACCGCCACGGCCGGAACCGCGGCGAGCTCGCGCAGGGTGCCGTAGAGGCGGTCCAGCGTGCGCACCGACTGTTCGATCAGCGCGTCGGACCAGTCCAGCGGCTGCCGGTAGTGGGCCGACAGCAGGGCCAGGCGCAGCGCTTCCGGCGGGTGCTGGCGCACCAGGTCGTGCACGCGTTCGATGTTGCCCAGCGACTTGCTCATCTTGGCACCGCCGAAATTGAGCATGCCGTTGTGCAGCCAGAAGCGGGCGAAGATCTTTCCGCCATGGGCGCATTCGCTCTGCGCGATTTCGTTCTCGTGGTGCGGGAACTGCAGGTCGACACCACCGGCATGGATGTCGATGGTCTCGCCCAGATGGGCGGCAGCCATCGCCGAGCATTCGATGTGCCAGCCGGGGCGGCCACGGCCCCACGGCGACGCCCAGCCCGGCAGGTCGTCGGTGGACGGCTTCCACAGCACGAAATCGCCTGGATCGCGCTTGTACGGCGCGACATCGACGCGGGCGCCGGCCAGCATTTCTTCCGGGTCGCGGCGGGAGAGCTTGCCGTAGCCATCGAAGCTGGCCACGGCGAACAGCACGTGGCCCTCGGCGGCATAGGCATGACCGTTGGCGATGAGCTGCTCGATCATGGTGATGATCTGCGGCATGTGCGCGGTCACTTCCGGTTCGATGTCCGGCGGCACCACGCCCAGCGCGGCCATGTCCTCGCGGTAGGCGGCGGCGAAACGGTCGGTGATGGTGCTGATCGGCACCCCCTGTTCGCGCGCGGCCGTGTTGATCTTGTCATCCACGTCGGTGATGTTGCGAGCGTAGCGCAGGGCGCCGAAACGCCGCCGCAGCAGGTCGGCCAGCACGCCGAACAACACCGGCCCACGGGCATTGCCGATGTGCACGTAGTTGTAGACCGTCGGGCCGCACACATACAGGGTCGGACAGGCCGGGTCGAGCGGAATGAACGGTTCGAGCTGGCGTGTCAGGTTGTTGTGCAGGCGCAGGGTCATGGGGGTGTGGCTGGGGGACAAGCCTGCGATTTTAGAACGTGTCGGCCCCCTTTGGGGCGACCGCCTGCCACCGGTGGACCCGGGGGCCACCCAAGTGGGGTGGGCAGGAGCGGCGCGGACGGGTAATGTTCAGCCCCTTGCGCTCGTCACTGCCTACACTATTGCCGTGTCCTTGCTCCCGTCGCCAATGAAATCCACCGCGTTGCTGACCCTGGCCTGGCTGTCGGCGTTGCCGGCCGTGGCTCTGGCCCAGGAGGGGGAGCCCCGCAACCGGGTGGTGATCGTGGAGAACGTGAAGTTCGACTACGCCCAGGTGCTGAACGTCGAGCCGGTGTTCCAGACCCTGCGCGCGACCCGGACCGAGGAGCACTGCGAGCCGGTGTCGACCCGGACCCTGGCCCCGGTGAACGTCACCGGCGAGGAGCCGACGGAGGACAAGGGCCGGATCAGCCGCTTCTGGGACTCGGTGCGCTCGATGTTCAAGCGCAGCGACGAGGAGGCGGTGGACGAGACCGCAGCCGAGGCGCCCACCGCGCCCACCGGTCCCACCAACAACGGGCCGATGCTGACCCGCGACTGCCGGATCGTTCCCGTCGGGCGCGAGTTCCGTCGGCCCATCGCCTACGACGTGGATTACGTCTACAGGGGCACCAAGTACCGCTCGCGCCTGCCGGAAGACCCTGGCAACCGGCTCAAGGTCCGGGTCTCGATCACGCCCTGGGTCGGCCCGGAGCAGGGCACCGCCAGCAATCCCTGATTCTGGGACCCCGGCCCCTTGCGCCGGCGCCGGCCGCGTGCAAAGATGCCCGGCCATGAAGCTCACCGACTTCCAGCACGACAGCAGCGCAGCCCGACAGGCGTCGGGTATGACCTCGCGTGCCCGTCGACCGGAACCCCACATTCTCGCTGGGTAACCGGAGCTTTTTGCTGTTCGTCCGATAGAAACCCAGCCCGCCGGCTGGGTTTTTTCGTTTCCGCTTCCTGAAAGCTTCAACTGCAACGATTTCACCCCACCTTTGGTTTCCGCATTTCCCTTCCACCGCGTCGAACCTGACGCCGCCACGCAAGGAAAGATGATGTCCCCCAAGCACTTCCTGAACACCCAGGACTGGAGCCGCAGCGAGCTTGATGCGCTGCTGACCCAGGCAGCGCTGTTCAAGCGCAACAAGCTCGGCGACCAGCTCAAGGGCAAGTCGATCGCGCTGGTGTTCTTCAATCCGTCGATGCGCACCCGCACCAGCTTCGAGCTGGGCGCGTTCCAGCTGGGTGCGCACGCGGTGGTGCTGCAACCGGGCAAGGATGCGTGGCCGATCGAGTTCAACCTCGGTACGGTGATGGACGGCGATACCGAAGAACATATCGCCGAAGTGGCCAAGGTGCTGGGCCGCTACTGCGACATCATCGCCGTGCGCGCGTTCCCGAAGTTCGTGGACTGGGCCTATGACCGCCAGGACATCGTGCTCAACAGCTTCGCCAGGTATTCGCCGGTGCCGGTGATCAACATGGAGACCATCACCCACCCGTGCCAGGAACTGGCTCACGTGATGGCGCTGCAGGAGCACTTCGGCACCCAGGACCTGCGCGGCAAGAAGTACGTGCTGACCTGGACCTATCATCCCAAGCCGCTGAATACCGCCGTGGCCAACTCGGCGCTGACCATCGCCACCCGCATGGGCATGGACGTGACCCTGCTGTGCCCGACCGCCGACTACATTCTCGACGACCGCTACATGGGCTGGGCCGAGCAGAACGTGGCCGAGAGCGGCGGTTCGCTGAAGATCAGCCATGACATCGACAGCGCCTACGCCGGTGCCGATGTGGTCTACGCCAAGAGCTGGGGCGCGCTGCCGTTCTTCGGCAACTGGGAGCCGGAAAAGCCGATCCGCGACCAGTTCAAGCACTTCATCGTCGACGAACGCAAGATGGCACTGACCAACAACGGTGTCTTCAGCCACTGCCTGCCGCTGCGTCGCAACGTGAAGGCGACCGACGCGGTGATGGACTCGCCGCAGTGCATCGCCATCAACGAGGCCGAGAACCGCCTGCACGTACAGAAGGCGATCATGGCGGCGGTTGCCGGGCGCTGATTCTTTCCCATACAAAAACCCCGCCGGGCATGGCCCGGCGCTACCAGGACATTACCCCCCATGAGCAACAAAGACGTCGTTCTCGCCTTCTCCGGTGGCCTCGATACCAGCTTCTGCGTGCCGTACCTGCAGGAGCGCGGCTACAACGTGCATACCGTGTTCGCCGACACCGGCGGCGTGGATGATGAAGAGCGTGATTTCATCGAGAAGCGTGCCGCCGAGCTGGGCGTGACCAGCCATGTCACCGTCAACGGTGGCCCGGCCATCTGGGAGGGCTTCGTCAAGCCGTTCGTGTGGGCGGGCGAGGGCTACCAGGGCCAGTACCCGCTGCTGGTCTCGGACCGCTACCTGATCGTCGATGCCGCGCTGAAGCGTGCCGCCGAGCTGGGCACCAACATCATCGCCCACGGCTGCACCGGCATGGGCAACGACCAGGTCCGCTTCGATCTGGCGGTGAAGGCGCTGGGCGACTACCAGATCATCGCGCCGATCCGCGAGATCCAGAAGGAGCACACCCAGACCCGCGCCTACGAACAGAAGTACCTGGAAGAGCGTGGTTTCGGCGTGCGCGCCAAGCAGCAGGCCTACACCATCAATGAGAACCTGCTGGGCGTGACCATGTCCGGTGGCGAGATCGACCGCTGGGAAGCTCCGGGCGAGGGCGCACGTGGCTGGTGCTCGCCGCGCAGTGAATGGCCGGAACAGGCGCTGACCGTCACCCTGAAGTTCGTCGAGGGCGAAGCGGTCGAGCTCGACGGCAAGGCATTGCCGGGCGACCAGATCCTGGCACAGCTCAACAAGCTGTTCGCTCCCTACGGCGTGGGCCGTGGCGTGTACACCGGCGACACCGTGATCGGCCTGAAGGGCCGCATCGTGTTCGAGGCCCCTGGCCTGGTTTCGCTGCTGGCCGCCCACCGCGCGCTGGAAGACGCGGTGTTGACCAAGCAGCAGAACCGCTTCAAGCCGGACGTGGCGCGCAAGTGGGTGGAGCTGGTCTACGAAGGCTTCTATCACGACCCGCTGAAGACCGACATCGAAGCGTTCCTGAAGTCCTCGCAGGCCAAGGTCAACGGCGAAGTGGTACTGGAGACCCGTGGCGGGCGCGTGGACGCGGTGGCGGTGAAGTCGCCGCATCTGCTCAACACCAAGGGCGCCACCTATGCGCAGTCGGCCGACTGGGGCGTGGAAGAGGCGGAAGGCTTCATCAAGCTGTTCGGCATGAGCTCCACGCTGTACGCGCAGGTCAATCGCGGTTGACCGCGATTGCGCTGGGGCGCTCCAGCAGAGGCGATACGGTAGCGCCGGGCCATGCCCGGCGGAATTTCACAGGAACTGTTGATTCATGCTTGAACAGACACTCGATCACCTGCAGGCCCTGGTGTCCTTCGACACCCGCAACCCGCCGCGCGCGATCAGCACCGCTGGCATCTTCGATTACCTGCGCGCCAACCTGCCGGGTTTCACCGTTGAAGTGATCGATCACGGGGCCGGTGCGGTCAGCCTGTATGCCGTGCGCGGCACACCGAAGTACCTGTTCAACGTGCATCTGGACACGGTGCCGGATTCGCCACACTGGACTGCCGACCCGCACGTGATGCGCCGCCTGGACGATCGTGTGGTCGGCCTGGGCGTGTGTGACATCAAGGGCGCTGCGGCGGCGCTGGTGGCTGCGGCCAATGCCAGTGACGGCGACGCCGCGTTCCTGTTCTCCAGCGACGAGGAAGCCAACGATCCACGCTGCATCGCCGCGTTCCTGGCCCGTGGCATTGCCTATGACGCGGTGCTGGTGGCCGAGCCGACCATGAGCGAGGCCGTGCTCGCGCACCGTGGCATCAGCTCGGTGCTGATGCAGTTCGCCGGCCGTGCGGGCCATGCGTCCGGCAGGCAGGATGCCGCCGCCAGTGCGCTGCACCAGGCGATGCGCTGGGGCAATCGGGCCCTGGATCATGTGGATTCCCTTGCATCTGCACGCTTCGGTGGCCTGACCGGCCTGCGTTTCAACATCGGGCGCGTCGAAGGCGGGATCAAGGCCAACATGATCGCACCGGCAGCCGAAGTGCGTTTCGGCTTCCGCCCCTTGCCCTCGATGGACATCGATGCGCTGCTGGCGACCTTCGCGGGTCTTGCCGAACCGGAAGCCGCGCTGTTCACCGAAACCTTCCGTGGCCCCAGCCTCCCGGCCGGTGACATCGCCGAAGCCGAGAACCGCCGTCTGCTGGCGCGTGACGTGGCCGATGCGCTGGAGCTGCCGATCGGCAACGCGGTGGACTTCTGGACCGAGGCCTCGCTGTTCTCCGCGGCAGGCTATACCACGCTGGTGTTCGGCCCCGGCGACATTGCCCAGGCCCACACGGCCGATGAGTTCGTGACGCTGGAGCAGCTGCAACGCTATACCGACGCCGTGCACCGCATCATCGGCGCCGGCGCCTGATCAACCCCACAACGCCGCCACGCCCCGGCATGGTGGAACTGCAACGCGGCGACCGCCGCCCGTGACGAAACCGAAATGTCTCCTGCCCTCCAGCCCCACCGCCAGACCCGCCAGACCATCGTGCGCCTGCTGTCCAGCATGGCCAGCGCGAAGGAGATCAGCCAGTACCTCAAGCGCTTCTCGCAGCTGGACGCCAAGCGCTTCGCCGTGGTCAAGGTCGGTGGCGCCGTGCTGCGCGACGATCTTGAAGCGCTGACTTCCTCGCTGTCCTTCCTGCAGGAAGTCGGGCTGACCCCGATCGTGCTGCACGGTGCCGGCCCTCAGCTGGACGCCGAGCTGTCCGCTGCTGGCATCGAGAAGCAGACCGTCAACGGCCTGCGCGTGACCTCGCCGGAAGCATTGGCGATCGTGCGCCGGGTGTTCCAGCAATCCAACCTGCGCCTTGTCGAAGCCCTGCAGCAGAATGGAGCGCGTGCCACCTCGATCACCGGTGGCGTGTTCGAGGCCGAGTACCTGGACGTGGACACCTACGGCCTGGTCGGTGAAGTGAAGAAGGTCAACCTGGCGCCGATCGAAGCCAGCCTGCGCGCCGGATCGATCCCGGTCATCACCAGCCTGGGTGAGACCGCCGGCGGACAGATCCTGAACGTCAATGCCGACTTTGCCGCCAACGAACTGGTGCAGGAACTGCAGCCGTACAAGATCATCTTCCTGACCGGTACCGGTGGCCTGCTGGACGAGGCGGGCAACGTCATCGATTCGATCAACCTGTCCACCGAGTACGACCACCTGATCGCACAGCCGTGGATCCACGGCGGCATGAAGGTCAAGATCGAACAGATCAAGGATCTGCTCGATCGCTTGCCGCTGGAATCGTCGGTGTCGATCACCCGCCCGGCCGATCTGGCCAAGGAACTGTTCACCCACAAGGGCTCAGGCACGCTGGTGCGCAAGGGCGAGAAGGTGCTGCGCGCGGCCACGTGGGACGAGTTGGATCTGCCACGCCTGAAGGGCCTGATCGAATCCAGCTTCGGCCGCACCCTGGTGCCGGACTACTTCCAGAAGACCAGGCTGCTGCGCGCGTACGTCAGCGAGAACTATCGGACGGCCGTCATCCTGACCAACGAGGCCGAAGGTGTCTATCTGGACAAGTTCGCCGTGCTCGATGATGCGCAGGGCGAGGGCCTGGGGCGTGCGGTCTGGAACGTGATGCTGGAGGAAACGCCTCAGCTGTTCTGGCGCTCGCGTCACGGCAATCCGATCAACCACTTCTACTACGCCGAATCCGACGGCTGCTACAAGCAGGACCAGTGGAAGGTGTTCTGGTTCGGTGCCGATGGCATCGACCGCATCCGCACCTATGTCGATCACTGCGCTGCACGCGCACCGAGCCTGCAGGGCTGAACGATGACCGTCACCGACACCTGGGCGACGGTGCCGACCCTGCGCGGCCAGCATGTGACGCTGCAGCCCTTGCAGCAGGGACACGTGGACGGCCTGCGTGCCGCGCTGGAGGGCAGCGGACTGGACCGGCTCTGGTACACCCAGGTGCCGGCGCCGGCACAGGCAGGCGCCTACGTACAGGCCGCACTGCAGGCGCAGGCGGAGGGCAGGGTGCTGCCCTTCGTCATCCGTGATGCCGCTGGCGACATCGTCGGCAGCACCCGCTTCTATGACCTGGATGCCGCCGTGCCCAGGCTCAGTCTCGGCTATACCTGGTATGCACCGCGCGCGCAGCGTACCGGTGCCAATACCGAGGCCAAGCTGTTGCTGCTGCAGCATGCCTTCGAAGTCATGGGCTGCATCAGCGTGGTGCTGGAAACCAGCTGGTTCAACACCACCTCGCGCACCGCCATCGCCCGCTTGGGGGCCAAGCAGGATGGCGTGCTGCGCAACCACAAGCGGCATGCCGACGGCACGCCGCGCGACACCGTCATCTTTTCCATCATCGATGCGGAATGGCAGGGCGTGAAGCGCCACCTGCAGTACCGTCTGGACAGCCACGCATGAACGATTCGATTTTCTCCCTGGGCATCATCGGTGCCCGCGGCCATACCGGTGCCGAACTGATCAAGCTCGTTGCCGCGCATCCGCGCCTGCGCCTGGCGTTCGTATCGTCGCGCGAACGTGCAGGGCAGCGCCTGTCTGACCATCACCCGGAAGTGCAGGGTGACCTGCGCTACGAGAACCTCGACGCCGAGGCGGTGGCGGCCAAGGGCGTGGACGCGGTGATCCTGGCGCTGCCCAATGGCCTGGCCGCACCGTTCGTGGCCGCGCTTGAAAGCGCCCGGCCCGATACGGTGATCGTGGACCTGTCGGCCGATTACCGCTTCGACCACAGCTGGTACTACGGTCTGCCGGAGCTGACCCGGGGTCGCTACACCGGGCAGAAGCACATCAGCAATCCTGGCTGCTACGCCACCGCGATGCAGCTGGCGATCCATCCGCTGCTGGACCTGCTGGCCGGGCCGCCGCAGTGCTTCGGCGTGTCCGGCTACTCCGGTGCGGGCACCACGCCCTCCGACAAGAACAACGTCGAGCTGCTGGCCGACAACCTGATGCCGTACGCGCTGACCAACCACGTGCACGAGCGCGAGGTGTCGGTGCAGCTGGGGGTGGCAGTGGAGTTCATGCCGCATGTGGCGCCCCATTTCCGCGGCATCACCCTGACCGCCAATCTGTGGTTGAACCGCGCACAGACGCGCGAGCAGATCGTCGAGCGTTTCCAGCAGGCCTATGCCGGCGAAGCACTCATCGAGGTGGTGGATGACGCGCCGTGGGTCAGCCGCATCGCCGGCCGCCACGGTGCCCAGATCGGTGGCTTCACCCTGGCCCCGGGTGGCAAGCGGGTAGTGGTGGTGGCGACCCTGGACAACCTGCTGAAGGGCGCGGCCACCCAGGCCATGCAGAATCTCAACCTTGCGCTGGGCATCGACGAACTGACGTCGATCCCGCACTGAACCCGCATCCGGAGCCCCCATGGCAGACCTTCTTTGGCAGAAACCCGGCGTCGCTGTCGACGCCCAGATCCAGACCTTCCTCGCCGGCGATGACGTAATCCTCGACCGTGAGTTCTTCCTGCATGACATCGCGGCCAGCGCCGCGCATGCACAGGGCCTGCAGCACATCGGCATCCTCGCCGCCAGCGAGCTGGAGGGCCTGCTGCGCGAGCTGGAGGTGCTGGCAGACGACTTCCGCGCAGGCCGTTTCGTGCTGGATACGCGCTATGAAGACGGTCACTCGGCGATCGAAGCGCGCCTGACCGAGCGGTTGGGTGATGCCGGCCGCAAGATCCACACCGGTCGCAGCCGCAATGACCAGATCCTGGTCGCCACGCGCCTGTGGCTGAAGGAAAAGCTGCAGCGCGTCGCCCAGCTCAGCGCCGAGGTGGCCAAGGTCGCGCTCGACCGCGCTCAGGCGGAAAAGGACCTGCCGGTGCCGGGCTATACGCACATCCAGCGAGCCGTCGTGTCCTCGGCGGGCATGTGGTGGGCCGGCTGGGCGGAAGCCTTCATCGACAATGCCATCCGTGCACGTGACACCCATGCGCTGGTCGATGCCAACCCGCTGGGTACCGCCGCCGGGTATGGCGTGAACCTGCCGCTGGACCGTGAACACACCACGGCTGCGCTCGGTTTCGCGCGCATGCAGGTATCACCGATCTATGCACAGCTGTCGCGCGGCAAGTTCGAGCTGGCCGCCCTGGAGGCGCTGGGTGGCGCTACCCTGGACCTGCGTCGCATCGCCTGGGACCTGTCGCTGTTCACCAGCGCCGAATTCGGCTTCGTCGCACTGCCGGCGCAGTACACCACCGGCAGCTCGATCATGCCGAACAAGCGCAACCCCGATGTGATCGAACTGATGCGTGCCACCCACGCCAGCGTTGCTGCGGCGCGCACCGAAATCGAACAGCTGCTGTCGCTGCCGTCCGGCTACCATCGTGATCTGCAGTCGTCCAAGGGGGCCATCTTCCACGGCTTCGGTCGCGGCCTGGCCGCGCTGGAACTGCTGCCGGCGCTGCTGGCCAATCTGGAATGGCGCGAGGACAGGCTGCGCGCGGCGATCGACTCCGGCATGTATGCCACCGACGTCGCGGTCGAGGCCGCCGTGGCCGGCGTGCCGTTCCGCGACGCCTACAAGGCCGCCGCGGCAGGTGCCGACAGCGCAGGGCAGGGACGCACGCCGGAGGGCAGCCTGGCCGCGCGTGTCTCGCCGGGTTCGGCATCGGACCTGCGCCTGGATGAGCTGCGCGCGCGCTGGCAGGCGCTGTCCTGATGGCGGGCACCGTCTATCTGGTCCTGGCCATGCGCCGGCCCGGCTTCAGTGCCGCCGCTGTGCAGCCGCATCTGGATTTCCTCGATGGACTGCGTGCGCAGGGCCAACTGCAGCTCACCGGTGGTTTCGCCGACGGCAGCGGCGGTGCCTACGTGCTGTGCAACGTGGAGAGCCTCGCACAGGCGCAGGCCATCGTCGCCACGGATCCGCTGGTGACGATGCAGGCCTCCGAGCTGACCGTGCACGAATGGAATACGCGCTGAGAGCCCGGCCATGACCCCGCACGCCGCCCCCGTCGCTTCGCCGTTTCCCGAACAGGCGCTGCCGCCATGGCGACGTGCCGTACTGAAGGTGGGCAGCAGCCTGCTCGCTGCCGATGGAGGCGGCCTGTCGCCACGCCACGCGCTTGGCCTGGCCCAGTTCGTCTCGGCCAATGTGCTGGCTGGCCGCGAAGTGGTGATCGTCTCGTCGGGCGCGGTCGCCGCCGGCCGCGCGATCCTGCCGCGTGCCGATGCGCCGGGCGCTGCGATGGCCGCGCGGCAGGCACTGGCTGCGCTTGGCCAGGCGCAGCTGATCGGCCTGTGGCAGCGCTTCTTCGAGCGCCCGGTCGCGCAGGTGCTGCTGACCCACGACGACCTGCGCAACCGCCGCCGCTACCTCAACGCCCGCGCCACCCTCACCGAACTGCTGCGGCTGGGTGCGCTGCCGGTGGTGAACGAGAACGACACCGTCTCGGTGGATGAACTCAAGCTCGGCGACAACGACAACCTGGCCGCGACCGTGGCGGCGCTGGTCGATGCCGACGCATTGTTCATCGCCACCGACATCGATGGCCTGTACAGCGCCGATCCGCGCACCGTGGCCGACGCACGGCCGCTGCACGATGTGCCGGAACTGGGCCCGGACGTGCTGGCGATGGCCGGCGGCGCCGGCTCGCGCGCGGGCACCGGGGGCATGCGTACCAAGCTGGAGGCCGCAGCCAAGGCCGGCCGGCTGGGTATCGAAACCTATCTGTTCAACGGCCGCAGCGGCGAGGTGGTGCGCGCGCTGGCGCAGGATCGCCTGTTCGGCACCCGGATCCATGCCGCACGCAGCCGTGAAGCGGCGCGCAAGCACTGGCTGCGCCATGCCCCCCTGGCCGATGGCGCGATCGTGATCGACGCGGGCGCGGCGCAGGCGATGCGTGAGAAGGGCGCCTCGCTGCTGCCCGGTGGCATCACCGGTGCCGACGGTGATTTCCGCCGGGGCGACATGGTGCAGGTGTGCTGGAACACCGCCGAAGGGCGGGTCTGCGTTGCCCGTGGTGTCAGCCAGTACGCGGCTGACGACGTGCGCCGCATCGCTGGCCGCCATTCGCGCGACATCCAGGCCGTACTGGGCTACAACTATGGGGGCAGCGTCGTCCATCGTGACGATCTGGTGCTGCCATGACCGGACCGCAGGACACCCCGATGAGTGACATCCAAGCACAGGCACGCGCCTGCCGTGACGCGGCCCAGGCGGTTGCAGGCCTCGACAGCGAAGCGCGGCGCGCGCTGCTGCAGGCCATGGCACAGGCACTGGAAGTGAATGCCGGCCAGATCCTGGCCGGCAATGCACGCGACCTGGCCGCCGCGCGCGACAAGGGCGTCGGCAGTGCCATGCTGGACCGGCTGGCACTGGACCCGCCGCGTCTGCTGGCGATGGCCGACGCGGTGCGTGAGGTTGCCGCGTTGCCCGATCCGGTCGGGCAGGTGACCCGCAACGACGTCCGCCCCAATGGCATCCGCGTGCAGAAAGTGCGGGTGCCGCTGGGCGTGATCGCGATGATCTACGAGGCGCGCCCGAACGTGACCGCCGAAGCGGCCGCACTGTGCCTGAAGGCAGGCAACGGCGTGATCCTGCGTGGGGGCTCCGAGGCGATCCATTCCAATACCGCCATTGCCCAGGCATTGGCCGGTGCGTTGCAGGCCAACGGTGTTCCCCCCGCAGCGGTGACTGTACTGACCGACCTGCGGCGTGAGGCGATGCTGGAGCTGCTGCAGCTGCACGAGCTGATCGACCTGGCGATTCCGCGGGGCGGCGAAGGCCTGATCCGCTTTGTCGCCGAACACGCGCGCGTACCGGTGATCAAGCACTACAAGGGCGTCTGCCATCTGTTCGTGGATGCCAGCGCCGATCTCGACCAGGCCATCGGCCTGCTGGTCGATGGCAAGTGCAGCCGGCCGGCCGCATGCAATTCACTGGAGACGCTGCTGGTGCATCGGCGCGTGGCGGCGGAGTTCCTGCCACGCGTGGCGCAGTCGCTTGGCGAACGGGGCGTACAACTGCGCGCGGATGCCCACGCGCGTCCGTTGCTGCCGGGCAGCACCGAGGCGACCGACGAGGACTACGCAGCCGAATTCCTCGATCTGGTTTTGGCCGTGCGCGTCGTCGATGATCTCGATGCGGCAATCGCGCATATCCGCCGCTATACCTCCGATCACACCGAAGTGATCGCGACCACCGATGCCGTCAATGCCGAGCGGTTCGTCAATGCGCTGCGCTCGGCGGTGGTGATGGTCAACGCGTCCTCGCGCTTTTCGGACGGCGGCCAGCTTGGGCTGGGCAGCGAGATCGGCATCTCCACCACGCGCCTGCATGCCTATGGTCCGATGGGGCTGGAGGCACTGACGGTCGAGCGCTTCGTGGTCCGCGGCGAGGGTCAGACGCGGGTCTGACCCGGCAGCCGCCAGGCCTGCGCCGGCGGCGAGCCGTTTACCAGAGGTCTTCCAGCTTTCGCGGCTTGCAGGCCACCCACGATGCGCACAGCATCAGCGTGGCGCAGCCGAACAGGAAGCCGAACGGCAGCGTCCAGCCGTTGCTGACGGTATGCAGCCAACCGACCAGGAACGGACCCAGGCAGCTGAAGCTGTAACCCACGCCCTGCATGAAGCCGGACAGCGCGGCGGAACCGGTCGGGGTACGCGTGCGCAGGTTGATCAGGGTCAGCGCCAGCGGGAAGGTCGAGGGGCCCACGCCGAGCAGGCAGGCCCACAGCAGCGGCGCCTTCATGGGGGCCAGCAGCAGGCCGGCAAAGGCGATCACGAATGACGAATAGCCGATCAGGACCAGCGGGAACGGATTCTGCAGGCGCACCGCCATCGACGGAATGACCAGCGACGGCAACAGGCCCAGCGCCGAGAACACCGCCACCATCACCCCACCGAACGCAGGTGTGGCGCCGGCTTCGACCACGATGCGCGGCAGCCAGGTGAACATCGAATAGGTCATCAGCGATGTCATGCCGAACATCAGCGTCATGCTCCAGCCCAACGAGGTGCGCCAGACCTTGCCGTGAGGCTGCGCGGTGGGATCGGCAGCGTCGGCCTGCGGCTTCGGCGCGCGCCTGGCCAGTACCAGCCACGGCAGCGCGGCGGCCAATGCCAGCAATGCCCACATGCCCAGCGATACGCGCCAGCCGGCCGCGCTGGCCACCGGCACCGCCAGCAGTGCCGGCAGCATGGTGCCCAGCTGCAGCACGCTGATGTAGAGCGTGCTCATGGTGCCGACCTTGTTGGCGAAGTAGCGCTTCACCAGCGGCGGCACCACCACGTTGCCGATGCCCATTCCAGCCAGCGCGACGACCGCGCCCAGCAGCAGGGTGCCGACGTTGCCGGCGCTGGAGCGCAGCAGCAGGCCTGCCGTGGCCAGGATCATCGCCAGCAGGGTGGTGCGCTCCAGGCCCAGGCGCCGGGCCACGGCCGGCGTGGCCACGCCGAACAGCGCGAACGAGGCGGTCGGCAGCATGCCCAGTACGCCGGTCATGGTGGTGCCGAATCCGAACTGCTGGCCCAGTACGTCCAGCAGCGGGGTGATCGAGGTGACGGCAGTGCGCAGGTTGACCGCCGCCAGCAGGATGGCGGCGAATGCCAGAACGCGGCCGTGCAGCAGCGACGGCGATTCGGATGAGGAGGAGCTCATGGTGGTCCTTGCAGGTGTCGCACGCCGCCACAGTGGCGTGCAGCGCCGGCATCGGTCTACGCCGACGCGGCAGGTGGGGGAGTGGACATCATTGTACGTGGCTGGCGGGGCGAGGTCCCGTCGGCGCAATCTGTCGCTATCGGCACCTTCCGGCACGCTGCGGCGCGCCTCTCCGGCGTTGCGTCCGGCGGGTCGCTGGACGGCAGACACAAAAAAACCCGGAGGACGATGGCGTCTTCCAGGCTTCTTGGTGACCACCGGAGTGGTCGGGGAGACAGGATTCGAACCTGCGACCTCTACGTCCCGAACGTAGCGCTCTACCAGACTGAGCTACACCCCGAAGGGAGCCGCCTATTCTAGCCATTCACCCCGATGGCGGCAAGGGGTGAACGCCGTTTCCTTCACGCTGCCGGGGCAGCGGCTCTTCAGGGAACAAAAAAGCCTGGACGACTTCACCAGGCTTCAATGCGACCACCGAAGTGGTCGGGGAGACAGGATTCGAACCTGCGACCTCTACGTCCCGAACGTAGCGCTCTACCAGACTGAGCTACACCCCGAAGGAGCCGCCTAAGATACCGTGTGAAGGCCTGGGCGGCAAGGTTTTTTTACATTTCAGCGACGATTCTCTGTGTCGATGCGGTTCTGTTCGCGGGCTTCGAACCACATGCCGTTGAGGATGGCGACCGTCGAGGCGAGGCCGGCGCCGAGGATCCAGGCGAAATACCACATGTTCGGTTCTCCTTGGGAGGCAGGGGATCAGTAGGCGTTGGGGTTGCTGCCCATTTCATCGCTGGTGGTCTTGCCCTTGAGCACGCGGTACACCCAGGTGGTGTAAGCGAGGATGATCGGCAGGAACACCACCGTGGCCAGCAGCATGATCCACAGGGTCAGATGGCTGGACGAGGCATCCCACACGGTCAGGCTGGAGGTGGGCTGGCTGGATGACGGCAGCAGGAACGGGAAGATCGCGAAGCCGACGGTCAGGATGATGCCGGCGATGGCTGCGCCGGAGGCGATGAAGGCCAGGCCGCCGCGACGGGCACGCAGCAGCACCGCGCTGGCGAGCAGGCCAAGCAGGCCGACCAGCGGCGCCAGCAGGGTCGCCGGCATGGTGCTGTAGTTGCGCATCCAGCCGCCGGCCGCGCCCAGCTCGGCGCTCTTCAGCAGCGGGTTGGTGGCGCCGTCGGTGATCACCTGCGAGGTGATCTGGTAGCCCGGCAGGCCGAAGGCCACCCAGGCTCCCCCCACCGCGAACAGTGCGAAGGCGATCAGCGCGGCAATGCTGCCAAAGCGTGCCGAGCGTTCAGCCACCGGGCCATCGGTCTTGATCACCAGCATCGCGGCACCGTGGGCCACCAGCATGGAAACGCTGAGCAGGCCGGCCAGCAGCGCGAACGGCATCAGCAGCCCGAAGAACGAGCCGGTGTAGAAGATGCGCATGCTGTCATCGAAGTGGAACGGCACGCCCAGCAGGACGTTGCCCACCGCCACGCCCATGATCAGCGCAGGGATGAAGCCGCCGATGAACAGCGCCCAGTCCCAGGTGTTGCGCCAGCGCTCGCCCGGCATCTTGCTGCGGAACTTGAAGCCGACCGGGCGCAGGATCAGGGCAAACAGGATGACGAACATCGCCAGGTAGAAGCCTGAGAAGCTGACCGCGTACAGCGGCGGCCAGGCGGCGAAGATCGCACCACCACCCAGGATCAGCCACACCTGGTTGCCTTCCCATACCGGGCCGATGGTGTTGATCACCAGCCGGCGCTCGGCGTCGGTGCGGGCCACGAAAGGCAGCAGCGTGCCCACTCCCAGGTCGAAACCATCCATCACCGCGAAGCCGATCAGCAGGATGCCGAGCAGCAGCCACCAGATCACGCGCAGCGTGGTGTAGTCCAGAAGAATGAAATCCATCTTGGTTTTCTCCTGCCTCAGGCCTGGCCGGCGGCCGGCGCTGCGGCATTGTGGGAAGCATGCGGGCGGGGCGACTGCAGCGACGGCAGCACCTCGTCCGGACCCTTGCGGATCGCCTTGAGCATCAGCTTGATCTCGACCACGATCAGTGCGGTGTAGATCGCGGTGAAGCCGGCCAGGGTCAGCACGATCTGGTGCAGGGCCAGGCCCGATGCCGCGTAGAACGTCGGCAGCACGCCATCAACCGCCCAGGGCTGACGGCCGTACTCGGCCACGAACCAGCCGCATTCGATCGCGATCCACGGTGCCGGCAGCGTCCACAGGGCCAGCGTGAGGAACCAGCGCTTGTCCTGGAAGTTGTTGCGGCACGAGTAGTAGAAGGCCAATGCGAAGAAGGCGATCAGGTAGAAGCCCAGGCCCGCCATCACGCGGAAGGTCCAGAACAGCGGCATCACGCGCGGCACGGTATCCATTGCCGCCTGCGAGATCTGTTCGGGGGTGGCGTTGAGGATGTCCTCGCGGTAGCGCTTGAGCAGCAGCCCATGGCCCAGATCCTGCCAGTGGCGGTCGAACATCTCACGGGCTTCGACGTCGTTCTTGTTGGCGCGCAGGCGCTCCAGCGCACCGTAGGCGAGCTGGCCGCCGCGTACGCGGTGCTCGGCGCGCTCCACCAGTTCCAGGATGCCCGGGATCGGCTGGTCCAGCGAACGGGTGGCGATCAGGCCCATCAGGTATGGGATCTTCACCGCATAGTCGTTCTGGTGCGTCTGCTGGTTGGGAATGCCGAAGGCGGTGAAGTCCGCCGGGGCACGCTCGGTCTCCCACATCGCCTCGATCGCGGCCAGCTTCATCTTCTGGTGCTCGCTGGCGGCGTAGCCACTCTCATCGCCCAGCACCACCACCGACAGCGATGACAGCAGGCCGAACGCAGCGGCCACCGCGAACGAACGGCGGGCCAGGTCCTTGTGCTTGTTGCGCAGCAGGAACAGGGCACTGATCGACATCACGAACACCGCGCCGGTCACGTAGCCGGCGCTGACGGTATGCACGAACTTGGCCTGCGCCACCGGGTTGAACACCACGGCCATGAAATCGACCACTTCCATGCGCATGGTTTCCGGGTTGAACACCGCGCCGGTGGGGTTCTGCATCCAGCCGTTGGCGATCAGGATCCACACCGCCGACAGGTTGGTGCCCAGCGCCATCAGCCAGGTGACCGTCAGGTGCTTGACCTTGCTCAGGCGGTTCCAGCCGAAGAAGAACAGGCCGACGAAGGTGGCTTCCAGGAAGAAGGCCATCAGCCCTTCGATCGCCAGCGGCGCACCGAAGATGTCACCCACATAATGGCTGTAGTACGACCAGTTCATGCCGAACTGGAATTCCATGACGATGCCGGTGGCCACGCCCATGGCGAAGTTGATGCCGAACAGCACGCCCCAGAACAGGGTCATCCGGCGCCAGATCTCCTTGCCGGTCATCACGTAGACACTCTCCATGATGGCGACCATGAACGACAGGCCCAGGGTGAGTGGTACGAATAGGAAGTGGTACATCGCGGTCAGCGCGAATTGCAGCCGCGACAGTTCTACGACTGTCTGATCAATCATGGCCTGGCTACCTCGTTGGATAGTGCCGTTGCAGGTGGCGGGAAGGGTGGTCTACGACGTGAATGATGTGACCGACTACTTCAGACAGCCTTGATCCAGATCAATGTATGAACAGGTACGCGAAGAGATCGTATGCGGGCCCTGTGAAAACTGCGACCCCTGGCCGCAGGGGGAGGCTGTTGCCTGTGCCTACAATGCCATCCATCCTCCACTCCCTGTGAAGACCCTTTGAGCGCTGCCGAACCGACCGTCCTTTCGCCGGAAGCCGAGACGAACCGGCAGCGGCGTGCCCGCACCGCGTGGCTGGCCGACCTTGCGCGGGGGGCACGGGGCCGCCAGCGCCTGGCGGCCGTATGCATCAGCCTGTCCGGCGCGCTGCTGATCGGCCAGGCCGCCGCCATCGCCTGGCTGGTGCAGCAGGTGCTGGTGGAGCAGGCGCCGCTGTCCTCGGGCCTGCCGGTGCTGGCCGCACTGGCGCTGATCCTCCTGCTGCGCACGGCATTGGGCAGCGCGACCCAGGCTGCCGCCGGCGATGTTGCCGACACTGCCCGCCTGGCCCTGCGCGAGCGCGTGTTCGCGCGCCTGCTCGGCCACGGGCCGCTGTGGCTGCGGCAGCGCCGCACCGGCGAGCTGGGCGAGCTGCTGCTGCATCACGGTGATGCGATCGAGAATTATTACAGCGGTTTCCTGCCGGTGCGCACTGAAGTGGTGGTGGTGCCCGTGCTGATCCTGGCCGCGGTGGCCTGGGTGGATTGGGTGGTGGCGCTGATCCTGCTGTTCACGGCGCCGCTGGTGCCGTTCTTCATGATGCTGGTGGGGTGGGGCGCCGAAGCGGCAGGTCGCGCGCAGCTGGGTGAGCTGGCGCGCATGAGCGGCCATTTCGCCGACCGCATCAAGGGCCTGGGCCTGCTGCGCGTGTACGGACGGGGCGAGGCTGAGCTGGCGGGCATAGAAGCCGCTGCCGAGGGCGTGCGGCTGCGCACGATGAAAGTGCTGCGGATCGCGTTCCTGTCGTCCACGGTGCTGGAGTTCTTCGCTTCCGTCAGCGTGGCGATGGTCGCGCTGTACCTGGGCCTGAGCTATCTGGGCATGATGTCGCTGCATGCGGCCGTGCCGACATTGGGCGCAGGCCTGTTCTGCCTGCTGCTGGCACCGGAATTCTATGCACCGCTGCGACGGCTGGCCGCGCATTATCACGATCGTGCCAACGCGCTGGCCGCGGCAGCCGAAGTGGAGCGCCTGCTGCAGTCGTTGCCGGATGAGCAGGGACTGATCGAGAACGAGGTCGTGCCGCTGGCAGTGGAGCCGGCCGAGGCCGCACTGCCGCCGCTGCAGGCGCAGGGCCTGGTGCTGCGCCCGCTGGGCGCGTCACAGGATGTGCTGCAGGGCGTGGATGTGTTGCTGGAGCCAGGCCAGCGGCTGGCACTGGTGGGTGCCAGCGGCAGCGGCAAGAGCACGCTGCTGGAGGCACTGGCCGGCTGGCTGCCGCCGCGCGAGGGCAGGCTGATGCTGCGCCCCGGCGTGCAGGTGGCCTATGCCAGCCAGCGCCCCTATCTGTTCCACGGCAGCATCGCCGATAACCTGCGGCTGGCCGATCCTGGCGCCAGTGATGCACGATTGCGCGCGGTGGCCGAGGCAGCGCAGGTGCTCACGTTCGCGCAGGGGCTGCCGCGGGGGCTGGATACGATCATCGGTGAACGCGGCTTCGGCCTGTCCGGAGGCGAGGCACGACGCATCGGCCTGGCCCGCCTGCTGCTGCGCGACCCGCAGGTGCTGTTGCTGGATGAGCCAACCGCCTTCCTCGATGCAGATACCGAGGCCGCGCTGCTGCGCAGTCTTGCCGCCTACGCGCGCGGTCGCAGCGTGGTGGTTGCCACCCACAGCCCGGCCGTGATCGCCTGGGCTGATCGCTGCCTGCTGCTGCCGGAAGGACGTCTGGTCGAGCCGGCGCAGGCGGTGCACGCATGAGCCGCTCGCCCGATACGCTGCGTGCGGTGTTCCTGCAGCAGCGGCCGCGTCTGCTGCTGACCATGCTGCTGCTGTGGACCACGATGCTGGCAGGTACCGCCCTGCTTGGCCTGTCCGGTGGCTTCCTCACCGCAGCGGCGCTGGCCGGTGCCGCCGGTCTCGGCCAGGGCTTCAACTTCTTTTCGCCTTCGGCCGGCATCCGTGGCCTGACCATGGCACGCATCGTTTCCCGTTATTTCGAGAAGCTGGTTGGCCACGATGCCACGTTGCGCATCGCCCGTGACCTGCGGGTGTGGTTCTTCCGGCGCGCCCTGCCACTGGCGCCCGCGCGGCTGGGTGCCACCCGCACCGGCGAGCTGCTCGCGCGCCTGCTCGGTGATATCGGTGAAGTGGACGGCCTGCTGGTCCGCGCGCTGGGCCCGCTGGTCGCGCTGGGTGCCCTGTCGACGGTGGCCGTGCTGTCGGCGGCGATGATCCTGCCGTCCGCAGCGGTGCTGCTGGCGGTGCTGGCCGCGCTGATTGCCTTCGGTGTGCCGTGGCTGGGCGTGCGTGGCCGCGATGGCGAGGAAGCGGATCGCGCCGCGCATCGAGCCGCGCTGCGCACTGCCGCGTTTGAAGGACTGGAAGGCGCGGGTGATCTGGCGGCGCTGCATGCCGATGCGGCGTGGCAGCTGAAGGTGCGGGTGGCCGCCAAGCAGTTGGCCGCGCGTGATCGCCGTCGCCGCTGGCGCCTGATCGCCGCGTCGACACTGCACGGCAGCGTGGCCGGACTTGGCCTGGTGGCCATGCTGGCACTGGCCCTGCATGCGGCCGAGCAGCAGCGCATCGCCGCTGAAATGGCAGCCGGACTGGTGTTCCTGACGGTGGCGCTGATCGAGCTGTGGGCGGGGATGGGCCTGGCATGGCAGTCGTTGCAGTCCGGTCGCATCTCGGCCGATCGCCTGCAGTCCATCGTCGAGCAGCCGCCGGCCGTGGACGAACCGCTGGCACCGCAGCCGGTTCCGGTGCACGCACGCGTGCACTGGGATGACGTCCACTTCCAGTGGCCGGGGGCGGTACGCCCGGTGCTGCGCGGGCTGCAGCTGACGTTGGCGCCCGGCGAGCGCATCGCGATCCGTGGCGACAGTGGCTGCGGCAAGACCACGTTGTCCAGCCTCCTGCTGCGCCTGTGGGATCCGCAGCAGGGCCGGCTGACCTATGGCGGGCGGGACCTGCGTGATTTCGCCCAGGCCGATTGGCATCGGCAGCTGGCCTGGCTGCCGCAGAACGCCCCGGTGTTCGCCGGCAGCGTGGCGGAGAACCTGCGCCTGGGGGATCCTGATGCCGACGATGCTGCACTGTGGGCGGTGTTGCACAGGGTGCGGCTGGGCGAGTGGGCCGAGCGCAATGGTGGCCTGCTGGCCTGGGTTGGCGAGAACGGTGCGACGATGTCCGCGGGTCAGGCGCGACGCCTGGCGCTGGCCCGCGCGCTGTTGCGCAACGCGCCGATCCTGTTGCTGGACGAACCGACCGAAGGCCTGGACGTGGACACGGCCCATGCGCTGCTGCAGGATCTGGCTGGCCTGCTGGACGGTCGCAGCCTGTTGATGATCACCCATGACGACCTGCCCGATGGCGTGGTCGACGCGCAGTACCGGTTGCGTGATGGCGCGCTGATCCGCGAGGCGTGAGCGGCGCGCCTCATCAGGAAAATTCGCGCAGCATCACGGCGATCGAGGCCACATTGGCCAGCACGCACAGCCCGAATACCCACTGGAATGCGGCTTTGCGATGCTTGTGGCGGAACGTCGCCTGGCCCAGCAATGCGCCAGGCCAGCCGCCGGCGAAGGCCAGCAGCTGGAGTGTCCGTTCCGGAATGCGCCGGTGGTTGCGTTGTGCGGCGCGCTTGTCATGGCCATACAGGCCAAACGACACGGCACTGGCCAGCAGGCACCAGCCGCCCAGCCACAGGGGCAGAACGCCGCTGATCGTCAGTGCGATCAGCGCGCCGAAGGCGGCCAGCGCGAGATGACGCCGCCATCCCACTAGAGCGCGTCGAGGAAGCTGCGAACAGCCGGGCCGAACCGATCGAAATCGACCAGGAAGGCATCATGGCCCTGCGGCGAG
The DNA here is from genome assembly GCF_029844625.1 of Stenotrophomonas sp. GD03680. Lineage (NCBI taxonomy): Bacteria > Pseudomonadati > Pseudomonadota > Gammaproteobacteria > Lysobacterales > Lysobacteraceae > Stenotrophomonas > Stenotrophomonas sp. GD03680. Next base: position 83,515 of record NZ_JAOCKC010000004.1, on the reverse strand, counting down.
TCCAGTCCGATGAAGCGTGCATCGGCGCCGCCGGCGCGCAGGCCGTCGGCCACCTGCTGCTGCTGCTGCACCGGGAACAGGATGTCGGTGTTGGCACCGATGGCCAGCGCCTTGTCCACACGGATCCTGGCCAGTCCAGCCATGACATCGCCATCGGCATACTCGGCCAGGTCGAACCAGTCCATCGAGCGGCTCAGGTACAGATAGCAGTTCGGATCGAAGAAGCGCACGAAGCGGCGCGCGTGGCCTTCGAGATAACTTTCGACCTGGAACTCCAGGCCGAACGGATCGTCGTCGGCCTGGTCCGAATCCAGGCGCACGCGACCGAAGCGGCCGTCCCATTCCAGCGCCGAGCGGTAGGTGATCACCCCCAGCTTGCGCGCCATGCGCATGCCGGATTCCGGGTAGTGGGTGTCGTCGTAGCGGCCACTGTTCCAGCGTGGATCGAGACGGATCGCTTCCCGCTGCAGCGATCGGATGGCGATGGAGAACGGCAGCGCCTGCGCACTGCCGGAAATGTTGATGTGGCTGCGCGCGATCCCCGGATGCAGCATCAGCACCGCCAGCGCGGTCATGCCGCCCATCGAGTTGCCGATCACGCAGGCCAGCCGTTCGATACCCAGCGCACGCACCACCTCGACGGCGGCGCGTGCGCCGTCTTCGATCGACAGTTCGGGAAAGTCGAGTCGGTACGGTTCGCCGGTCGCCGGATTGATCGATGCCGGTCCTGTCGAGCCCTTGCAGCTGCCCAGCGAGTTCACGCAGACCACGAACCAGCGGTCGGTATTGATCGGCTTGCCCGGCCCGAGCATCGCCTCCCACCAGCCCGGTGCGGGATTGCCTGCGTTGCCGGCGGCATGTGCGTCCGGCGACAGGCCGGTGACGATTAGGATCGCGTTGCCCCCATCGGCAGCCAGCGTGCCCCAGGTCTCGTAGGCCGCGCGCGCACCGTGCAGGGCGCCGCCGCGCTTGAACGGGAAGGGCGAAGGCAGGGCATGGAAGCGGGTGCCGGGCGGAATGAATTCGGTCATGCGGGCATTCTAGCGGGGCCACATGTGGAGCTGGCGACACGCTGGTTTCCATCAGCGGGCGAATGTCGCACGCCAACCCTCTGCCGGGCCGTGCCCGGCGAGCGCAGCGGTGCGGTGCTACGGAAACCGCAGTTCCACCACGTCCTCATGCGGCAGGGTCACCTTTACCGGCAGGCTCTGCAGGTCACCGTCGCCGCGATTGGCACTGCCACTGCGCGAGATCCGCGCCAGCACTTCCACCTCGCGATGCGCTGACAGGGGGGCGGTGGGCATTGGACTGTCGCCGTCGCCAAGTCCGACCGTGCCGGGAAAACCAGCCAGAGGCAGCTTGCGCACCGCGACCGGCATCGGCGGGCCGCCGACCGCACGTGCCAGCACGAAGATCTGCGCGCCCGCGGGCCATTGCGCATGCTGCACGGAGGTGGGCAGCTGCACACGCACCTGCAGCAGTGCAGGCGAGGTCGCCGGGGCCGGATCATGCGCCTGTGCGGCCGCTTCGCGGGCAATGGCGATCTGTGCCTGCAGCGCCTGCGCGGCACCCGGTTCCAGGTGCGGCAGCAGGCCGCTCCAGACATCGGCGGCTTCGCTGTTGCGGCCGCGCTGGCGCAGGGCGATGCCGAGCAGCCAGCTGGCCCGTTCGGCTTCGGGCGCCAGCGTGCGCGCCCGCTGCAGCCACGATACAGCGGTGTCGTCGAACTGCTTTCCGGCATCGGCCTGGGCGCGCGCCTGTGCCGCTTCCACCAGCACGCCCGGGTCGTCCGGTGCCAGTGCCACCGCGCGTGCGAAGGCTTCGGCAGCCGCGGCGGCGTTGCCCAGTTCGCTTTGCGAGCGGCCGAGCAGGGCCCAGCCATCGGCACGTTGTGGATCGCGCTGCAGCGCGCCCTGCAGGGCCTGCACGCCCTCGCGCAGGGTCGCCACCGATGGCGCCGGCTGCCCCCGTGCCGCCTGCGGGTTCCCCACCAGCTGGTACAGGCAGGCGCCGGCGATGCCCACGGCAACCACGGCGACGACGAAGCCGGTGCGGCCTTGCCGCCGCAGCGGCCACAACACCAGCAGCGCAGTGAGCGCAGCGCTGGCGGCAGCCGCGAAAAGCAGCCAATCGTTCACCAGTCCTCTCCCACGTCGGCCGATGTCGGCGGTGCGGCGGCCACGGTGCGGGCACGACGGCGGACGATGCCCACCACCACCAGCGCGCCGGCGCCCAGTACCAGCAGCGGCCCCCCCCACAGCAACCAGGTGCCCGGCTGCAGTGGGGGCTGGTAAAGCACGAAGTCGCCATAGCGGGCGACGAGGAAGCGCTTGATCTGCGTATCGTCATGGCCCTGCTGCATCAGCTGCAGTACCTCCCGGCGCAGGTCCTGGGCGATCTGGGCGTTGGAATCGGCCAGCGACTGGTTCTGGCACTGCACGCAGCGCAGCTGCGCGGCGAGGTCGTGGAAACGACGCTCCTCCGCTCTATCACGGAACTGCAGCGGCTTTGGGTCATGCAGTGGTTGCTGCGCCAGGCCGGGCAACGACCCGGCCAGCAGCAGTACCAGCAGCCCGCGCAGGCCGCTACGGAGCAACGCGCTGCGAACCGGCCGCATCGTTCTGAGCCTTCTCGATCTTCTCCAGCGCCGGGATCAGCTTCTCGTCGACCACCTCCTGCGTCATCGCTCCGCTGTACTTCCGGCGCACGATGCCGCTGCCGTCGACGAGGAAGGTCTCCGGCGCGGCCGTTACGCCCCAGTCGATCGCGGTACGGCCTTCGATGTCGCTGAGCACGACCATGAACGGATTGCCCAGCTGTTCCAGCCAGTGCAGGGCATCGGTGGGGTCGTCTTTCCAGTTGTAGCCGATCACGCGCACGCGCTTGCTCTCGGCGAAACGGGTCAGTACCGGGTGTTCCTCGCGGCAGGCCGCGCACCAGCTGCCCCAGACGTTCAGCAGATAGGGCGCACCGCGCAGTTCTTCGCTGCGCACGATCATCTGCGGATCGTGCAGCACCGGCAGCGCGAAGGCGGGGGCGGGCTTGTCGATGAGGGCCGAAGGCAGCACGTCGCGCTGCGGGTCGCCCGACTTCATCACGCCGTAGATCATCAACCCGAGCAGGCCGAAGAAGAACAGCACGCCGATAACGATGGCGACCGGCGGCAGCGGGCGGGAGGAACGCGGGGCGGGGGACTCGGACATGGGAACTCCTACGGACGACGGAAGCGGCGGTCAGCGGCGGTGATGAATCCGCCCAGGGCCATCAGCAGCGCGCCCAGCCAGATCCAGCGCACGAACGGTTTGATGTGGACGCGGACCGCCCATGCATTGTTGCCCAGCGGCTCACCCAATGCCACGTAGACATCACCGCCGATGCGCGCATCGATGCCGGCCTCGGTCATCACCTGGCCACCGCTGGCGTACTGCCGCTTCTCCGGATGCAGCAGGGCCAGTTCGCGGCCGTCGCGGAATACCCGCAGATGACCGCGGTCGGCAATGAAGTTGGGGCCCTCGCGGTGATCCACGCCTTCGAAGCGCACTTCGTGACCGCCGACCACGATCTGCTGGCCCGGTGCCAGCGCCACTTCGCGCTGCACGTTCAGTGCTTCCACCAGCAACGCGCCCGCCAGAAACACGGCGACGCCGGCATGGGCAACGATCATGCCGAGCATTTCGGCAGTAAAGCGGCCATTGCCACGCAACCGCTGCCAGACGAAGCGGGCGGTGCCCAGCGCGACCCAGGCCGCCGCGGCGACGCCGATGCCGGCTTTCCATCCGTTCTGCGGCGCCTGCCACCAGGCCAGCGCACCGAGCAGTACCGCCAGACCGAGCCAGGGGGCGAGCAGGGCCATGGCGCGCGAAGGCTGGTCGCGCTGCCATTTCACCAGCGGGCCGAAGGGCAGCAGCAGCACCAACGGCGCCATCAACAGCAGGAACAGGCTGCCGAAGTAGGGTGGGCCGACCGAAATCTTGCCCAGCGCCAGCGCATCGGCCAGCAGCGGGTACAGCGTGCCGAGCAGGACCATCGCGCAGGCGGTGGCCAGCAGCAGGTTGTTGGCCAGCAGCAGCGTTTCGCGCGAGGTGGCGGTGAAGCCGCGGCGGGCATCATCGGCGTCGATGCTCAGCTGGCCCGCGCGCAGCGCGTACAGCAGCAGGCTTCCACCCACCAGCAGTGACAGGAACACGAGGATGAACAGGCCCCGCGAAGGATCGGCGGCGAACGAGTGCACGCTGGTCAGCACGCCGGAGCGCACCAGGAACGTGCCCAGCAGCGACAGCGCGAATGCGGCGATCGCCAGCAGCAGGGTCCAGCTGCCGAAGGTGCCGCGCTTCTCGGTGACCGCTTGGGAGTGGATCAGTGCGGCGCCGACCAGCCATGGCATGAAGCTGGCGTTCTCGACCGGATCCCAGAACCACCAGCCGCCCCAGCCCAGTTCGTAGTAGGCCCACCAGCTGCCCAGGGCGATGCCCAGGGTCAGGAACGCCCAGGCGACATTGGTCCACGGCCGCGTCCAGCGCAGCCAGCGTGCGTCCACGCGTCCCTCCAGCAGCGCGGCCACGGCGAAGGCGAACGGCACCGCGAAACCCACGTAGCCCAGGTACAGCATCGGCGGGTGGATGATCAGCCCCGGATCCTGCAGCAGCGGATTGAGGTCACGGCCCTCCAGCGGGGCCGGGTTCAAGCGCAGGAACGGGTTGGAGGTGAAGATCAGGAAGGCGAGGAAGCCCACGCTGACGATGCCCATCACCGCCAACACGCGCGCCTGCACGTGCCGGGGCAGGTGCCGTGAGAACAGCGCGACCGCGCCGGTCCACAGCGCGAGCACCAGCGCCCACATCAGCAGCGAGCCTTCGTGCGCGCCCCACACCGCCGAGTAGCGGTAGATGAGTGGCAGCAGAGAGTTGGAGTTCTCGGCCACGTAGCGCACCGAGAAGTCCTGCTGCACGAAGGTGGCGGTCAGCACCGCGAATGCACCGGCCACCAGCAGCAGCTGCGCGTAAGCGGCCGGCTGTGCCACCGCCATCCACGCCGCGTTGCCGCGATGGGCGCCGGCCAGCGGCAGGCCGGCCAGCAGCAGCGACGCCAGCAGTGCGCACAGCAGCAGGATCTGACCCAGTTCGGGCAGCACTCAGCGGACCTCGGGTGCCATCACCGGCACGTCGTGCTTGAGATGGGCCTGGCCCATCTTGTCGGCCACTTCCTTCGGCACGTACTGCTCGTCGTGCTTGGCCAGCACTTCGTCGGCGACGAACACGGCGTTCTGCAGCGCGCCCTCCTGCAGGCGGCCGCTGGCGACCACGGCCGTGCCTTCGGCGAACATGTCCGGCAGGATGCGCGAGGTCGTCACCGCCAGCTGGGCATCGCCATCGGTGACCAGGAAGTGGGCTTCCAGCGAGCCGGGCGGGCGATTGAAGGAACCCTTCACCACCATGCCGCCGAGGCGGAACCGAGATTGCGGCTCGACGTCGCCACGCAGCACTTCGGAGGGCGTGTACAGGTAGGCAATGTTGCGCTCCAGTGCCATCGCCACAAGCGCGGTGGCCAGGCCGGAAGCGAGCAGGGCCAGGAGGACCCAGGCCAGGCGGCGGCGTTGGACCGGTGTCATCGTTCCAGCTCCGTGGACAGCGACGGTGGGACATCCTGGGCGCTGGCACGTGCCTGCTGCCGCTGCTGCCGGGCCTGTGCCATGCGCCGGGCGGCGCGCAGGCGCAGCCAGGAGCCGAGCGCGTCGGCGCAGAGCACCAGCACGAACACCGCGTACGCACCGATCACGTAGGGCAGGTGGCTCATTGCGGGTTCTCCGCAGCAGCCTGCGCGGCGTCGATGCGGCCACCGACCCAGGCCTTGCCGGCCTCGCGGTCGAGATTGTCGGCGCGCGCCTTGGCCAGCACCGAACCGGCGAACCAGAACTTGGTACCGATCACCATCCACCACAGCGGGGCGATCATCGCACTGTCGATGGCCGATTCACCGAACACGTTGATCGACTGGCGCTGGTGCAACCCACCCCACCAGTCCACGGAATAGCGGATCACCGGCAGCAGGCTGACGCCGACGATGGCCAGCAGGCCGGCCGCACGGGCGGCACTGCGGCGATCCTCGATGGCGTGGTACAGGCCGATCACGCCCAGATACAGGAACAGCAGCACCAGTTCGCTGGTCATGCGCGGGTCCCAGTCCCACCAGGTCCCCCACGTGCCCTTGCCCCAGATGCTGCCGGTGAGCAGGGTGATCAGCGTGAACCCCGCGCCCATCGGCGCGCACGCCATGGCCAGGATCTCGCAGACCTTGATCCGCCAGATCAGGGCAATGGCGGCGTACAGCGCCATCAGCGCGAATACGAACAGGCTCATCCAGGCGCTGGGCACATGGATGTAGAGGATGCGGAAACTGTCCAGCTGCCGGGCTTCCGGCGGCACCACCAGCAATGCCTGCCAGATTCCGACAAGCAGGACCGGCACGGCCGCGAGGTAGAACACCCGCGACCAGCGGGCGGCGAAACGATCGAACGTGGGCGGAGAACCGAGTTGGTGGAACCAGCGGACAATCGGATTCATGCGTGACGGCTATCCAGCAGGGGTGGATTGGCTCTCAGCTCGATCAACTCAGAGAAATACGAATCGCAGCGGCAGTCGCCAGCGGTGCCAGCACCAGTGCCACCAGCAGGCCGGCACCCAGCATCAGCAGCGCGCCGACCGGATCCTGTCCACGGCTGGCTGCAGCCAGGCTGCCTGCACCGAAGACCAGCACCGGTACGTACAACGGCAACGACAGCAACGCCACGAGAATACCAGAGCGCCGGATGCCCACGGTCAGTGCAGCGACCACACCACCGATCAGGCTCAGCAACGGTGTTCCCAGCAGCAACGATGCCAGCAACATCGGCAGCTGGTCATGCGGCAGATGCAGCATTTCCGCCAGCAGCGGGCTCAGTACGATCAGTGGCAGGGCCGTGGTGGCCCAGTGCAGCAGCACCCGCACCAGCACCAGCCACGCCAGTGGCACCGGTGCCAGCAGCCATTGCTCCAGCGAGCCATCCTCGGCGTCGGAGCGGAACAGCGAATCCAGCGCAAGCTGCCCGGCCAGCAGCACCGCCAGCCACAGCACTGCACCAGCGGTCGCCGCCAGCGGCTGTGGATCGCGTCCCTGTGCCAGTGCGAACAGCACCACTACCAGCAGGGCGAACAGCAGCGGCTGCAACGCATCGCCGCGGCGGCGCCAGAGCAGGCGCAGGTCACGCCTGACCAGGGCGCGCGCGGTCTGCCACAGGCCCGGTTCGGTACCCGGGGCGATCATGCGGCACCGCCGAGGTCGAGCTGGCGGGTACGCACCGGTGGTGCGGCGTAGGCCCCATGGGTGGTGACCAGGGCGGCGCCACCTGCACGCAGGTGTGCCGAAATCATCCGGTTGACCAGGGTGATGCCCTCCAGGTCGAGGTTGGCGTAGGGCTCGTCGAGCAGCCACAGCGGGGCGGGCGAGAGCCAGATGCGGGCCAGCGCCAGCCGCCGCTTCTGTCCGGCCGACAGGTGCCGCACCAGGGTGTCCTCATACCCGGCCAGGCCGACGATGGCCAGTGCATTGCCCGGCATCTGCCGCGCCCGGCGCCCGTGCAGGCCGCACAGGAAGTGCAGGTTCTCCAGTGTGTCCAGGTCCGGCTTCAGCGCGGGAAGATGGCTGAGATAGGCGACGTAGCGCGCCCGTTCGGCGTTGCTGGCGGGCCTGCCGTCGATCCGCACCTGGCCGGCGCCGGGTCGCGCAAGGCCGGCGAGCACGCGCAGCAGGGTGGTCTTGCCGGCACCGTTGCCGCCCTGCACGAGCAGCGCCTCGCCAGCATCCACGTGGAAGTCCAGCGGGCCGAACACGGGCGCGTCATTGCGCGAGAAGCTCAGGCCGCTGGCGGCCAGCAATGCAGGGGTGTCCAAGGGGCAGGGATCTTCATGCCGGAGTGCGGCGGCAATTGTAGCGATGAAATCCGCCCGGTAGCGCCGGGCCACGCCCGGCGAGCGTCAAGCGCGGTATCCCGCTGAAAGGGCATGTGCAAACAGCCGCCCGGCATGACCCGTCACGACCGGCCCGCGCCGCAGGCCGGGTCCGGATTTCGTACACTTCCAGCCCTTGTTCCCATTAGCCCAGGCCGATGCAACCCACCACCAAGCTGCCCAAGGTCGGTACCACCATCTTCACCGTCATGTCCCAGCTCGCTGCCGAGCACGGTGCAGTCAATCTGGGCCAGGGGTTTCCGGATTTTTCCGCGCCGCAGCGCCTGATCGACGAAACCGCCAGGGCGATGGCGGCCGGCCTGAACCAGTATCCGCCGATGACCGGTGTGGCGCCGCTGCGCCAGGCCATCGCGCAGAAGTCACTGGACCTGTATGGCGCCCAGGTCGACCCGGACACCGAAATCACCGTCACCAGCGGCGCGACCGAGGCCATCTTCAACGCCATCCACGCCGTGGTGCGTGCCGGCGAGGAGGTGATCGTGCTGGACCCCGCATATGACTGCTACGAGCCGGCCATCGAGCTGGCCGGCGCAACCGCCGTGCACGTGCCGCTGGACCCGCAGACGTTCGCCGTGGACTGGGACCGCGTGCGTGCGGCCATCACGCCGCGCACCCGCATGCTGATGGTCAACACCCCGCACAACCCCTCCGGTGCGATGCTGGACGAGGCCGACATGCAGGCGCTGGCCGAGGTGCTGCGTGGCACGCAGATCTACCTGATTTCCGATGAGGTGTACGAGCACATCATCTACGATGGCCGCCGCCACGAATCGGCGCTGCGCTACCCGGAACTGCGCGAGCGGACCTTCGTCATCTCCAGCTTCGGCAAGACCTACCACTGCACCGGCTGGAAGATCGGTTATGCGGTGGCGCCGCCGCTGCTGACCGCGGAATTCCGCAAGGTGCACCAGTACAACACCTTCACCAGCTTCGGCCCGGCCCAGTATGGCTTTGCCGCGATGATCCGCGACGAACCGGAGCACCACCTGGAACTGGGCGCGTTCTACCAGGCCAAGCGTGACCGCTTCCGCGAGCAGCTGGCCGGTACGCGGCTGAGGCCGCTGCCGGTGCCGGGCGGCTACTTCCAGCTGGTCGATTACTCGGCCATCAGCGATCTGCCCGACCATGAGTTCGTGAAGTGGCTGACCATCGAGAAGGGCGTCACCGCCATCCCGCTGTCGCCGTTCTACGAAACCGCACCGACCGGCCAGCGCCTGGTACGGCTGTGCTTCGCCAAGAACGAGGCGACCCTGGACGCGGCGATCGAACGCCTGCGCCTGCTGTGAGCGGAGTGACGACCATGCAGGATCTGCGCATTTCCCTCGTCCAGGGCGACACCCGCTGGCACGACCCGGCCGGCAACCGCACCTACTATGGCGCGCTGCTGGCGCCGCTCGCCGGCACCACAGATCTGGTCATCCTCCCCGAGACCTTCACCAGTGGCTTCTCCAACGAGGCCATTGCCCAGGCTGAAGGCATGGATGGCCCGACCGTGGCCTGGGTGCGCGAACAGGCCAGGGCCTTGAACGCGGCAGTGGTCGGCAGTGTGCAGTTGCGCGACGGCGCGGGCGTGTACAACCGGCTGCTGTTCGCGACCCCCGACGGTGGACTGCAGTACTACGACAAGCGCCACCTGTTCCGCTATGGCGGCGAGCACGAGCGCTATGCCGCCGGCCGCGACCGCCTCTGCGTGGAGTGGAAGGGCTGGCGCATCAATCCGCAGGTCTGCTACGACCTACGGTTCCCGGTGTTCTGCCGCAACCGCTACAACGTGGAACGGCCGGAACAGCTGGATTTCGATCTGCAGATCTTCGTTGCCAACTGGCCCTCGGCGCGTGCCTACGCGTGGAAGACACTGCTGCGCGCACGCGCCATCGAGAACCTGTGCTTCGTCGCTGCGGTCAACCGTGTCGGCGTGGACGGCAACCAGCTGCACTATGCCGGCGACAGCGCCGTGCTGGATTTTCTCGGCCAGCCGCAGGTGGAGATCCGCGAGCGCGAGCAGGTGGTGACCACCACCATTTCGGCCGACGCGCTGGCGCTGCACCGTGCGCGCTTCCCGGCGATGCTCGATGCCGACGCCTTCCATCTGGACGTGCAGGCCTGAGCGAAGGGCTGAACGCTGCCCGCATCACCGCGCGCGCCTGCATTCACCCTGCACGCGCGCGCTGCTAGATTCGCCGGCAGTCCGAACGCTGTGGAAGTCCTGCCGATGAACAAGTCCCTTGCCCTGCTGCTGGCGCTGGCCGCCACCTCCCTGGCTCCGGCCGCGCATGCCGGTGGCAACCTCGACTGCCACCTGCGCTACAACCTGTCCGGCTGGTCGCTGATCTACAAGACGGCCTCGGGCACCGGCACCGTCAGCTGCAGCAACGGTGCCAGTCTGCCGGTGCGCATCCAGATGAAGGGCGGTGGCCTGACCGTCGGCAAATCGAAGATCACCGACGGGCGCGGCAGCTTCACCGGCGCCGTCAGCGTGGATGAACTGCTCGGTACCTACGCGTCGGTGGGGGCTCATGCCGGTGCGGTGAAATCCAGCAATGCGCAGGTGATGACCAAGGGCGACATCTCGCTGGCGCTGTCCGGTACCGGCAAGGGCTGGGACCTGGGTGTGGACGGCACGGCCTTCACCATCAGCCGGCGTTGACCGGTTCCCGTCGCGGCGGCACCCGATAACGAAAAACCCCGGCCAATGCCGGGGTTTTTCATGTCAGGCGTGCTGCCGATCAGCCGCCGCGCGGGCCGCCGCGACGGGGGCCACCCGGGCCACGATTGCCGCCGGGGCCGCCCGCACCGCGGTTGCCCCCCGGACCGCCGGGGCCGCGATTGCCACCGGGGCCACCCGGGCCACGGTTGCCGCCGCCGGGACCGCGGCTGCCCGGACGGGCACCCTGCGCCGGCTTCGGGCTGCCATACGGATTGAAGCCCGGGTTGGCGTGGTCGGACGGGAAGCTCGGGGCGTTGCCCGGATGCCCGTACGGATGCTTGTTGCCCTGCGCGCCCTGGCTGCGGTTGCCCGCGCCGGGACGGCCCTGGCCACCGGCGCCACCGCGACCCTGGCCGCCTGCGGCGCCCGGACCCTTCGGCTTGCCATAAGGACGGCCCTGGCCGCCGCCCGGACCACGCGCGCCCGGACCGGCGTTGCGGTGGCCGCTCGGGCCGGTGCTGACGCCATCGGGCACGTACCAGGTGCGGAACGCAGCCGGATTGCCTTCCGGCAGCGAACGGTCATTCTTCGGCTTGCGCTGCTTGAACGGCTTCTGCGACTGCTTGGCCGCGGCCTCGCCACTGACCGTGAGGCCGCCCTTGAAGCCGCCCCCCTTGCCGTTGCGTCCACGGCCACGGTCTTCGCGCAGGGTGTCGAAACGGCGCAGTTCGCGCCCTTCGTCGGCCGTGCTGTGGCCATTGACGTAGGCGTTGCCACGGCCACCTTCACGCACGCGCACGGTGGTCTTGGCTGCGCGGCGCTGGCCGATCACCGGCTGCAGGGTGAGGGCCGACGGAGCGCCTTCTTCCAGCTTCAGTTCAGCACGCAGCGCTTCGACCTGGGCGCTCGGCAGCTCGACCGACTGGCCACGGGCCAGTTCGCGCGGCAGGCTGACCCGGCCGTAGCGGGTGCGCTTGAGGCGACTGACCTGGCAGCCCTGCGATTCCCACAGGCGGCGCACTTCGCGGTTGCGGCCTTCCTTGACCACGACGCGGAACCAGTCGTGCGAATCGGTACCGCCGATGCGTTCGATCTCGTCGAACTTGGCCGGGCCGTCTTCCAGCGCGACGCCACGGGCAAGGCGGTCGACGATGGCATCGGCCACCTTTTCCTGGCCTTCCGGTGCACGCACGCGGACCACGTACTCGCGCTCGACCTCGAAGGACGGGTGCATCATCGCGTTGGCCAGTTCACCGTCGGTGGTCGCCAGCAGCAGGCCGGTGGTGTTGATGTCGAGGCGACCGATCGCGATCCAGCGCGCGCCCTTCAGCGGCGGCAGCGATTCGAACACGGTCGGACGGCCTTCGGGGTCTTCGCGGGTGGTCACTTCGCCTTCCGGCTTGTTGTAGACCAGCACGCGCGAGGGTTCGGACAGCGCCGTGGCGACGAAGCCGCGGCCGTCCAGTTCGATCTTGTCGCCGCTCTTGACCGACATGCCGGTCTGCGCAACTTCACCGTTGACCTTGACCAGGCCTTCGGCGATGCGCTGTTCCAGCGCGCGGCGCGAGCCAAGGCCAGCCTGGGCCAGGACCTTGTGCAGGCGTTCTTCCAACTTGAACTGTTCGGAGGTGGCTTCGCGCTTGAGCGAGAGCTTGTTCAACGACAGCTTGCGAGGGGTGTCACTCATCAGTTTTGCTCCGGCCGACGGTTTCGAGGTCGGCCTCTGGTTCGGAATCGGCTTGGTCAACAGCCACGGTCGTCGTCGCGACGGCGTTGTCTTCGCGTTCGTTCACTGGCACCGCGCGCTCGCCCGGCGCGGAATCGGGGTGCCCATCATCGAGGGGCGAAGGTGCTTGCTCATCGGTGGCCGCCGCAGGGACTGCGTCGGCGAAATGCGGGGTGTTGTCACCGGCCAGGCCGGCATCATCATTGGCGGCCCCGTCCGGCTCGGCCGAAACGTCGGGGCCGTCGGCGCTGGCGGCAGCCGGTGCATCGCGGTCCAGGGCCAGCTGTGGTTCCAGCTCGCCCAGGTCCTTCAACTCCGACAGCGGCGGCAGCTCATCCAGGCGCTTGAGGCCGAAGTAATCCAGGAAGCCCTTGGTGGTGCCGAACAGTGCCGGCTTGCCGGGCACGTCGCGGTGGCCGACGACGCGGATCCATTCGCGTTCTTCCAGTGCCTGGATGATGTTGCTGCTGACAGCGACGCCGCGCACCTGCTCGATCTCGCCGCGGGTGATCGGTTGCCGGTAGGCGATCAGCGCCAGCGTTTCCAGGGTGGCACGGGTGTAGCGGGTCTTGCGTTCGGTCCACAGCCGGCTGATCCAGCCATGCACCTCGCCGGTGACCTGGTAGCGGAAGCCGGAGGCGACCTCGACCAGTTCCACGCCGCGGCCTTCGCAGCCTTCGCGCAGGTGCTCCAGCGCACGTTCGATGCTGCCCGGCGGTGCTGGTTCCTCCTCCGGGAACAGGTCCTTCAGCTGGGCCAGGGTCAGCGGCTGGCTGGAGGCCAGCAGGGCACCTTCGACAATGCGGTTGATCAGCGGTTGATCCATCGGCAGGCAGCGCTCACTCGTTCTCGTTGGCGGCGTCGTTGTCGTCGAACTCGCTGCTGAACTGCAGCGGGGCATTGGTGTTGCCGGCCGCCAGCGACTTCACGTAGATCGCCGCCAGCGGTTCCTCCTGGACGATGTCCAGCAGTTGCTCCTTGGCCAGTTCCAGCACGGCCAGGAAGGTGACCAGCACGCCCAGCTTGCCTTCTTCAGCAGTGAACAGGCTTTCAAAACGGTAGAACCTGCCGTCTTCCATGCGGCCGAGCACTTCGCCCATGCGCTGCCTCACGCTCAGCGCCTCGCGCTTGATCGCGTGGCCGCTGAACAGCTCGGCGCGCTTGAGCACATCGTGCAGTGCCAGCAGCATCTCCTTCAGGTCCACCGGCGGCGGCAGTTTCACCGTGGCGCGTTCGGGCATGAAGGCATGGGCCACCGTGGTGTCCCGGTCCTGGCGGGGCAGGGCATCGATGTCCTCCGCCGCCTGCTTGAAACGTTCGTACTCCTGCAGCCGGCGCACCAGTTCGGCGCGCGGATCGGCTTCATCGCCTTCGTCGCTGACCGGGCGCGGCAGCAGCATGCGCGACTTCACCTCGGCCAGGATCGCTGCCATCACCAGATACTCGGCCGCCAGTTCGAAGCGCAGCTCGCGCATCACGGTGATGTACTCCACGTACTGCCGGGTGATCTCGGCCACGGGGATGTCCAGCACGTCCAGGTTCTGCCGGCGGATCAGGTACAGCAGCAGGTCCAGCGGACCTTCGAAGGCATCCAGGATGACTTCCAGCGCATCCGGCGGGATGTACAGGTCCTGCGGGATCTGCAGGACCGGTTGCCCATGCACGACGGCCAGCGGCATTTCCTGCTGCTGGGGGGCGGGCGGCCGGGTTGGCGGGTTCGCGTCGAGCGCGAGTTCGGAAGTCATCTAATGGACATCAGGATTGCAACGGACCAGTCGCGGCACCCGGCGCCGCGCGTGCACCGCGGGCCCCAAGGCACCAGGCGCGCCTGTCTCGGCGCGATTCCACACATATCAAACAGCAGGACGCGCCGCAGGAGACGGCAGCGACGGGACTACGGGGAGGTCGTCTACGTGGCCTGCCCGGAAGCGGCAGGTCGGTCGTCGGGGGCTGCGTTGGCCGCAAAAACCGACGGGTTGCTGCATCCAGCCACGTGCAATGGACTCTAGGGTAAGCCTTTGCCGCGCCAGTGTCCAGCTGCGGCCAGGGCGAGGGGGCTTTGGCTAGAATCGGCGGACCCGACAACGCGAGCGAGGAAATGCCGGTGTGGTATGTGATTGAAGGCTATGACGGCCAGGACGTGCTGACGCAACGGCTGCAGGCCCGGCCGGAACACCTGGCGCGGCTGCACGCGCTGCGTGATGAAGGAAGACTGCTGCTGGCCGGGCCCTGTCCGGCGATCGACAGCGAAGATCCAGGCCCGGCGGGGTTCAGTGGTTCGGTGGTGATCGCCCGCTTCGGGTCGCTGCCGGAGGCGCAGGCCTGGGCCGATGCGGACCCCTATGTGGCCGCAGGTGTCTACGTAAGGGTGCAGGTGCGGCCCTTCCGCCAGGTGCTGCCGTGAACGCGGACCGGATCGAGCGGATCCGTGATGCGCTGCAGCAGGCGCTGGCCCCGAGCGTGCTCGAGATCGAGGACGACAGTCATCGTCATGCCGGCCACGCTGGCGCGCGCGATGGCCGTGGCCATTTCAACGTGCATGTGGTCAGCGAGCGCTTTGCCGGCCTCGGCCCGCTGGCCCGCCACCGCGCGGTATACGCCGCATTGGGGTCGATGATGGAGACCGACATCCACGCGCTGTCCATCCGCGCGCTGGCACCGTCAGAACAGGGCTGAGCCCTTGTCCCGCACTGTCATTGCCGGTCCGTGCGTGGACCGTCAGGGACAGATTTCCATGTCCATTTCAGGACATTCGTCTAACGGACAGTTTACAAGCCCCGATGGAAACGCTTACATTCCGCGCCAATGCTGGTAGGTCCAAGCCGTGGAGGGCGGCTTCGTGAACAAGGCAGCCATTACAATCAAGGATGTCGCACGCGAAGCCCGGGTCTCCGTGGCCACGGTTTCCCGCGCGCTCAACGGGCATGAAAATGTCGCCGAACCGGTCCGCCAGCTTGTGCTGGAGGTGGCCGCACGGCTGCGTTACACCCCGCACGCCGCCGCCCGCAGCCTGAGCAGCCGCCGCACCAACACGGTGGGCGTGGTGCTGCCGGACCTGTACGGCGAGTTCTTCTCCGAGCTGATGCGCGGCATCGACGGCGTTGCCCGCAGTCGCCGCCAGCATCTGCTGGTGTCCAGCTACCACGGCGACCAGGAGCAGCAGGGTGCTGCCCTGCGCGCCATGCGCGGGCGTGTCGATGGCCTGCTGGTGCTCTCGCCCTATGCGGAGAGCCCCGGCTTCCTGACCGACAACCTGCCGCAGTCGCTGCCCACCGTACTGATCAACACCTACCTGCCTGGGCAGGATCATCCGGTGTTGAGCATCGACGACCACGCGGGCGCAATGGCGATGACCCGTCATCTGCTCGATGCCGGTCACCGGCGCATCGCGTTCATTTCTGGCCCGGACCTCAACTTCGACGCGCGCGAGCGCCTGCGCGGCTTCCGTGACGCGCTGGCGGCTGCCGGCGGCAGCGCCGAAGGCATCGAGCTGCCCGGTGATTTCGACGAAGCTTCCGGCCATCGCGCCGGTCAGGAGTTGTTGGCAGCCGGCACGCTGCCCGATGCCGTGTTCGCCGCCAACGACATGATGGCACTTGGCTGCCTGTACGCCTTCGCGCAGGCAGGCGTCCATGTTCCGTCCGATGTCGCCCTGGCGGGTTTTGATGACATTCCGCTGGCACGTTTCGTTCACCCGTCGCTGACCACCATGCAGGTCAGCATCGCCGAGCTCGGCGATCGGGCGATGACGCGCCTGATGCAGTTGATGGACGGCACCTCCACGGAAGGGGCCGGGGACAAGCAGACCCTGGTACCCCGTCTCGTTGTTCGCGATTCCACCACTCCGCCATCCGGCCGTTGAAGCCGGAGGCGTTCCTTCTTTTTTGATTGATCGCAGGGGACCGCACACGCGGTCGCCACCACCCGGAGATTGAGTTGATGATGCATTCCACTATCCGCACGCCGGCGCGCCGGCTGCTGAGCACCGCACTGGTCAGCTGCCTGATGCTGGCCGCCGCCCCAAACGCCCTGGCGCAGTCGGCCAACGCCAGCCTGCGCGGCCAGGTTGCCGGCGCACAGGCCGGTTCGGAGGTCACCGCCACCAACGTTGCGACCGGCACCGTGCGCCGCGGCACCGTCCGCGCCGACGGCAGCTACTCGCTGATGGGCCTGGACCCGGGCACCTACGACGTGGTGGCCAACGGCCAGACCCAGAAGGTCACCGTGACCGTGGCCTCCACCGCCACCCTGAACTTCGCTGGCGCTGCCAGCAGTACCCCGGGTTCAACCGCGGCCACCAACCTGGACACCGTCAACGTCGTCGCGCCGACCCTGCTGCAGGAAGTGCGCACGTCCGAAGTCGGCAAGACCGTCAGCCTGCAGCAGATCCAGACCACTCCGCAGGTGTCGCGCAACTTCCTGGAGTTCGCCGACGCGGTGCCGGGCCTGATCTTCACCCGTGATGCGAAGGGCAACACCTCGCTGCGCGGCGGCGCCACCAATGCCGATGGCACCAACGTGTACATCGATGGCGTGGGCCAGAAGAGCTACGTCAAGGGCGGCGGTGTGGCCGGCCAGTCCGGCAGCGCCGGCAACCCCTTCCCGCAGCTGGCCATTGGCGAATACAAGGTCATCAGCGGCAACTACAAGGCCGAGTACGGCCAGGTCTCGAGCGCTGCGGTGACCGCCGCGACCAAGTCCGGCACCAACGAATTCAAGGGTGAGGCGTTCTATCGCTACACCGACGAGGACATGCGCGCCAAGACCCCGGCCGAACGCCAGGGCGGCAAGGACAAGCAGGTGTCGGCCGAGAAGGAATACGGCTTCGCGCTGGGCGGCCCGATCATCCAGGACAAGGCCCACTTCTTCGTGACCTACGAAGCCAAGCGCTTCGACCTGCCGGTCACCATCGCACCGGACGGTGCGGTCACCGGTGCCGCCGGTCTGCTGCCGCCCGCCGGCGCCGCCGGTCTCGGCCCGGCCAGCCAGCCGTTCCAGCAGGACCTGATCTTCGGCAAGATCGACTTCGAGCCGACCGACAACGATCGCATCGAGCTGACCTTCCAGGACCGCGACGAAACGCAGTCGCAGTTCAGTGGCCAGACCTCGCCGGAAGCCGGCCGTGAAGTGGTCAATACCGACCGTCGTTACGCGCTGCGCTGGAACCACAGCGGCGAGCGCTACTACAACGAATTGATGGTCACCCACGAAGATTCGTTCAACAACCCGACCCCGCTGACCCTGGCCAACGGCATCACGTACACCGCGCCGGACGGTCCTGAAGACCGCACGATCGTGAAGATCGGTGGCGCCTCGGCACTGGACTCGCAGGTGAAGGGCCAGAAGGGCTGGTCGATCGAAGACAACCTGACCCTGGATGGCATCCAGTGGGCTGGCGACCACACCATCAAGATGGGCGTGAAGTACAAGCAGATCGACCTGTACGCTTCCGATGCGGCGCAGATCAACCCGACCTTCACCTACACCCTGGGTGATCCGGACTTCCCGGACTCGATTCCGTACAAGGCGCAGTTCGTCAAGCCGGTGACCGGCGTGTCGGGCGTGTCCGGCGAAGTACGCTCCAAGTCCAAGCAGTACGGCGTGTTCATCCAGGACGACTGGCAGGTCAATGACCACCTGCAGCTGAACATCGGCCTGCGCTGGGACTACGAGAAGACCCCGTCCTACCTGGACTTCGTGACCCCGCAGCAGGTGGTCGATGCCATCTATTCGCAGGATCCGCGCGCACCCGCTGGCCAGACCTACGCCGATTCGCTGGCGCTGGGCGGCCTGGACATCAGCGACTACATCAGCAACGGTCACAACCGCAAGGCATTCAAGGACGCCTGGCAGCCGCGCCTGGGCTTCTCGTATGACATCAACGCCGACGAGCAGCATGTGATCCACGGTGGTGCCGGCCGTTCCTACGACCGCGACCTGTTCGACAACCTGCAGCTGGAGACCACCAAGCTGGCCCTGCCGCAGCCGACCATCTACTTCCGCAACCCGGCCACCGGGACCTGCATCAACGGTCAGGCCGCCTGCTACGACTGGAATCCGAACCTGCTCAACGGCATCGGCAACCTGCAGGCGCTGGTGGGTTCGACCAGCAACGCCGGCCTGGAGGTCGACCTGCTGAACAACAAGCTGAAGGCGCCGTACTCGGATCAGTTCAGCCTGGGCATGAGCAACCAGATCGGTGACTGGCTGACCGATGCCACCATCGCCCGCACCCTGAGCTACGACGGTTTCGCCTTCACCCTGGGCAACCGTTACCCGACCGGCCAGTTCTTCGATGATCCGCGCCTGTGCGGCGGTACCGAGCCGGGCCTGAGCCAGGCCTGGAGCTGCAACGTGCCGGGCTTCGGCAGCCTGATCATCGGCCAGCAGGGCATCAAGACCCGTGCCACGCAGGTGCTGCTGTCGGCGCAGAAGCCGTTCACCAAGGAAAGCGGCTGGGGCACCTCGATCGCCTACACCTGGACCACCGCACGCCACAACCGCGACATCAACGAGAAGTACGCCTTCGACCGCGGCCTGATCGGCGATTACCCGACCATCCGTTCCAACGGTGCCCCCCGTCACCGCTTGGTGGTGACCGGTTCGTACGCGGGCTTCTGGGGCATCACCTTCGGCGGCAAGATCACCCTGGCAACTCCGACGGCCGTCAACGACTGGTACCCCGTGCCGCAGGCCAGCGGCTACACCCTGCCGACCCCGCAGGCGGCCGTGCCCAACGCCAACGGCAAGTTCCTGGTGGGTGGCAAGATCTTCGGCTACCGCTCGGTCGACCTGCAGGCGACGAAGACGTTCAAGATGCCGGGTGATACCGAGCTGTACGCTCGTCTGGACATCATCAACGTGTTCGATTTCGACAACTTCTCCACCTACAACTACGTCAAGACCAACGGCAAGCTGCAGGCCAGCTACAACGAGACCGGTGACATCATCGGTACGCCCCGCCAGATCAAGGCGGAAGTGGGCTTCCGCTTCTAAGCGGGTACGCCTGCTGCAGGAGTCGATGCCGCCGGTTCGCCGGCGGCATCGGCAACTGCGATGATCGCGCTGTCAGGCCACGTTCCCGTGGCTTTTTTAAATGTGTGGTTTGTAAACGATTTCAGATCATTGGACGTTATGCTTTCCCATCGATCAGTCCACCGGAGGAACCGCGCCATGCAGGCACGCCACCTGTTGTCCGCCGCAGCGATGACCCTGGCCATCGCCGCCTGCAAGCCGGCCCAGCAGGAGCCCGCCAAACCCCGGCCGCCGGTGATCCTGATCGAGGCCGACGCACCGCCGCGGCCGATGAAGCCGGAACTGCCGCCGCTGTTCGATGACATTGAACGCCGCACCTTCCAGTTTTTCTGGGACACCACCAATGAAGTGAACGGCCTGACACCGGACCGTTATCCGTCACGCCCGTTCGCCAGCATCGCCTCGGTCGGCTTCGCGCTCACCGCCTATCCGATCGGCATCGAGAATGGCTGGGTCAGCCGCAACCAGGCGATCGACCGCACGCTGACGACGCTGAAATTCTTCCGTGACGTGCCGATGGGCCCGCAGCGCACCGGCAAGGCCGGCTACAAGGGCTTCTACTATCACTTCCTGGACATGCAGGAAGGCCGCCGTTACGACAGCTGGGTCGAACTGTCGTCGGTGGATACCGCGCTGCTGATGATGGGCGTGCTGTTCGCGCAGTCCTATTACGACGGCGATGATCCGCGCGAGAAGGAAATCCGGCAGATTGCCGATACCCTGTACAGGAAGATCGACTGGCCGTGGCTGCAGCAGCGCGCGCCGCTGATCTCGATGGGCTGGTTCCCCGAAAGCGGCTTCATCGACCACGACTGGATGGGCTACAACGAGGCGATGATGGTGTACATCCTTGCCCTCGGCTCGCCCACCCATCCGGTCAGCCCCGACGCATGGACGGTGTGGACCCGGACCTACGACAACGACTGGGGCGTCTACCAGGGCCAGGAATACCTGTCCTTCGGGCCACTGTTCGGCCACCAGTACAGCCATGTCTGGATCGATTTCCGCGATATCCAGGATGCCTACATGCGCGAGCGCGGCAGCACCTACTTCCTCAACAGCCGCTCGGCCGCGCTGGCCCAGCGCGAGTACGCCATCGCCAACCCGATGCAGTGGAAGGAGTACGGCGAGAACGTGTGGGGACTGACCGCCAGCGATGGTCCGCAGAACACCACCCAGGAATATCGCGGCGAGCAGCGCCAGTTCCGCCACTACTCCTCGCGCGGCGCCGGCCTGCGCGAGAACTTCGACGACGGCACCATCGCGCCGACCGCGGCGGTGGCCTCCATCGTGTTCGCCCCGGAGCAGGTCATTCCGGCCACGCTGGAGATGCACAAGCGCTTCGGCGATTACATCTATTCCAGCTACGGCTTCCTGGATTCGTTCAATCCCAGCTTCAGCTACGACATTCCGATCAAGACCGGGCGCCTGGTGCCGGATCGTGGCTGGGTCGCCAGCGACTACATCGCCATCGACCAGGGCCCGATCCTGACCATGATCGCCAATTACCGCAACGACTTCGTGTGGGAAGTCATGAAGAAGAACCCCTACATCCGCAAGGGGCTGGAGCGCGCCGGATTCAGCGGCGGCTGGCTGGCCCCCGAGGGCTCGTTCCAGCCGCTGGAACTGCAGAAGGACGAGAAGGCTGCATCGGCGCGCGCGGTCGGCATCGCCGAGTCACGCGCGGCCGCCGCACAGGAACAGAAGAACAATGCCAACCGCACCACAGGCCAGGGAAAGTAACGCTGTGCAGAACTGGCTCCATCGCATGCGCCGCTGGGCGCTGCCGGCCCTGGCCGCGCTGGTCGTGGCGGGCTGCGCCCGTACCGAACCGGGCACCACCACCGTGCGCTTCTGGGCGATGGGGCGCGAAGCGGAAGTGGTCAGCGAGCTGATCCACGAATTCGAGGCCGAGAATCCCGGCATCAAGGTGGATGTGCAGAACATCCCATGGACCGCGGCGCACGAGAAGCTGCTCACCGCGTTCGCCGCCGATGGCCTGCCCGATGTCTGCCAGCTGGGCAACACCTGGGTTCCCGAATTCGCCGAGCTCGATGCGCTGACGCCACTGCAACCGTTCGTGCAGCGCTCGGCGGTGGTCGACCCGAAGGATTACTTCCAGGGCATCTGGGACACCAACGTGATCCATGGCGAGCTGGTGGGCGTGCCGTGGTACGTCGATACCCGCCTGATCTATTACCGCAAGGACCTGCTGGCCAAGGCCGGTTACGACCACCCGCCACGGACCTGGCAGGAGTGGAACGAACAGATGGCGGCGATCAAGCGCATGCAGGGGCCGAACCGCTATGCCGTGCTGATGCCGATCAACGAGTTCGAGCAGCAGCTGTCGCTGGCGCTGCAGCAACCCGATCCGCTGCTGCGCGACGACGATACCCGTGGCAACTTCTCCAGCCCGGGCTTCCGCCGCACGCTGGCTTTCTACGCCAACATGTTCGAGCAGGGCTGGGCGCCGAAGATGTCCGAGACGCAGATCTCCAATGTCTGGGATGAATTCTTCCGCGGCTTCAACGTGTTCTACATCTCCGGCCCCTGGAACATCCGCGAGTTCAAGAAGCTGCAGCCGAAGGCGCTGGAAGGGCAGTGGGGCACCGCCGCGTTGCCGGGCCCGGATGGCCCCGGTGCGGGCATCGCCGGCGGTACCAGCCTGGTGATCTTCCGCAAATCGCAGCAGAAGCAAGCCTCCTGGAAGCTGATCGAGTTCCTGTCGCGCCCGGAAATCCAGGCCCGTTTCCATTCGATCATCGGTGATCTGCCGCCGCGTCGCAGTGCCTGGGATGCACCGTCCCTGGCCGGTGATCCGCTGGCGGCGGCGTTCCGCGACCAGCTGGAGCGGGTCAGGCCGACGCCCAAGGTGCTTGAGTGGGAGCGCATCGTGCAGGAAATGCGCATCGTCACCGAAAAGGTGGTGCGCGGCGGGATGCCCCAGGACGACGCCGTGGCCGAGCTGGACCAGCGCGTGGACAAGGTGCTGGCCAAGCGTCGCTGGATGCATGAACAACAACGCCTGCAGGAGCGCGCGCCATCGCCGACGCGTTCAAGCAGCACCCTGGCCGATGGGGGCGCGCAATGAAACGAACTTCGCTGGCCGGATGGATCTTCGCAGGCCCCTCGCTGATCGTGCTGGGGGTGTTCTTCGGCCTGCCGGTCGCCTCGGCGCTGGCGCTCAGCGTCACCGACTTCGACCTGTACGCATTGGCCGACAGCAGCAACCTGCGTTTCGTCGGCCTCGGCAACTACATCGACCTGCTGCAGACGCCGATGTTCTGGAAGTCGCTGTGGAACACCAGTTACTTCGTGCTGATCGGTGTGCCGCTGTCGATCGGTGTGTCACTGGGCGCGGCGATGCTGCTGAACGCGCCTGCCGCGCGTTTCAAGGCGCTGTTCCGCACCGCGCTGTTCGCGCCGGTGGTGACCACGCTGGTGGCGGTGGCGGTGATCTGGCGCTACCTGTTCCATACCAGCTACGGCCTGGTCAACTACGGCCTGGGCCATCTGGGCATCAGCCCGATCGACTGGCTGGGCGATCCGAACTGGGCGATGCCCACCATCATGCTGTTCGCGGTGTGGAAGAACTTCGGCTACAACATGGTGATTTTCCTGGCCGGCCTGCAGGCGATCCCGCATGATCTGTACGAAGCGGCGCGGATCGACGGTGCCTCGCGCTGGAAGCAGTTCCTGCACATCACCCTGCCCATGCTCGGCCCGGTGCTGCTTGTGGTCGGAGTGATCACCGTCTCCGGCTACTTCCAGCTGTTCGCCGAGCCTTACGTGATGACGCGTGGCGACCCGCTGCAGAGCACGGTCAGCGTGCTGTATTTCATGTTCGAGGAAGGCTTCAAGTGGTGGAACCTGGGACGCGCCTCCGCGGTGGCATTCCTGCTGTTCCTGATCATCCTGGCGGTGACCACCGTGATGCTGCGCTTTGGCCGCAGGAGGCAGTTGGTATGAGTCGTGAAATCGGCCAGTCGCGCTGGCATCCGTGGTGGATCAACGGCGCGTTGCTGGTGCTGGCCCTGGTCAGCCTGGCGCCGCTGCTGTGGATGGTCTCGGTCTCGTTCATGCCGCAGGGCGAGGCCAGCCATTTCCCGCCTCCGCTGTTGCCCTCGCAGGTGACCACCCACAACTACCACGAGCTGTTCGCGCGTACCGGCATGGGCGGCAATTTCGCCAACAGCCTGCTGGTGTCGCTGGCGATCACGCTGGGTTCGCTGCTGCTCAATACGATGGCCGGCTATGCGTTCGCCAAGCTGAATTTCGTTGGCCGTGAGCGCCTGTTCCAGGTGTTGATGGCGGCGCTGGTCATTCCCGCCCAGGTGGCGATGCTGCCGCTGTTCCTGCTGATGAAGCAGCTGGGGCTGGTCAACAGCTTCGGTGGCGTGATCGTGCCGGCGCTGGCGAGCGTGTTCGGCATCTTCCTGGTGCGGCAGTACGCGCGGTCGATCCCGGACGAACTGCTGGAGGCCGCGCGCATCGACGGGGCAGGGGAGCTGCGCATCTTCTTCCAGATCGTGCTGCCGATGCTCAAGCCGGTGCTGGTGACCCTGGCGATCTTCACCTTCATGGGCGCATGGAACGATTTCATGTGGCCGCTGATCGTGTTGACCGATCAGGAGCACTACACTTTGCCGGTGGCCCTGGCCACCCTCTCGCGCGAACACATCATGGACGTGGAAATGATGATGGCCGGCGCGGTGGTTACCGTGGTTCCGGTGCTGGCACTGTTCCTGGTGCTGCAGCGGTACTACATCCAAGGATTGTTGCTGGGGAGCGTGAAGGGATGAAGGGTGCGATCGCCGTTGGACTGGGCCTGTTGTGGACCTCCCTGGCGATCGCCGCCCCTCCGGCGCTGCCGGCGCCGAAGGTGCTGGACGACTTCGACGATGTCAGTGCCTGGAAGCTGGTGCTGTCCGACCAGGTCAGCGGCTCGCTGCGCCCGGTCAGCGGCGCGGGTGGCGGCCGCGCGCTGTGCCTGGATTACGACTTCCACAACGTATCGGGCTACGTCGGCATCCGTCGCGCGCTGGCGGTCGAGTATCCGGTCAACTACCGCTTCGGCTTCCAGCTGCGCGGTGATTCACCGGCCAATGATCTGCAGTTCAAGCTGATCGACGCCAGCGGTGACAACGTGTGGTGGGTCAACCGCCCCGGTTACAGTTTTCCCAGGTCGTGGACGCCGGTCGAGTACCGGCGTCGGCAGATCGACAAGGCGTGGGGGCCGTCGCCGGAGAAGGAAATGGCGCGCAGCGCCGCAGTCGAGTTCACGATCTACAGCAAGGTCGGCGGACGCGGCACGGTGTGCTTCGACAGACTGACCCTGCAGGGCCTGCCCGCACGGGACGAATCGCCGCTGCGGCCGGAGGTGATTGCCGACACCGCCACGGCGCTGCAGGACCGGATGGTGGACGGCAAGAGCGATACCTTCTGGATCAGCGGTGGGGTGAAGCAGCAGACCATCAGCCTGGACCTGCACAAGAGCCGCGAGATCGGCGGCGCGGTGATCGACTGGCTGCCGGACCTGCAGGCGACCCGCTACACCGTGCGCACTTCCGTGGATGGACGCGACTGGCGCACGGCACGCGAAGTGACCGCCGGTGGCGGTGGCCGTGACTGGCTGGCGCTGCCGGATACCGATGCGCGCTATGTGCGCTTCGACCTGCAGGGAGGTCCGAACTGGCGCTATGGCATCCGTGACATCACGCTCAAGCCACTGGACTTCGCAGCCACGCCCAATGCATTCCTGTCGTCGGTTGCCGCTGATCTCCCACGCGGTGCGGTACCGCGCGCGTTCGTGGGCGAACAGCCGTACTGGACCCTGCTGGGTCTGGATGGCGGCCAGCAACAGGCGCTGATCAGCGAAGACGGTGCGCTGGAGCCTGCCAAGAGCAGCTTCAGCATCGAGCCGTTCGTCCGCCTGGATGGCAAGCTGATCGCTTGGAGCGATGTGGCCATCACCCAGTCGCTGCAGGATCGCTACCTGCCCATCGCCAATGTCGACTGGGTGCATGAGAAGGTGGGGCTGGCGGTCACCGGATTCGTGCAGGGCACGCCCGAGCGTGCGCAGCTGATCGGTCGCTACCGCCTGAGCAATCCGGACAAGGTGGCCCACGAGTACACGCTGGCGTTGGCCATCCGCCCCTGGCAGGTCAATCCGCCAACCCAGTTCCTCAACACCACCGGCGGCTTCAGCCGCATCGACAGCCTCGACCTCGGCGAGCAGCTGGTCCGCATCAATGGCGAGCCACGCATCTACCCGCTGCAGGTACCTGATGCGCGTTTTGCCACCTCTTTCGACGGCAAGCTCGATGCCATGCACCTCGCCTCGGGCAAGCTGCCGGCGACGACCACGGTGAAGGACAGCACCGGCATGGCGTCGGGCGCGCTGCTGTACACGATCACCCTGGAACCCGGGCAAAGCCGCGAAGTGGCGGTGGTACTGCCGCAGACCGGTGGCTGGGCGCCGCAGGCCGTGGACGTGGCAAAGGCGCAGCAGCAGGTTGCCGACATGTGGCGTGCCAAGCTCGGCGTGGTGTCGCTGCAGGTTCCGAAGGCGGGCCAGCCGATGGTCGATACGCTGCGCACCGCGGTAGCGCACATGCTGATCTCGCGCGTCGGGCCAAGCCTGCAGCCGGGCACGCGCTCGTATGCGCGCAGCTGGATCCGCGACGGCGCGATGATCTCCGAGGGGTTGCTGCGCATGGGCCGCAGCGACGCGGTGCGTGACTACCTCAACTGGTATGCGCCGTTCCAGTTCGAGAATGGCAAGGTGCCGTGCTGCGTCGACGCACGTGGCAGCGACCCGGTGCCGGAGAACGACAGCCATGGTGAGTTGATCTACAACATCGCCGAGTATGGCCGCTACACCGGCGACAGCACGTTCATGGAACTGATGTGGCCGCATGTGCAGGGGGCCTATCAGTACATGGAGCAGCTGCGTGCCAGCGAGCGCACCGAGGAGAACCGTGCACGCAACCCGGCCTTCTACGGGATGATGCCGGCCTCGATCAGCCACGAAGGTTACTCGGCCAAGCCGATGCATTCGTACTGGGACAACTTCTGGGCGCTGCGTGGCTACAAGGACGCTGCGCTGCTGGCGACCCAGCTGGGCAAGGTGGAGGCGATGCACATCGCCGAGTCACGCGATCAGTTCCGCGACGACCTGCAGGCATCGCTGCTGTCGGCCATGCAGCAGCACAACATCGATTACCTGCCGGGCTCGGCCGAGCTGGGCGATTTCGATGCGACGTCGACGACCATCGCGCTGGCGCCCGGGGGCGAGCAGGGCCGGCTGCCGCAGCAGGCCCTGGAAGCAACCTTCGAGCGTTACTGGAAGGAATTCGTCGCGCGTCGCGATGGCAAGCGCGAATGGAAGGACTACACGCCGTATGAGTGGCGCAACGTCGCCGCCTTCGTGCGCCTGGGCTGGCGCGACCGCGCCTGGCAGGCGACCGAGTTCTTCTTCAAGGACCGTGCCCCGCAGGCATGGAACCAATGGGCGGAAGTGGTCTCGCGGACACCGCGCAAGCCGTTCTTCGTCGGCGACCTGCCGCATGCATGGGTCGCGTCGGATTTCGTGCGCTCGGCGCTGGACATGTTCGCCTACAACCGCGACATGGATGAGTCACTGGTGCTGGCCGGCGGCGTTCCAACGGCCTGGCTGCAGGGTGACGGCATCGCGGTGCAGGGCCTGCGTACACCACAGGGGCAGTTGAACTATCGGCTGCGGCGCAGCGACAAGCTGCTGGTGCTGGAGGTGCAGCCCGGCCTGGTGCCACCGGCTGGAGGCGTGGTACTTCCGTGGCCCTACGCGGGTGAACCGGGTGACGCCACCATCAATGGCGCGCCGGGTGAATGGATCGACCGCGAACTGCATGTGCACGAACTGCCTGCCCGCGTCGAGATCGAAGTGCCGGCGGCAGTGCGTCGCTCCGAGCGCAAGGGACAGTAAGCATGGGTAGGAAGGCATGGCGTGCGCGCGCGGCAGCGTGCGCACTGGGCATGGCGATCGCGCTGGCGCTGCCTGCCGCGGCGATGGCGGACGTACCACCGGCGGACGATGGGGACGCAGCCGCCCGCGCGCCTGGCTTGGGCATGGTCACCTTCAACCTGCACCACGACCGCGAGGACTGGCCCAGCCGGCGTCGTACCATCCTGGCAGAACTCAAGCGCATGCAACCTGATGCCATCGCGCTGCAGGAAGTGATCCAGCGGCGCAACGTGCGCAACCAGGCGCAATGGCTCGCCAGCCAGCTGGGCTACCAATACGTGTTCGTGTCCACCGATCCGGTCGGCGCGCCCAAGCGCTACGGCAACGCACTGTTGACGCGACAGCCGATCCTCGCCCAGGGCGAGCACCTGCTGCTGCCGCTGGACGACTACCGCACCGTGGCGCACCTGCGCATCGAGGTGGAGGGCCGGCCAGTCAACCTCTATGCAACCCATCTCAATGAGCGCAGCGATGAAAGCGGCAAGCGCATCCGGCGGACGCAGGTGGAAGATCTGCTGCGCTTCATCGCCGCAACGTCGGATGGCGCGCCGGTGGTGATCGCAGGCGACTTCAACGCACTGGTCGATGCGGGTGACCTGAGCGAGCTGCGCAGCCACTATGGCGACAGCTATGGCAGCGTGCATGTGAACACCGACCTGGCGGCTGTCAGCACCCTCAACCGGCATTACTACCAGGCGCCCTCGCGGATCGATCACATCTTCTTCCAGCAGGATCAGCTGGTTGCACGGGAGGCCAGGCTTCTGTTCGACCAGCCGGATGACAGCGGGCGCTGGGCTTCGGATCATTACGGCGTCTGGACGCGATTGCAGTTCGCGCCGAAACCCTGAAGAACGACCCAGCGGCCTATCCCCGGTCGGCACGATACAGCCGGATGCACAAACAGAAACGGCGGGGATCATCGATCCCCGCCGTTCTGCTGTCACCCGATCAACGAGCGGTCAGTTGGCCGGCGGCGTGCGCTTGGCGGCCTCGTCGTCCTCTTCGTCGGCCTTGGCTTCGGCCGCCTGGGCGGCAGCATCGGCATGGCCATCCGCGACCGGGTCGAGGGTCGACGTCACGACGGCATCGGCGACCGGTGCAGGGGCGTCCACCGGCGGGGCTTCCACGGCTACTGGTGCGACCGGGGCTTCGGCAACCACGACAGGTTCGACGACCGGCTTCACTTCAACCACCGGGGCCGCCTCAACGGCCACCGGTGCGGTTTCAGGCACGGGCGCTGCTTCAACAGCCTCCGGCTTCGACTCCACGACGGGTGCAGGCTCGACCACGACCGGCTTCACGTCCACCACAGGGGCCGCTTCGGCCACTACCGGCGTTGCTTCGATCACCGGTGTGGCGTCCGCCGACGGGGTTGCCGCCGCCACGGGCTGTGCGGGTGTCGCGGCGTCGATGGCGTCGAGCATGCTGGTCTGCACCGGCGATGGCGCCGGTTCTGCCTTGGCAGCGGTCTCGACCGGTGCCGGAGGCGCGGCGGTCACCGGCGCGGCGGCTTCAACCACGGCGCTGCTGACCACGGCGGCCGGTGCGGCGGCGACAGCGGCCGCAACGCGGGCCGGCTTCTCGCCTTCGACGATGGACGGCTCGGCGTCGTCATCGAAGTCGAACTCCGGCTGCGAGCGGGCGGGCTGGGTGGCTGCAACCGGTGCTGACCCGGCAGCGTGGTCGACACGCGGCTCGGCGCTGTCGGTGCTGTCGGCGTCATCGCCTTCGTCACCGTCATCCTGGTCTTCGCCCAGCGGATCGGTGCCGGCCGCATTCTCGGCGCCACCACGGCGGCGGCGACGGCCACCACGACGACCACGACGACGGCGGGTCGCGCCTTCGCCGGCCTGCTCGCCCGTGGTGTCGGCAGGTGCCTCTTCGCCCGTCACGGCAGTGGCGTCACCTTCAACGGCGGTGACAGGCGCGACTTCGGCCGGCGCCGCGGTTTCGACCGGCGGCTGTGCGACCACCGGCGCGACCGGCGCCGTAGCCTCCCGCGCGGTCACCGCAGCAGCGGTGATGGCACTTGCCGCCACCGCAGCGGATGCCGTCGCCGTGTCGGTCTGGGCTTCTGCGGCACCACGCTGCGGCTTCTCGGCCGGCTTGTCGCCGTCCTGCTGCGGACGCGGCTGCTTCGGCTGCTTGAGCTTCGGCTGCTGCTGCGGGTTCTGGCCCTGCTGCTCGTTGCGCGGCTTGTTCTGCTGCTGCGGCTGCTGGCCGTCCTTCTGCTTGCCCTGCGGCTGGCCGTTGCCGTTGGTGTTGCCATTGCCACCCTGACGACCGTCCTTGCGCTGTTCGCCGCGATCCTTGCGGTTGCCGCCCTCCTTCTGCTGCTGCGCGTTGCCGTTGCCGCGATTGTCGTCGCGACGGTCCTTGCGGTCCTTGTTGCGATCCTTGTTGCGCTCCCTGCGGCCACCGTCCTGCTGCGGCTGGCGGGCGGCCGGCGGCGCCGGGGCGGGTGCCGGCTCACCACCGAACACGCGCTTGATCCAACCGATCACGCCACCGCCGGTCGACGGGGCGGCGGGCGCAGCCACCACCGGCGCGGGTGCCGCTGCAGCCGGCTCCACTTCCTCACGCACCGGGGCGGGGGAGGTGTGCTTGACCTGGGTCACCACCGGCGGCGGGATGTTCAGCTGGCCCTTGGTGAGGGCGTGCACAGGCAGCTTGCGCGGAGTGCCACGCTGGTAGCTCGGACGGCTGCTTTCCTCGCCCAGTTCGTTCTCACGCAGGCGGGTGACCGTGTAGTGCGGGGTATGCAACTGCTCGTCGGCGACGATCACGATCGGCGCTTCATGGCGCTGTTCGATTTCGCGCAGCGCGCTGCGCTTCTCGTTCAGCAGGTAATTGGCGATCTCCACCGGCGCCTGCACCAGCACCTGCCCGGTGTTCTCCTTCATCGCGTGCTCTTCGGCCACGCGGATGATCGACAGCGACAGCGACTCGACGCTGCGCATGCGGCCGTGGCCATCACAGCGCGGGCAGACGATCTGGCTCGATTCGCCCAGGCTCGGGCGCAGGCGCTGGCGGCTCATTTCCAGCAGGCCGAAGCGCGAGATGCGGCCGACCTGAACACGTGCGCGGTCGTACTTCAGCGCGTTGGCCAGGCGGTTCTCGACCTCGCGCTGATGCTTGTTGGAGGACATGTCGATGAAGTCGATCACCACCAGGCCGCCCAGATCGCGCAGGCGCAGCTGGCGGGCCACTTCCTCGGCCGCTTCCAGATTGGTCTGGAAGGCGGTGTCCTCGATGTCGCTGCCCTTGGTCGCGCGCGAGGAGTTCACGTCGACGGCGGTCAGTGCTTCGGTCTGGTCGACCACGATCGAGCCGCCCGACGGCAGGCGCACGTTGCGCTCGTAGGCGCCTTCGATCTGCGATTCGATCTGGAAGCGGTTGAACAGCGGGATGTCGTCCTTGTAATGCTTGAGCTTGCGCAGGGTCTGCGGCATCACCTGCTGCATGAACTCCCTGGCGTGCTCGTACATCTCCTCGGTGTCCACCAGGATCTCGCCGATGTCGGCGCGCAGGTAGTCACGCAGGGCGCGCACGATCAGGCGCGATTCCTGGTAGATCAGGAACGGGGCCGGCTTGCTCAGCGCCGCCTCGGCGATCGCCCGCCAGACGCTGAGCAGGTAGTCCAGATCCCACTGCAGCTCTTCCGCATCGCGGCCGACGCCGGCGGTACGGATGATCACGCCCATGTCGTCGGGAATGTTCAGCTTGTCCAGTGCGTCCTTCAGGGCAGCCCGGTCTTCGCCCTCGATGCGGCGCGAGACGCCGCCGGCACTTGGCGAGTTCGGCATCAGCACCATGTAGCGGCCGGCCAGGGAGATGAACGTGGTCAGGGCGGCGCCCTTGTTGCCACGCTCTTCCTTGTCGACCTGGACCACCACTTCCTGGCCTTCCTTGAGCAGCTCGCGGATGCCGGCCTTGTTGTGGTCGACACCGGCCTGGAAGTAGTCGCGGGAGATTTCCTTCAGCGGCAGGAAGCCATGGCGGCCACCGCCATATTCGACGAAGGCGGCTTCCAGCGAGGGCTCGATGCGGAAGATCCGGCCCTTGTAGATGTTGGACTTCTTCTGTTCCTTCGACGGCTGCTCGATGTCGATGTCATACAACGACTGGCCATCCACGATGGCAACACGCAGCTCTTCAGCCTGCGTGGCGTTGATCAGCATTCGCTTCATTGTTGCGTTCCTCGCAAGCGGCTACCGCGCGGAACGCCATGGGGTTTCGCCTCTGGATACGGCTCGCCCCCCATTCGCGCAAGCGCGGGGAGGGGGGCTTGGGTTTCCAGCGCTACGACACCACGGCAGGCCGCGGGAGCGCTTCACTCATATGGTTTTTGGGGTGTTGCAGGGCCGCAGGCAGCTGTCAGCCAGGCTGGAGCGCCACGCGGGACATGTTCAGCACGGTTGCGTGTCAGGCATCCGGCGATGGCCGGGAAGGCCGGTGAGCCGCTAACATGGCCGCCCCGCGGGCGGTGGTCGCGCACTGTGCCGGATTCGTCGGAAGCTGGGCTTCTGGCCCTGAGTAACTTCCAACGAAATCAATCCCTTATCTCGCCCCCCGAGTGTAACAGAATAAACAGCCTGATGACCGCCCAAGACCCCACCAAGCCAGCTGGCGACAAGCCATCCGTGCGCATGATCACCGTTCCCGCCGACCGCGCCGGCCAGCGCCTGGATAATTTCCTGCTCGGCCAGCTGAAAGGGGCCCCGCGCAGCCTGGTCTACAAGCTGGTGCGCAGCGGGCAGGTGCGGGTCAATGGCGGCCGCGCCAAGGCCGAGCGCAAGCTGGAGGCGGGCGACGAGGTGCGGGTGCCGCCGGTCCGTCTCACCGAGGAGGGAGACAAGGCTGGTCCTCCCGAGTCGTTCATGCGCCGTCTGGAACAGGCCATCGTCTTCGAGGACGCACGGCTGCTGGCGCTGAACAAACCCTCGGGCGTGGCCAGTCATGGCGGCAGCGGGATCAGCTTCGGCGCCATCGAGACCCTGCGCGCCCTGCGCCCGGGCCAGACGCTGGAACTGGTGCACCGTCTCGACCGCGATACGTCGGGCCTGCTGGTGGTGGCCAAGAAGCGCTCGGCGCTGAGCGAGCTGCAGGCGCTGCTGCGTGAAGACCATGGCGCCGGCATCCGCAAGCGTTACCTGACCCTGCTGACCGGACGCATGCCCGACGGGGTGATGACGGTGGACGCGCCGCTGCACGTGGGCCTGCGCCAGGGCGGTGAGCGACATGTCCAGGTCAATGCGATCGGCAAGGAATCGATCAGTCATTTCCGCGTGCTGGAGCGGCGTGGGGGCCATTCCTATTGCGAGGTGCGCATCGAGACCGGCCGGACCCATCAGATCCGGGTGCACGCCCAGCATCTGGGGCATGCGGTGGCCGGTGACGACAAGTACGGCGATCCTGCGGTGAACAAGCGGCTTCGTGAGCAGATCGGCCTGAAGCGGTTGTTCCTGCACGCGGCCTCGCTGGAGTTCGCGCTGGACGACGGCAAGACCCCCTACGTGCTGAACGCTCCGCTGGCGGATGAGTTGGTCGAGGCGCTGGACCGCCTGCGCTGACGGCGGTTCGGCGGCGCCGGGCGCTTGGTCGGCACCGTCGCTTCCCTGCGATGAGTGGGCTTGTCACTTTCTTTGCTCGTGCAAAGAAAGTAGCCAAAGAAACACGCCGCCATCCGCGCCGGCGCTGCGCGCCGGTGCCCTGCGCTCCTCGGCTCGCTACAAGGCGGACCTGACAGCCGCAGCGTAGACCCATACCCGCACGCAGCCCTTGTACAGTCGAGCCACGCTCGACTGACGCGCGCAGCGCGGGCTTCGCTTTTTCATTCTTTCATCGCGCGGCTGGCGCGCGCCTATAGCCTGTCAGAGCCTGGTCCAACCCCGGGATCTCGCTCCGCCAGCCGCGAGGGGGCTCAGCCCGTTGGTCGCAACCCGCTCACCACTTGAACAGCACCAGGCTGACCGCCAGCGTTCCCATGCCTGCAACCAGGCCGTACACCGTTTCGTGACCCTTGGCGTAGCGCTTGGCCGCCGGCAGCAGTTCATCCAGGGCCAGGAACACCATCACGCCGGCGATCAGGCCGAACACCCAGCCGAACGTGGCGTGCGACAGCGATCCGGACAGCAGCCAGTAGCCCAGCATGGCCCCCACCGGCTCGGCCAGGCCCGACAGCAGGCTGGCGCCGAACGCATAGAGCTTGTTCTGGGTGGCGAAGTACACCGGGACCGCGATTGCGATGCCCTCGGGAATGTTGTGGATGGCGATGGCGAAGGCCAGCGGCATGCCCACCGACGGGCTTTCCAGCGTAGCGAAGAAGGTCGCCAGCCCTTCCGGGAAATTGTGTGCGGTGATCGCCACCGAGGTCAGCAGCGCGACCCGCTTCAGGTACTCGCGGCTGTTCTCGCGGAACGCAGGGTCCTGCTTGTCCAGGCTGTCGTGCGGATTGGGAATGAAGTGATCGATCAGCACGATAACGATCACACCGGCCAGGAACGCCAGCGTGCCGTAGGTGAAGCCGGTGCGCTCGCCATAGGCCAGGGCGAACGACGCGATGGACTTGTTGAGGATCTCCGACAGTGACACGTAGACCATCGCGCCGCCGGCGAAGGCCAGGCCGAACGCCAGCAGGCGCGGGTTGGGGCGGCGCGAGAACAGCACCAGCAGGCTGCCGATGGCGGTCGCCAGGCCGGCCGCGAGGGTGACCGCCAGCGCGATCCAGATGTTTTCGGGGGGGATCTGCAGCATGTACCGACGCGGTCCTGGTCAACAGACAACCGCCCCGGGCACTGCCGGGGCGGCAAGGGCGAGGCGGGCGTCGGCTGGCCTCGTCATGGTGTGCGGTCAGCCGCCGCGGCGCAGGCGCTCTTCCACCGCGAAACACTGGTCCGGCTTCGGCTGCGGCGGGTTGAAGCTGACCGGCACCTGGATGGTGGCGGGCACGGCCTGCCCATTGCGGGTGGCGGCCTTGAACTGCCAGCCCTGCACGGCATTCCTGGCCAGCTCATCCAGCTGCGGGTTGCCCGCGCCGCTCAGCAGGGTCACTTCGCTGGGCTTGCCGTCGGTGCCGATGGTCACCTTGAAGGTGCTGGTGCCGCCTGTACCGGTACAGGCCAGCTCGAGCGGGTACTGCGGTGGCGGCGTCTTCACCGCAGCCACCTCGGTCGGCGGCGGCACGGGCGGCGACGGCTCGGAGGCGCCACAGCCGGCGAGGCCGGTCACAGCGATCAGGGACAGGCTCAGCACTCGCACATTCATGGCAGTTGCTCCGTGAGGGCCGATGTCTTGGCCGCGCAGATGAAGTCGTTCTCGCTCAGGCCGCCGACGTCGTGGGTCGAATAGCGCACCACGGCGCGGTCGTAGTGCACGCCCAGGTCCGGGTGGTGATCCTCGTGGTGGGCGATCCAGGCCAGTGCATTCACAAAGGCCATGGTGGCGTAGTAGTCCTTGAAGCGGAAGGTGCGCAGCAGCGCCTGGCCGCCCTCGGCCAGTTCCCAGCCGGGAATCTGCGGCAGCAGCTCGGCCAGGCGGGCCTCGCCCAGCTTGTGGTCGCTGCCTTTGCGCGGCACGCAACGGGCCTGGGCCAGTGGAATCAGGTCGGCCATGGGAATCTCCACCTCGTGTTGACTGAACAATGCGCCGGACGGTGTATAAACCGAATGAGCGGTTGACACTTACTTGGCTAGAATAGCCTGATGATCCAGATCTCCGACACTGCCCAGACCCATTTCCGCAAGCTGATCGAACGCGAGGGCGCGCCCGGCATGGGCGTACGCCTGAGTGCGGTCGATCCCGGCACTCCGCGTGCCGATGCGCGGCTGGAATTCGCCGAACCCTCGGACCTGCACGGCGACGAGTGGGCCGTGGACTGCGACGGGTTCACCCTGTATGTCGACGCCGGCAGCGTCGGCTGGCTCGATGGCGCGGAGATCGACATCGTGGCCGGCGCGGCAGGTGCCCAGCAGTTGACCATCAAGGCGCCGCGCATCAAGGGCGAAGCGCCCGGGGATGCCGCTTCGCTGGTCGAGCGTGTGCACTGGGTGGTGGAGAATGAAATCAATCCACAGCTCGCCTCCCATGGCGGCAAGGTCGCAGTGCAGGAAGTCTCGGCCGAGGGCGTGGTGCTGCTGCGTTTCGGTGGTGGCTGCCAGGGCTGTGGCATGGCCGATGTGACCCTCAAGCAGGGCATCGAAAAGACCTTGATGGGCCGGGTGCCCGGCGTGACCGCAGTGCGCGACGCGACCGACCACGACAGCGGCCACGCACCGTACATCCCGCGCGGCAACGCCGCCTGATCGCCGACGCGTGCCTCTGCCCAGAGCCGAGCAACTCATCGACCTGCTGCTGGCGCGCCAGCAGCAACCGATCATCCTGGAGAAGAACACGCGCCTGCCTTATGGCTGGGCGCTGTGGCTGCGCTCGCTGAGCCCGTTGCCACGCCCGTTCCATGCCCGCGAGGTGATCGCGGTGCTGCTGCCCAGGCCTCTGCCGGGACGCCCCGGGACGCTGCCGGCGCTGCCCCGCTGGCAGGCGCTGCGGCGCCTGTTGTGGCAGGACTGGGAGCCGGCGCCGCGTGACCAGCGCTGGATGCGCTGGACGTCGGCCGTCGCCAGTGCATTGCTGCACCTGCTGTTCTTCCTGCTGCTGCTGTGGGTGGCGGTGATCCGCACCTCGGTGCCCGCCGAGCAGGGATCCGACGGTGAGCGGGTGCAGATCGAGTTTGTCGGCCGCGCCAGCCAGGAGGGCGGAGGCGACCAGCCCGGCGCCGAATCGGCTGCAGCAGCTGCAGCCGGCCGCACGGCTGCAGGAGACGCGGCAGGATCGGCAACTGCGCCGCAGCCGCGACCGGTCGCGGCGCGCCCGCAGCCATCCCCTGCTGCGGCCCCCGCTGCCGCCAGTACGCCTCCGCAAGCCATGCCGACCGAGCCGGCCCCACCGGCCACGCCGCCGCCTTCGCCGGTCCAGGCGACCGACGTGGCGCAGGCCACGACCGATTTCGTGGTGCCGCCGGTCAGCGTGCCGCGCACCGAAGTGAGCATCGTGCCGCGCGACACAACGCCCAGCGTACGCGAGCGCAGCGTGCAGCCGCTGGAGGCGCCGCCCACACCGCAAGCGCTGCGCACACCGGATGTGCAGGTGAGGGTGCCGCAGATCCGCCAGCCGCAGGTGCAGGAACGTGAGGTGGGCATCGTGGAGACACCCGTTGTGGCTCCGGCGGTGCGCGCAGCGGAAGTACCGATCCGCGTTCCGCAGCAGGATGTGCAGGTGCGCGAACGCGAAGTGCAGGCGGTTGTCGATCCGCAGGTGCGGATGGCGCCGATCGCAGGCCGTGAGCCTGCAGTACGGGCGCCCGCGGGCCGCGACGTGCAGGTGCGCGAACGTGAGGTGGCGTCTGCACCGGTCGCTTCGCCTGCGCCTTCCAGTGGCAGTGCCGCAACCTCCGCCCCCGCAGCCCAGGGCAGCGCGGCTGCGGTGAGCAGTCCCGCGGCGCGCCCATCAGCCGCCGCCACGACACCGGCACAGGCCGGTGCCCGCCCGACACCGACCCCGGGCAACTGGGCTACGCCGGCCCGGGGCGACGACTGGGGGGCCTCGGATCGCACTCGTGATGGCGCCCGCAGCGGCGCCGCGCAGGCGAGCAGCGCGGGCCGGGGCAACGGCCTGTTCAACGCCGACGGCAGCGTGCGTGTACCGGGGCAGGACGGCCCCGGCAATGCGGAGCGTGGCGCTCCCGGGGGGGACAACGACGGCTGGAGCAAGGAACGCATCGCCCAGTCGGGGACATGGCTGAAGCGACCGCCCTACGACTACACGCCCACCTCGTTCGACAAATACTGGGTGCCGCAGGAGTCGCTGCTGGCCGAGTGGGTGCGCAAGGGCGTCAAGGCGATGGAGATTCCGCTTCCCGGCACCAGCACCCGGATTTCCTGCGTCATCTCCATTCTGCAGGCGGGTGGCGGCTGCGGCCTGACCGACCCGAACATGCAGGACCAGCCGGCCGTGGCCCGGCCGCCGCCGGATATCCCGTTCAAGAAGGAACTGCAGGAAGACAATGGGAGCCGCTAGCGGCTCCCATTGTCCACGCATGTTTCCTTATCCCCGCGCCGTTGGCGCGCCCCCTTGAACAACAAGGGAGCTCTTCGCCGGAACCATTGCGGGCGGCCGGCCTTGGTCGGCGTCGCCCCTTTACCCGCTCTGTGACAGGAACACCCAGAACGGCACGTCGCGGCCGACCCAATCCCGGCTGGCTTCGTCCAGCACGTCGAGCAGGGTGTCGAAATCCTTGGCTGCGCCAGCGCGCAGCGCGTCGACATCCGCCAGGAACAGCGCATAACCGCTGGCCGGCAGCCACTGCAGGTCGCGAAGATTGTCCGACAGGGCATCCCAGTTGCCGCCGAAACCGGCCGGGAAGTCCAGCTGCGCGGACAGCCGCGCCAGCAGGGTGCGCTTGTCGGTCACGCCCTCCAGATCGATGCGGATCACCTTCAGGCCGGCATCGCGCATGGCCGCGGCAAGCGCGCCGATGTCCGCGCTGTCGATGGCATACACGCCGGCGTTGTTGATGTCGTGCAGGCCGAGGCCGAAATCATCGTGGCTCATCGAGCGTCTCCGGGGGATGGAACGGTGAAGCTGCGGAATGAGCCGTAATGGTCATCGGTGTAGTACCACGCCTCTGCTGGATCGCCGCCCGTGACGATGCGGCGTGCCCCCCGGTTGCCCGCACCGGGGGTGTCGACCGTGTACTCGCGGTAGTAGCCACGCGGCCGCTGCGGCAGGCGCTGCTCGCGGTTGCCGAAGGTGCTGCCATCCTGGCGGTGCGGGAAGGGCCCGCCCCGCTGGATCAGGGTGATGGTCTGGCGTGCTTCGGCGGGAAGGAAGGCGGGCAGGCCGCTGCGTGCGCCATCGCCGTGTGCCGGGGTCGGGGCACTCCGGGCCGGAGCGCCCTGCAGGTCCGGCGCGAACTGCGGTGCCGGCGGCCGCTGCATGACGTGGTTGACGACCAGGCCGAGCAGCAGCAGGGCGATGGCAGTGATCAGCAGCCGGGGGTTGCGCATGGGCACGAACGGGTGAGGGTGGTGCATGCACTGTAGCGCCTGTGCGCTGCACGCTGCATGAGGAACCGCCGCGTCACCGCTGCGTAACAATTGCCGGCATGCTCACCGGCAGGACGCAATTTCCTTTACATCCCCCTTGGTAATCTAGTCGTCTGTCCCCATCATTCACCGCGCTACACCCGACACCGTCGGGTGCCCTCGCAATCAGGAGATGCATCATGGCCTATACCCTGCCCAAGCTGTCCTACGCCTACGACGCGCTGGAGCCGCATATCGACGCGGCGACGATGGAGATCCATCACACCAAGCATCACCAGACCTACATCAACAACGTCAACGCGGCGCTGGAAGGCACCGAGTACGCTGACCTGCCGGTGGAAGAGCTGGTGAAGAAGCTGAAGTCGCTGCCGGAGAACCTGCAGGGCCCGGTGCGCAACAACGGCGGTGGCCATGCCAACCACTCGCTGTTCTGGACGGTGATGGCGCCGAACGCGGGCGGCAACCCGGTGGGCGACGTGGCCAGGGCCATCGACAAGGACCTGGGCGGTTTCGACAAGTTCAAGGACGCCTTCACCAAGGCGGCGCTGACCCGCTTCGGCAGCGGCTGGGCATGGTTGAGCGTCACCCCCGACAAGAAGGTCGTGGTGGAAAGCACCGGCAACCAGGACAGCCCGCTGATGGAAGGCAACACGCCCATCCTCGGTCTGGACGTGTGGGAGCACGCGTACTACCTGAAGTACCAGAACCGTCGTCCGGAATACATCGGCGCGTTCTTCAACGTCATCGACTGGAACGAAGTCGAGCGCCGTTACCAGGACGCGATCGCCTGAAGGCGGTGACGGGATGACATGAGAAGGCCGGGGGAGACCCCGGCCTTTTTGTTTGCCAGCTTCTGGACGTCGGGCGGGACCTGGTGGGTGCCGAGGGCGGGCCTATTCCGCGGTGGCCGTATCGCCCTGCAGGCGCAGGGTGGCCATCATCCCCAGGCGCAGTCCAGGCAGCTCGCCGTCGGCCGGCAGCAGGATGGGCTGCTGGCGGATGCCACCGAAATGCTTGACCTGGAACAGGACATCCAGGCCATGGCCGCTGGCGCCGCCGGCACCGGAAGCTGACGCTTCCGCCCGGCCGCCCGGGCTGCGCCGGGCCGGCTGGAAGCCCGGCGTAGCGCGCACCAGTTCCACCGTGCCGGCGGAAAAATCGCCTGCGATCACACTGGGCAGGCCTTCGGCGGTCGCACTGATCCAGGCCATGAGATCGCTGGTCTGGTGCTGGCGGGCCGCCGCTTCATCCGGCTCCGGGCGCAGGCGGGTCACGTAGACATTGACCAGGGCCTCGCCCAGCCGCAGCCGCATCATGCCCGCCGCGCTGAACGTACCGGGCGGGTGCAGCAGGGTCACACCATCCTCGCTGACCGGCAGCCGCGTCAGCATCGCATTGCCGTGCCGCAGCGGCTGGCTGGGCGGGTCGGCCGTGACGAAGTCGCAGCTGTAGCGCAGCCGGTTGGCCAGCCAGCAGGCCGGGTTGCGCCCCTGCTGCTGCCGTACCTGCTGCACCGAGATGACGTCCGGCTGCAGCTCGGTCAACAGCTGCGCCACCTGTTCGCGGCGTTGCTTCCATTGCGCATCGTCCCGCCCGGGCAGTTCCAGGGCCGCCACGGTCAGCTGCCGGGCCTGCGCGTCGAGGGTCGCGGTGTCCGCGGCCTGTGGCCGCGCCGGTGCCGGCAATGCAAGCAGCAACAGGCAGCAGCCGAGCAGGGGGCGGACGAGGACGAGGGCGCGCATAACGATAAGTTTACGCTTTTGTCGTGCAGGTGCCGTGACTTCCGGCAGGGCACCGGTACCGCCTGCCATGGATCGGCGGCGCTGTCATGCAGCCCCGCAGCGTGCTTCCAGCCCGCAGGTTCCGGTAACCTTGCGGCTTTCGCTTTGCAGGAATGCCTTACAGGATGAGCCACGACGCAGTCGCCCCCATCGCCGGCCAGGGAAAGATGCCGCGCCAGATCCCGTACATCATCGGCAATGAGGCCTGCGAACGGTTCAGCTTCTACGGGATGCGCAACATCCTGGTGCAGTTCCTGATCACCTCGCTGCTGCTGCAGGAAATCACTGCGGAAGGCCGTGCCGGTGAAGCCAAGGACATCATGCACAGCTTCATGATCGGCGTGTACTTCTTCCCGCTGCTGGGCGGCTGGCTGGCCGACAGGTTCTTCGGCAAGTACCACACGATCCTCTGGTTCAGCCTGGTCTACTGCGCCGGCCACCTGTGCCTGGCGCTGTTCGAGAACAGCCGCCAGGGCTTCTTCCTCGGCCTGGGCCTGATCGCGCTGGGTGCCGGTGGCATCAAGCCGCTGGTGGCCTCGTTCATGGGTGACCAGTTCGACCAGAGCAACAAGCACCTGGCCAAGCTGGTGTTCGATGCCTTCTACTGGATCATCAACTTCGGCTCGCTGTTTGCGTCGCTGCTGATTCCGCTGGTGCTGAAGAACTGGGGCCCGCAGTGGGCGTTCGGCATTCCGGGCATCCTGATGTTCGTGGCGACCTTCGTGTTCTGGCTTGGCCGCAAGCGCTACGTACTGGTGCCGCTGCCGCCGAAGGACCCGCATTCGTTCGCCAACGTGGCGCGCACGGCGCTGACCGCGCGAGTGGCGGGCCAGGGCCGTCCGGGCCTGGCGATCGCCGTGGCCGGCCTGGTGCTGGCGGTGGCATCGTTCGGCCTGGTAGGCTCGTTGGGCATCGTGATCTGCCTGTGCCTTGCGCTGGTGGCGATTCTGGCTGGTGTCGGTGGCGGCACCTGGCTGCAGCTGGACCGCGCCCGCGCGCACCATCCGGCCGAAGCCGTGGAGGGCGTGCGTTCGGTGCTGCGCGTGCTGGTGATCTTCGCGTTGACCACGCCGTTCTTCTCGCTGTTTGACCAGAAGGCCTCGACCTGGGTGCTGCAGGGACAGCAGATGCAGATGCCGAGCTGGTTCACCGCCTCGCAGATGCAGGCGCTGAACCCGC
The DNA here is from genome assembly GCF_029844625.1 of Stenotrophomonas sp. GD03680. Taxonomy (NCBI): domain Bacteria; kingdom Pseudomonadati; phylum Pseudomonadota; class Gammaproteobacteria; order Lysobacterales; family Lysobacteraceae; genus Stenotrophomonas; species Stenotrophomonas sp. GD03680. The sequence goes on along the minus strand of NZ_JAOCKC010000004.1, from coordinate 42,037 downwards.
TGCTGGTGATGATCCTCATCCCGTTCAACAACCTGGTGCTGTACCCGGCCCTGCGCCGCTTCGGCTTCGAGCCGACCGCGCTGCGCCGGATGACCGCCGGCATCGCCTTCAGCGGCCTGGCCTGGATCGTCGTCGGCAGCATCCAGGTGGTGATGGATGGCGGCAATGCCATGTCGATCTTCTGGCAGATCCTGCCGTACGCGCTGCTGACCTTCGGTGAGGTCCTGGTGTCCGCGACCGGCCTGGAGTTCGCCTACAGCCAGGCGCCCCAGGCGATGAAGGGGGTGGTGATGAGCTTCTGGAACCTGACCACCACCATCGGCAACCTGTGGGTGCTGCTGTCCAATGCGGCCGTACGCAACGAAACGGTGACCCACCAGATCGCCGGCACCGGCTTGAGCGAGGCGGCGTTCCTGATGTTCTTCTTCGCCGGCTTCGCCTTCATCGCGGCGTTGGCCTTCGGTTGGTACGCGAAACGCTATCGTATGGTCGACAACTACCGCGCTGCCTGAGCCTGACATGACCCCCGTCAATCTGCTGTTGATCGCCATCACCGCCATCCTGTCATGGAGGGCGTTCAACCACCGCGCGCTGGCCGACCGCCTGATCCTGTGGCCACCGGCCATCGACCGCCATCGCCAGTACGACCGGCTGGTGACCTATGGATTCATCCACGCGGACTGGTCGCACCTGATCTTCAACATGATCACCCTGTTCTTCTTCGGGGGATTCATCGAGAGCGTGATGGTGCAGCTGACCGGCAGCTACCTGACCTATCCGGCGTTCTACATCGGCGCGCTGGTGGTCTCGATCCTGCCGAGCTACCTGAAGAACCAGAAGAATCCGAACTACCTCAGCCTGGGGGCTTCGGGTGCGGTGTCGGCGGTGCTGTTCGCCTTCATCCTGATCAAGCCGTGGTCGATCATCCTGGTGTTCTTCATCCCCGCACCGGCCATCGTGTACGCCGCGTTCTATGTCGGCTACAGCATCTGGATGGACAAGCGCGGCGGCGACCGCATCAACCACAGCGCGCACCTGGCCGGCGCGGCATTCGGCGTGATCTTCATGCTGGCCATGCAGCCGAGCATCTTCACCCACTTCCTGCGCGAACTGTCCAACCCGACCTTCCGCCTGGGCGGCGGTTGAGGGCCTGGGGTCGGATCCGCTGGATCCGACCCCGGGGCAGGGCCCCGCTCGTGGTCAGGCCCGGGTCTGCTGGCCGTAGGTGTCCAGCAGGCGGGCGAAGACTTCCTCGCCGATACGCTGGAAGGCCTGCTCGTCGGTCTGGCCTTCCACGGCGAGCTGGAGCAGGCCCTCCAGCAGGGCGCGGTCGGTATCGGAATGGGAATCGCTGGGGTGCATCGGGGGCCTCCACGGCAGTCGCACGGTCTACGGTCGCAAGGGCCGTGCCAGCGTGGCCGGACCCCTCCGCAGGCGATAGCGGCCGCGGGCGCTCCAGCTTTAGGGTCGCAAACTGACGTGGAGGGCCTGGACTTGCCCCTGTTCAGGCTTCACGCGATCATGGCGCCCGGCTGCGCACCATCCACGCAGTCGCCGCAGGAGACAGTCCCATGGCTTCGGTCACGCCCCCCGGTCTGGCCTACGAGGTCGATCACGACCAGGCCAACCATCGCTTCACTGCCCGTGTGCGTGGACAGGTGGCGGTGCTCGATTACCAGATCAAGCGCAGACGCATGGTCATCACCCACACCGAGGTGCCCGAGCCGATCGCCGGCCGGGGCATCGCCGGCGAGTTGACCCGCGTGGCGCTGCGGTTCGCGCGGGAGCAGAAGTACAAGGTCGTGCCGGCGTGTGCCTACGCCGAGGCATTCCTGCAGCGGCATGAGGAGTATCACGACCTTCTGGCGGGATGACGCCAGCGGGCTACGCTTAAGCCAGGGCGGGCGATGATGGATGAACATGAACAGGGGATCCCGATGAAGATTGGAAACAACCGGCTGCTGCGCGGAAGCGTGCTGGCCGGTGTGGCAGGCGTGCTGTTGCTGGCGGGCTGCCAGCGTGAAGCCGAAACCCCGGCACCGGTGGCCGACGCGGCGCCGGCGGTCGATGCCTCCGCCACGGGCGAGGCGCCCGCTGCGGAAGCACCGCTCGACCTGCGCGACGTGATCGAGAACAACGAACGCGAGGTGGTGGGCATCAGCTATCCGGCAGGCATCGACCGTTATCCGGGCCTGGCGCGTGCGCTCCAGGACTACGCCACCAAGGCCCGCAGCGAGCTGCAGCAGGCGCTCGATGGGCTCGGCAACGACAAGCCGACCATGCCCTACGAACTCTCGCTGAGCTTCGAGAAGGTGCTGGAGACGCCGCAGCTGGTGGTGGTGAGTGCCGATGGCAGCCGTTACACCGGCGGCGCCCACGGCGAACCCCTGGTGGCACGTTTCGTCTGGCTGCCGGAGCAACAGCAGATGCTCAGCGCCGACAAGCTGGTGACCGACAGCAAGGGCTGGAAGGCGATCAGCGATTTCGTCGCGGACCAGCTGCGCGAGCGCGTGGCGACACGCCTCAGCGGCGAGGACATGGAGCCGGCCGAGCTGCAGGAGTCGCTGCGCAATGCATCGCGCATGATCGCCGATGGCACCGGCCCGCAGCCCGACAATTTCAGCCAGTTCCAGCCGCTGACCGACGACAAGGGGCAGATCACCGCGCTGCGCTTTGTTTTCCCGCCCTACCAGGTGGGTCCATACTCGGATGGAACGCAGACCGCCGATGTGCCGGCGGCGGTGCTGTTGCCGCACGTGGCCAAGGATTACGTGGAGCTGTTCGCACGCGGTTGAGCGCAGACGAGGAGGGGGCGTGGATACAGGGTTGCAGGAGCGGGTCAGCGGCCTGCTCCACGAAGCCGGGGTCCGCATTGGCGGCTCCCGGCCACAGGACATCCAGGTACATGATCCGAGGTTCTTCGCACGGGTCATGGCGCACGGTTCGCTCGGCCTGGGCGAGAGCTACATGGATGGTTGGTGGGACGCCAACGTCCTGGACGAATTCCTGGTCCACCTCATGCAGGCGCATCTGGACGAACGGGTGCACGGCTGGCGGGAAGTGGCCGACGCGCTGAAGGCGCGCCTGTTCAACCTGCAGGCCGGGCAGGGAAGCTACGAAGTCGGCCGTCGCCACTACGATCTGGGCAACGATCTGTACCAGGCGATGCTGGGCCGGCGCCTGGTGTACAGCTGTGGCTACTGGCGGCAGGCCGATGACCTGGACGCTGCACAGGAAGCCAAGCTGGACCTGGTCTGCCGCAAGCTGGGATTGCGCCCGGGCCAGCGGGTGCTGGATATCGGCTGCGGTTGGGGCGAGGCCCTGAAGTTCGCTGCCGAACGCTATGGAGTCAGCGGGGTCGGTGTAACGATCTCGCAGGAGCAGGCGGAATTCGCGCGCGAGCTGTGCGCCGGTCTGCCGATCGAGATCCGCCTGCAGGACTACCGCGCGCTGGACGAACCCTTCGATGCGATCTTCTCGATCGGCATGTTCGAGCACGTCGGTGACAAGAACTACCGCAGTTTCTTCGAGGTGGCGCGGCGCTGCCTGTCGCCACGTGGCCTGCTGCTGCTGCACAGCATCGGGACCAACGTGTCGCGGCATCGTACCGATCCGTGGATCGCGCGCTACATCTTTCCCAACTCGATGCTGCCCTCGGCGGCGCAGATCAGCAGGGCGTTCGAGGGGCGGTTCGTGCTGGAGGACTGGCACAATTTCGGCACCGACTACGACCTGACCCTGCAGGCGTGGCGGCGCAACGTGGAAGCGGCGTGGCCCCGGCTGGATGCGCGCTATGACGAGCATTTCCGGCGGATGTGGCGCTTCTATCTGGCCGGTTCGATGGCGACCTTCCGTTGCCGGCACGCGCAGTTGTGGCAGCTGGTGCTGTCGCCGGAAGGTGTGCCGGGAGGCTATGTGGCGCCGCGATGAAGCCAGAGCGGGGTCAGATCCCTTTCGCAGAAAAGGGCTCTGACCCCAATCACAACGAAAAAACCGCCCGGTTTCCCGGGCGGTTCTGTTTTCAGCTCAGCGTACCGGCGATCAGTTGCCGGTGCCGGTCAGGCCACGCTTCTCCAGCAGCGGTTCGATCTGCGGCTCGTGGCCGGCGAAATCGCGGAACAGCTGCATCGCGTCGACGCTGCCGCCACGCGACAGCAAGGTGGCGCGGAAGTGGTCGCCGTTCTTGCGGCTCAGGCCACCGTTCTCGCGGAACCACTTCTGGGTGTTGGCGTCCAGCACTTCCGACCAGATGTAGGCGTAGTAGCCGGCCGAGTAGCCGCCCATGATGTGGCTGAAGTACGGGGTCTTGTAACGCGGCGGAACCGGTGCGTAGTAGATGCCGTCCTTCTCCAGCGCGGCGCGCTCGAAGGCCATCACGTCCTTGGCGGCCGGCACCTGGTCCGGGCCGATCTGGTGCCAGCGCTGGTCCAGCATGGCCGCACCCAGGTACTCGGTGGTGGCGAAGCCCTGGTTGAACTTGGCCGCGGCGATCACCTTGTCCAGCAGTGCCTGCGGCATCGCCGTGCCGTTCTGGTAGTGCTTGGCGTAGTTCTTCAGGATGGCGCTGTCATCGGCCCACATCTCGTTGACCTGCGAGGGGAACTCGACGAAGTCACGCGGCACCGAGGTGCCCGAGAAGTACGGGTACTTCACGTTCGAGAACATGCCGTGCAGGGCGTGGCCGAATTCGTGGAAGGTGGTCGTCACCTCATCCCAGGTCAGCAGGGTCGGCTGGCCGGCCGGCGGCTTGGGGATGTTGAGGTGGTTGGCCACCACCGGCTTGAAGCCGGTCAGCTTCGACTGCGAGACATACGAGTTCATCCATGCGCCGCCGCGCTTGGAGGCACGGGCGTACGGGTCGAACAGGAAAATCGCAAGCTGGCTGCCGTCGGCGTCGAACACGTCGTAGACGGTGACATCATCGTGATAGACCGGCAGGTCGGTGCGCTGCTTGAAGGTGAGGCCGAATTCCTGGTTGGCGGCGAAGAACACGCCGTTCTCCAGCACGTTCTTCAGTTCGAAGTACGGCTTCAGCTGCGACTCGTCGAAGTTGTACTTGGCCTGGCGCACCTTCTCGCTGTAGAAGGCCCAGTCCCACGGCTCCAGCGCGAACGTCGGCTTGCCCGCGGCCTTCTGCTCCTGGTCGATCATTGCCTGCAGGTCGGCCGCTTCGCGCTTGGCGTTGGCCACTGCGGCCGGGGCCAGCTTGCCCAGCATTGCGTTGACCGCCTCAGGGGTCTTGGCGGTCTGGTTGGTCAGGTTGTACGCGGCGAAGTTGGCAAAGCCCATCAGCTTGGCCTTGTCGGCACGCAGCTGCATGATGCGCGAGACGATGGCGGTGTTGTCGAACTCGCCGCCGCGGCTGCCACGGCTGACCGACGCTTCGTAGATCTTCTGGCGCAGGGCGCGGTTGGCCAGGTTGGTCAGGGGCGGCTGGCCGGTGGTGTTGAGCAGGGTGATCACATACTTGCCATCCAGGCCACGGGCCTTGGCGGCTTCGGCGGCGGCGGCGATCTGCTCCCTGGACAGACCATCCAGTTCCTTCACGTCATCAACGGTGATCGCCGAAGCGTTCACTTCCGACTGCACGTTCTGGCTGAAGCGGGTACCGAGGTTGGCCAGCTCGGCGTTCATTTCCTTCAGCTTCGCCTTGTCCGCGTCAGACAGCTTGGCGCCGGCGCGCACGTAGTTGTCATAGTACTTCTCGACCAGGCGCACGCCTTCGGCGTCCAGACCCAGCTGCGTGCGGGTGTCATACAGCGCCTGGATGCGCGCGAACAGCTTGCTGTTCAGGGCGATCGCATCGCTGTGCGCGGCGAACCTGGCCGAGTAGTCGGCCTGCAGCTTCTTGCGGGTGTCGTTGGTGTCCGCGCCGACCAGGGCGAAGAACACGGTGGTCGCGCGGTCAAGGATGTCACCGCTCTTTTCCAGGGCGATGATGGTGTTGTCGAAGGTCGGCTTGGCCTTGTTGTTGGCGATGGCCTCGATTTCCTTCAGCTGCTGCGCCATGCCGGCATCGAAGGCCGGAGCGAAGTCGCTGTCCTTGATCTTGTCGAACTGCGGATAGTGCAGTGCCAGCGGGCTTTCGGCGAAGAACGGGTTGGCCTGCTGTGCGGTGGTGCTGGCAGCCGGGGTGGCGGCGCCGGCGGAATAGGCGGGCAGGGCAAGGCCGAGGGTCATGGCCACGGCAAGGGCAAGGCGGGTGGTCAAGGCGGTACTCCGGTAAGGCAGACAAGTGCCCGAGGTTAACCCGGGGTAATGGGATCGGGCTTGTGTCGAAAGGCATGGGCGGGGATACCATCGGAACCCCCCGTTGCGGAGATCTGCCATGACCACTGCGTTCGATTTCGGTTTCACCGACCTGGACGGCCAGCCGCAGGCCCTGGAGCAGTACCGCGGCAAGGCGCTGCTGCTGGTCAACGTGGCCAGCAAGTGCGGTTTCACCCCGCAGTACGAGGGACTGGAGGCGCTGTGGCGCGAGTACGGCCCGAAGGGCCTGGTGGTGATCGGCTTCCCCTGCGACCAGTTCGGCCACCAGGAACCGGGCAATGCCGAGGAGATCCGCAGCTTCTGTGCGCTGACCTATGCAGTGGACTTCCCGCTGTCGGAGAAGATCCAGGTCAACGGCGACGGTGCACACCCGCTGTGGAAGTGGCTGAAGTCCGAGAAGACCGGCCTGCTGGGGCTGAGCGCGATCAAATGGAACTTCAGCAAGTTCCTGGTCGGACGCGACGGGCAGGTGCTGAAACGCTACGCGCCGACCGACAAGCCGGAAAGCCTTCGCGGGGACATCGAGAAAGCGTTGCAGTCCCGGCAGTAAGGGCTGCCGCTTCCCGCGGCAGCGCCGGACGCAGGCCCGGCGCTACGGGTTACTTCTCGACGAAGGCGCGCTCGAACACGTAGTGACCCGGCTGGCCGATGCGCGGGGAGACCTGGAAGCCACGGGCGTCGAGCACCGTGCGCAGGTCGGCCAGCATCTGCGGGCTGCCGCAGATCATCGCGCGGTCATTCTCCGGGCTCAGTTCCGGCAGGCCCAGGGTGCGCTGCATTTCCCCGCTTTCCATCAGCGAGGTCAGGCGCCCCTGGTTGGCGAACGGTTCGCGGGTGACGGCCGGGTAGTACAACAGCTTGTCGCCGATCATCTCGCCGAGGAACTCGTGCTCACGCAGGTCCTTCTCGAAATAGTCGCGGTACGCCAGGTCCTTCTCGTAGCGCACGCCGTGGCACAGGATCACCTTCTCGAAACGCTCGTAGGTCTCCGGGTCCTTGATGATCGACAGCCAGGGCGCCAGGCCGGTGCCCGTGCCCAGCAGGTACAGGTTCCTGCCGGGATGCAGATCGCTGATCAGCAGGGTGCCGGTGGGCTTCTTGCCTACCAGAACCTTGTCGCCGGGCTTGATGTGCTGCAGGCGCGAGGTCAGGGGGCCGTCCTGCACCTTGATGCTGAAGAACTCCAGCTGCTCTTCCCAGTTCGCGCTGGCGATGGAGTAGGCGCGCAGCAGCGGCCGGGCGTCGGTTTCCAGGCCGATCATCACGAACTGGCCGTTCTCGAAGCGGAAACCGCTGTCGCGGGTGAGGGTGAAGCTGAAGTAGGCATCGGTCCAGTGGCGGACCTCAAGCACCGTTTCGGCGCCGAAAGCGGAAGACATGGGCGTATCTGTTGGAAGTCGTCGGGATAATTCTATCTCAAATGAGACAGGTTCTCATTAGGCGGAACGAGAGGCGTTCTCAGCGGTAGCCGGCGGCCTGCAGCTCGAACAGCTCGGCGTAGCGGCCGCCCTGGGCCATCAGCTGCTCGTGGGTGCCGCTGGCCTCGATCCGGCCATCGGCCAGCACCAGGATGCGGTCGGCCATGCGCACCGACGAGAAGCGATGGGAGATGAGTACGGCAGTGCGATTGTCCGCCAGTTCCCTGAACCGCTGGAATACCTCGAACTCGCTGCGCGCATCCAGCGCTGCGGTCGGCTCGTCCAGGATCATCACCTGCGCATTGCGCATCCACGCGCGGGCGATGGCGATCTTCTGCCACTGCCCGCCGGAGAGGTCCACCCCCTCCTTGAAGCGACGCCCGATCAGCTGGTCGTAGCCGCGTGGCAGCGACTCGATCACTTCCTGGGCCATGCCCCGGCGCGCGGCATCGGCAACCCGTTCCCGGTCCGCCATCGCCTCGACCTGGCCAACGCCGATGTTCTCCCCGGCGCTCAGGTTGTAGCGCACGAAGTCCTGGAAGATCACCCCGAGATTGGCGCGCAGGTCATCCAGGTCATAGTCGCGCAGGTCCCGGCCGTCGAGCAGGATGCGCCCCTCGTCAGGCTCGTACAGCCGTGCCAGCAGTTTGACCAGCGTGGTCTTGCCGGCACCGTTCTCGCCGACCAGTGCCAGCACTTCGCCGGCATGCAGCTGGAAATCGAGGTGGCGGACGGCCCATTGCTCGGCATCGGGATAGCGGAAGCCGACGTTCTCGAACACGAAGCCCTGGCGGATGGGCTGCGGCACGGCTGCGGCGCCCTCGCGCGAATGGATCTCCGGCTGGATCTGGAAAAACGAGAACAGATCGTCCAGGTACAGGGCCTGGCTGGCCACCTGCGAGAAGCCGATCAGCAGGCCCTCCAGCAGCTGGCGCAGGCGCAGGAAGCTGCCGGCGAGGAAGGTCAGGTCGCCGATCGAGAAATCGCCGCGCACCGTGCGCCAGGCGATGTAGGCGTAGGCGGTGTAATAACCCAGCGTGCCCAGCGCGGCCAGCAGGGTGCCCCACACGGCACGGCGCCGGGCCAACGCCCGGTTGGCCTTGAACAGCGCCACCGACAGGCTCCTGTAACGCTCCACCAGGAAGCGGTGCAGGTTGTAGATCTTCACTTCCTTGGCCGTCTCCACGCTGGCGCCGAGCTGGCGCAGGTAGTCGAGCTGGCGGCGCTCGGGCGTCCATTGGAAATTCAGGCTGTAGCCGGCGGCGTTGAAGTGCGATTCGCCGATGAAGGCAGGCACCAGGGCCAGCGCCAGCAGCAGGATCAGCCACGGCGCGTAGACCAGCAGGCCCACCGCCAGGCTGACCACCGTGATGGCGTCCTGCACCTGGCCGAACAGCTGGCTCATCAGGTTCATCCGGCCCATCGTCTGGCGTCGTGCGCGGTCCAGCTTGTCCTGCAGGTCCGGATCCTCGAAGTCCTCCAGATCCAGCGTTGCGGCGTGCTCCATCAGCCGGATGCTGGTGGCGTTGGCGAACAGCTCCGACAGCAGGGCATCGGCGTAGGCCACCATCCGGCCCAGCAGGTCGGAGACGATGGCCAGGCCCAGTTCCAGGGCCAGCAACCCGAGCAGCGGGTTGAGCAGGCCGCTGGCCAGGGCCTCGCCCAGCGGCGGAAAGCCGGCATCGTGCCGGCTCAGCTGCAGCGCGCTGTCGATGATCAGCTTGCCCACATACAGCATGGCGACAGGCAGCAGGGCACGGATCAGGCGCAGCCCCAGGCTGACCAGGGTCAGTGCGGGGCTGGTCTTCCACACCAGCCGCAGGAACGGTGGCACGTTGCGCATCGCATTGAAGCGCTGGCGCAGGCTGGGCTTCTTTTCGGCTGAAGGCATGTCGCCATTGTGCGCGCCGGAGCCGTGGCGAAGGCATGAATGCGACGCCCGCAGGGAGCGCGCGTCAGCGCGCCACCGGTGCGGAGCCGCGCTGCGCGAGGCCCCGCATTCTTGTGGATCAGGGCAGCGGCGGCAGCAGGCCGGCGCCGAGGCGGTTCCAGGCATTGATCACCGCGATGCCCATGCTCAGGTCGCTGATGCCCTTCTCATCGAAGTGCGGTGCCAGCGCATCGAACGCTGCCTGCGATGGCGCGGCGTCGGTGAGCCGGGTCAGGGCCTCGGCCCAGCCCAGCGCAGCGCGCTCACGCGCATCGAAGAAGCGGCTTTCGTGCCAGGCGGGCAGGGTGTCCAGCTTGCGCGGCTCGATGCCACTCTTGCGTAGCGCCGTCCCGTGCATGTCCATGCAGTAGCCGCAGCCGTTGAGCTGCGACACGCGCAGGAACACCAGTTCCATCAGGGTCGGATCGATCGAACTGTCATGCACTGCCTGGCTGGTATCGAGCAGGCCCTTGAAAGCCTTGGCGGCCAAGCGGGTATAGGGAACGCGGGGTGAGGCAGGGTTGGACATCGTGGGCTCCACGGCGGCCCCGATGGCCGCCTTCCCTTACCAGGACGCCGCCGCGTCTGCGTGCGTGACAACCGCGGGCAGTTTTTCCGGATTGAGCACGCTGTACAGGCGCGCGATGCGGCCATCGATCACCTCGATGGTGGTGACCGAATGCAGGCGATCGCCGTCGAAGCCCAGGATCGCCGGCTCGCCGTTGACGTAGCCCAGCCGGGCCGGGTGCGTGCCGCCGCGGCGGGCAATGGCCCAGAACAGGCGGCCGATGCGTTCGGCACCCCGCAGCGGGCGCACCGCTGCGGTGACCACGCCGCCTCCATCGGAGACCATCAGCGCGTTGGCATGCAGCAGGGCCTGGATCGCCTCGCTGTCGCCACGCTGCGACGCATCCATGAAGCGTGCCAGCAACTGCCGGTGCTGGCCGGCGTCGGCATTGAAGCGCGGCCGGCCGGCCTGCAGCCGCTGCCGGGCCCGGTGCACCAGTTGCCGGCAGTTGGCCTCGCTGTGGCCGATCAGGTCGGCGATCTCGCGATAGTCGTGGTCGAACGCTTCCTTCAGCAGGAACGCGGCGCGTTCCTCCGGGCCGAGCTGTTCAAGCAGGGTCAGGAAAGCCACCGATACATCATCGGCCAGGGCATGCAACTGGGCCGGGCCGGGCGCGGGGTCGGGCTCCAGGGTGACCGCCATCGGTTCAGCCAGCCACGGGCCCACGTAATGCGCGCGCTCGCGCTTGGCCGCACGCAGACGGTCCAGTCCCAGGCGCGTGGTGGTGGTGACCAGCCATGCCTCGGCATCGCGGACGCTGGCCGGGTCGGCGCCGGACCAGCGCAGCCAGGCGTCCTGGACGACGTCCTCGGCGTCGGCGCGGCTGCCCAGCAGGCGGTAGGCGAGGGCCATCAGGCGCGGACGGTGGGTCTGGAAGGCGGTTTCGGCGTTCATGCGGGCAAGGACGCCGCAGCGGGCGGGGGCGTGACAAGGGCTTGGGGTCAGATCCCTTTCCCCGGGAAAGGGTTGTGACCCCACAGACTCTACCCGCAGCCGGGGAGGGGGTAAAATGGGCGGATTACCCCCGCCAGCCTCGAGCAAGCGAGCAAGCCGTGACATCGATCAAGCAGGAAGACCTCATCCAGTCCATCGCCGACGCGCTGCAGTACATCTCGTACTACCACCCGGTCGACTACATCAAGAATCTCGCCGCTGCCTACGAGCGCGAGGAGTCGCCGGCCGCGAAGGAGGCGATGGCCCAGATCCTGATCAATTCGCGGATGTGCGCCGAGGGCCATCGTCCGATCTGCCAGGACACCGGCATCGTCACCGTGTTCCTGGAAATCGGCATGGATGTGCGCTGGGACGACGCCACCATGGGCGTGGAAGACATGGCCAATGAAGGCGTGCGCCGCGCCTATCTGCATCCGGACAACAAGCTGCGTGCTTCGGTGCTGGCGGATCCGGCCGGCAAGCGCATCAACACGAAGGACAACACCCCGGGCGTGGTCAACGTCAAGGTCGTGCCGGGCAACAAGGTGGATGTGATCGTGGCCGCAAAGGGTGGCGGTTCGGAAGCCAAGACCAAGTTCGCCATGCTCAATCCGTCCGACTCCATCGTCGACTGGGTGCTCAAGACCGTGCCGACCATGGGGGCCGGCTGGTGCCCGCCGGGCATGCTGGGCATCGGCATCGGCGGCACCGCGGAGAAGGCCATGCTGCTGGCCAAGGAAGCGCTGATGGAGCCGATCGACATCACCGAGCTGCAGGCCCGTGGAGCGTCCAACCGGATCGAAGAGCTGCGCCTGGAGCTGTACGAGAAGGTCAATGCGCTGGGCATCGGCGCCCAGGGCCTGGGTGGCCTGACCACGGTGCTGGACATCAAGATCAACGATTACCCGACCCACGCGGCCAACCTGCCGGTGGCGATGATCCCGAACTGCGCCGCGACCCGCCACGCGCACTTCACCCTGGATGGCAGCGGTCCGGTGATGCTGGATCCGCCGTCGCTGGAGGACTGGCCGAAGCTGACCTACGACGCCTCCAAGGGCACCCGGGTGGACCTGGATACGATCACCCCGGAAGATGTGGCCAGCTGGAAGCCGGGCCAGACGCTTCTGCTCAACGGCAAGCTGCTGACCGGCCGCGACGCCGCGCACAAGCGCATGGTTGACATGCTCAACAAGGGCGAGGAACTGCCGGTCGATCTGAAGGGACGCTTCATCTACTACGTCGGCCCGGTCGATCCGGTGCGCGATGAAGTGGTCGGTCCGGCCGGGCCGACCACGGCAACGCGCATGGACAAGTTCACCCGCCAGGTGCTGGAACAGACCGGTCTGCTGGGCATGGTCGGCAAGGCCGAGCGCGGCCCGGCTGCGATCGAGGCGATCCGCGACAACAAGTCGGCGTACCTGATGGCGGTCGGTGGCTCGGCCTACCTGGTGTCCAAGGCGATCAAGGCGGCCAAGGTGGTCGGGTTCGCCGATCTCGGCATGGAAGCGATCTACGAGTTCACCGTGCAGGACATGCCGGTGACGGTGGCGGTCGACTCCACCGGTGAATCGGTGCACAAGACCGGCCCGCGCGAATGGCAGGCCCGCATCGGCAAGATTCCGGTGGTGGTGGAGTAAGCGCGGCACACGCTTGATGGCAAACGGCGCGTGTTGGCGCCGTTTGTCGTTTAACGAGCCGGCACGGAACTTCTGCTAGTTTCCATGCGACTCGAACCGGGAACGTTCATGCCGCTGTTACGGAACTTCGCGCTTGCCGGGCTGTTCGCATTGGCCGGCTGCAGCAGCACCTCCTCCTCGTATGAAGGAGCGGATTTCAGCGCATCGGCGCAATGCCGCATGCAGTGCCAGGCCAGCCATCGCAGCTGCATGGCGCAGGCGGACAGCCTGGGCAGTCGGCAGAGCAGCTGCGAACAGCAGATGGCTCCAGCTGCCGACAAGCGCTGCAAGGACATCGCCAATGCCGATCTTCGCCGCTCGTGCGAACTGAAGGCGCATGACTGCACGCTGCGGCAGCCGATGATGAGCTGCGGCGAACGTCGCGATACCTGCATGAGCAGCTGCGGTTGAGCAGTGGTCGCCGGGCGGGCGCATAATCGCCGGCTCCACCCGCAACGGATCCCGCGCATGAGCACCACCCTGTATGGTTCGTCGAGTACCGCTTCGCTGGTCGTGCACTGGCTGCTGATCGAACTGGGCATCGAGCACGAACTGGTGCTGCTGGATTTCGACAGGCGCGAGCACAAGGCGGCGGACTACCTGGCGTTGAATCCGGCCGGGAGGGTGCCGACCCTGGAGATCGATGGCCTGCTGTTGACCGAAGCAGCGGCCATCGCGCTGTACCTGGCCGACCGCCATCCCGAAGCGGGGTTGCTGCCGGCCGTGGGCACGCCCGCGCGGGGCGAGGCCTATCGCTGGATGTTCTGGTGCGCCAACACCCTGCAGCCTGCCTATCGTGCATGGTTCTATCCGCACGAAGCGGCGGGCGAGGCCTGCGTGGAGGCAACGCGTGCGATGGCCCGGCAGCAGCTGGAGGCGGCCTGGCAGCATGTGGCGGCGCACCTGCAGGCGCACGGGCCTTACCTGCTGGGCGACGCGCCCAGCGTGGTCGATTTCATGCTGGTGATGCTGATGCGCTGGTCGCGCAACATGCCCCGGCCCACTGACACCTGGCCGGTGCTGAAGGCGCACGCAACCGCGCTGAAGGCGCGCCCCGCCTTCGCGGAAGTCTATCGACGCGAAGGCATCAGCGACTGGCGGTGATCGCCGGCGTTGGGCCGAGCGCGTGCCGCCGGGCATGGCCCGGCGCTGCCGGGTGGTGCGTCCGGGCTACAGGATCTCCAGCACCGTTTCCGGCGGGCGGCACAGGCGCGTGCCCTTGGCCGTGCGCACCACGGGCCGGTTGATCAGGCGCGGGTGCGTCGCCATGGCCGCCAGCAGGGTCGCCTCATCGGCCCCGGCCAGCGCCAGACCGGCAAACTCTGGTTCCTTGCTGCGCACCAGGTCGGCGGCGGCCAGCCCGGATTCGGCAAGCAGCTGGCGCAGGGTCGCCACGTCGGGCGATGCCTGCAGGTACTCGATCACCTCCGGCTCGATGCCGGCGTCGCGGATGAGCTTCAGTGCGCCGCGCGAATTGCTGCACGCCGGGTTGTGCCAGATCGTCACGCCCATCAGAACCATTCCAGCAGCGACACGCCCACGCCCACGTAGGTGGCCTTGTGGTTGTAGTCGATCAGGCTTTCGCCGTATCCGTCGAAGACCTGGATGTGGCCGCGCAGCAGGTTGCTGATCGGGAAACCGTAGTCGAGCTGCAGGGCGCCATGCGAACGGTCGCCGGTACGCAGCGAATGGCGCGCCATCAGGGACACTTCGTGGCCATTGCGGTTCCAGATCAGGGTCGCGTCGCCGCGGCCCATGTAATCCTCGATGTCCGGGTTGTTGTCATCGCTGCGCGTTTCGGGAATGCGGTACCAGGGCCGCAGCACCAGCGCCCAGTTCTCGCGGTCCAGCCCGACGTTGAGCATCACCCGGTTCCAGCTGCGCGAAAGGGGATCGGCGCGGCCGTTGGACTGATGGTTGAGGCTGATGCCGGTCATGCGTCCGCGCCAGCCACCAATGGAGTAGCCGTTGCGGAACACCATCATCACTTCCGGCTCGTAATTGGTCTCGCGGAACGGGCGCGAATTCTCGGCGTTGTAGGCCTGCCAGCGCGAGCTCTGGGTATAGCCGGCCCAGATGTCGCCGTTGTCGCCGAACAGGTTCTCGGCGATCTTGGTCTTGAAGCTGATCTGGAACTTCAGCTCGGCACTGTCCAGCGCCTGCGGCTCGGTCACGCTGTTGGCCGGATTCGGCGACTGCGGCATCTGGTTCTTGTCGCTGGTCCAGAACGCCGGCAGCAGGTACACCGGCTTGTAGGCCCGCAGCTGGAACGGTCCCAGCTTCGAGTCTTCCGCCAGTTCCCAGCGGCTGTCCAGCAGGGAACCGCGGCCTGCATTGGCCAGGGCGCTGTCGTCGGGGGCGGGGCGCAGCACATCGCCGACCCGCGCCCGCAGGTTCTCTTCGCCCTGGCTCAGGCGGGCGGCGCGACGCTGTTCGCGCAGCGCCTGCGCGGCCTGCTGCGCGGCGGCATCGGCTTCGGCAGTGGCCGGAGCGTTACGGCCGAACAGGCGGTCGTAGCACGACAGCCGGGCGGCGTCGGTTTCAATGGCAGCGCAACCGGCCGGCGTGGTGGTCGTGGCAGGCGCGATTTCCTGCGCGGCCAGCGGCGCGCTGGCCAGGGCAAGCGCCAACGGCGCCAGACGGGGGAACAACGGCGGGAGGGTCATTGCAGCAGGCCCTTCGGGATGACTACGGGAAGACGCACAGTGTGGCGGCTACCCGCAGCAACGGCCAGCCCCATGGAGTTATGCCCGGCGCAGGTGTGCGCGTGGCGTGAAGATCGTGCGTTACAGGAACCAGGCGAACGCGAACAGGCCCAGCATCGCGATGACCATCGCCAGTTTCAGCGCCAGGCCCAGCAGGATGCCCAGCCAGGTGGCGAGGCCAACCTTGGTCGAG
Organism: Stenotrophomonas sp. GD03680; assembly: GCF_029844625.1. Lineage (NCBI taxonomy): Bacteria > Pseudomonadati > Pseudomonadota > Gammaproteobacteria > Lysobacterales > Lysobacteraceae > Stenotrophomonas > Stenotrophomonas sp. GD03680. The sequence continues at coordinate 26,344 of NZ_JAOCKC010000004.1, read as the reverse complement.
CGGCCCAGCTCGCGCGTGTGCCAGTACTCGCCCAGCAGAGCGCCGACCAGCGGGCCGGCGAACAGGCCGATGGGCATGAAGAACAGACCGGCGATGCTGCCGATGAAGGTGCCCCACAGCGCCTTGCGGCTGGCCCCGACACGCTGGGCCCCGACCACCGTGGCCAGCACATCGGCCAGCAGTGAAAGCAGGGTCAGCACGCCCAGTACCAGCAGGGTCGGCCAGCCGACATGGGTGAAGCCGTCGGCCCACGCTGCCAGCAGCAGGCCGACGAACACCAGCGGGATGCCGGGAAGTGCCGGCAGGACGATGCCGGCAATACCAACGAGGACAAAAATGACCGCTAGCAGATACAAGATGAATGAGAGGCCCATGCTGTCCCGTATGGTTGTCTTTTTGGGGTTGACAGTGAAAGATTTTGCCAGTTGCTTTTTCGTTTTGGCCGGGTTAAGTTGCAGTCGCTGAGCTTGGCAAGGTCACCGTGGATCGTGGCCTGATGAAGCAAGATCTTCCCGATCCGCTGCATCGATGCACCTCGCTTCCCCCTTGCTTGTCAGCCGCCCACAAGGCGTTTCCAACAACAAGAGAGAGTCATCAGGGAGTTAGTGAGATGTCCGAACGCGAGAACGGTACTGTCAAGTGGTTCAACGATGCAAAGGGCTTCGGCTTCATCAGCCGTGAAAACGGCGAAGACGTGTTCGTGCACTTCCGCGCCATCCAGACCCAGGGCTTCAAGAGCCTGAAGGAAGGCCAGAAGGTCACCTTCACCGTCGTGCAGGGCCAGAAGGGCCTGCAGGCCGACGCCGTGCAGCCGATCTGACCGGTCTGCAGCCGTCACATGAAAAAGGCCCGCGCAAGCGGGCCTTTTTCTTTGTCCGGGGCCGGCAGCGGATCAGCGCAGGATCACCCGGCCGTTGACCACGCGAACGTAGGTGTTTTCGCGGATGCCGCCCAGATCGCGCTGGTTGACGACGATGGTGCGTCCGTCATCCATGCGCACGCTGATGTCATACGTATCGCTGGTCACGTTCTTCTGGATCTGGTTGCCGGCCAGCGCGCCACCCACGGCACCCGCCGCTGCGGCGATGTTCTTGTTGCCGCGGCTGCCGCCGGTGTGGTCGGAGATCTCATGGCCGGCAACCGCACCCACGATGCCGCCGAGGATCGCGCCGGTCGCGCTGGGCGCAGTGCGGCCGGACTGCACGGTGTTGATGCGGGTGACGATGCCGCAGTCGGCGCAACGGCCCTGGTTGTAGCCGGAGTTGTTGCCGTAGCCGCCGTTGTTGTACCCATTGTTGTAGCCGCCGCCGCCGTAACCCGGCGAGGTGGCGCAGCCGGCCAGGGCGAGGGTGGCGATGGCACTGGCGGCGATGAGCTGGATCTTCATGGGGCGTCTCCTGGCCGTGAAGGCGGATGTGTTGGGTGGTACTGCGTCATGCAGCAGGGTGCGCGAATCGTCTCCTTTCCAACGTGAACAAGACGCCAATCAACGCCGCCATGACCGGCTGCGGGATGAACGCTGTTCAACGGAAATCCTGATGGCAGGCGCGGCAGTCCGCCTGCAGCGTCTGCACCACCTGGGCCAGCGCGGTGCAGTCTGCCGGTGGCGTCGCCAGGGCGGCATTGAGGCCGGCGCGGTACTGGCTGGCATGCTGCTGGAACTGCGCGCTGTCCTTCAGGCCGGGGAAGGCCAGGTCCAGGTCGTTGGAGAGCAGGCGCAGCGTCTGCAGGCGCGGCACGCTGTCGGCCAGGCTGCAGCGGTTCTGCTGTTGAGCCTGCTGCAGCAACTGGGATTGCCGCTGCATCACCTGCATCAGGCTGTCCGGGAAGGGGTCACGGCGGGCCTGCAGGGCGCGGCCGACCATCACCGTGGCGATCAGGCCGATCAGCAGACCCAGCGCGAGCACGAACAGGTAGCGATAGGCGGAAGACGGCGGGCGAGGGGGGCTGGCGTTCATGGCGGGCTCTCCGGGTGTGCAACGGTAGGTTCGACCCGGCGTGCTGTGGACGCCGGCCGCTGCACGTTAAAATAGACCGATGGACGAACAGGTCAAACAACGCTTCGCCGGCATCGAACGGCTGTATGGCGTGGGTGCGCTCGAGCGCCTGCAGGGTAGCCGCGTAGCGGTGGTCGGCATGGGCGGGGTCGGCTCGTGGGTGGTCGAGGCGCTGGCGCGCTCGGCGGTCGGCCATCTCACCCTGATCGATGCGGACGACATCTGCGTGTCCAACACCAACCGGCAGCTGCCGGCGATGGAGGGCAATTACGGGCGCAACAAGGCCGAAGCCATGGCCGAGCGCTGCCGGGCGATCAACCCGGAACTCGATGTCGACGCGGTGCAGGCGTTCCTGACCACCGCCAACATGGCGGAACTGCTTGATCGTCGCTTCGATCTGGTGATCGATGCCTGCGACAGCTTCCGGGTCAAGGTGGAGACCATCGCCTGGTGCCGCCGCCGCAAGCTGCCACTGCTGACGGTCGGCGCCGCGGGTGGCCGCACCGATCCGACCCTGGTACGCATCCGCGATGTCTCGCGCACCGAGCACGACGCGATGCTGGCGCTGATCCGCAAGAAGCTGCGCAGCGAGTTCAACTTCCCCAAGAACGCCAAGCGTTACTTCGGCGTGCCGGCGGTGTACTCGCTGGAGAACGTGAAGTATCCGCAGGCCGATGGCAGTGTCTGCGGCCTCCGTCCCAACCTGGGGGCGGACGCTGCGCTCAAGCTTGATTGCGGGGCAGGGCTGGGGGCAGCCACCCATATCACCGGTGCCTTCGCCTTTGCCGCCGTCGGCAAGGCGCTGGAAATGCTGCTGGAGCCGAAGAGGGTCAAGTCCGAATCCGTTGAGGCTTGACCGGTAGCGCCGGGCCATGCCCGGCGAAACGGCGATCAGGCGGCCGGCAGCGCGAACAGCCGCCGCGCGTTGTCGGTCGTGGTCCTCGCTACCGTCTCCAGGTCGGTCTGCCGCAACGCCGCGACGTGGCGCGCGATGATCGAGAGGCGTGCCGGCTCATTGCGCTGCCCACGGATGGCCGCGTCGGGCTGATCGGGCGCGTCCGTTTCCAGCAGCAGCTGCTCCAGCGGCATCTCCCGGACCAGCCGTTGCAGGCGCTGTGCCCGTTCGTAGGTCAGGGGGCCGCCCAGACCCAGCAGGAAGCCCTGCCGATGCAGCTGTGCCGCCTGCTCCGGGCTGCCGGAGAAACTGTGCACCACGCCGCGCAGGCCACCGATGCGGCGGATCGCTGCGATCACCGCATCCACGGCCCGACGCGCATGCACGATCACCGGCAGGTCGAAGTCGCGCGCCAAGCGCAGCTGGCCGGTGAAATAGGTCTGCTGCGCCTCCGCATCCAGGCCTTCCACGAAATAATCCAGGCCGCATTCGCCGATCGCCCGCGGACGCTCACGCTCGATCCATTCCCGCAGCAGCGGAAGGTGCCCGGCGCGATGCTCGGCAAGAAACATCGGATGCAGCCCGTACGCGGGGTACAGGCCGGGTGCCTGCTGGCAGACCTCGCGCAGCTTCGGCCAGCTGGCGGCGGTGACGGCCGGCACGACCTGGAACTGCACCCCGGCCGCCCGCGCGCGCTCGATCACGGCGGCACGGTCGGGGTCGAACTCGCCTGCATCGAGATGGCAATGGCTGTCGACCAGCACGCTCAGCGCTGCTCCAGCGGTGGCGGCGTGCGGGTGCCGCGGCTCTTCCAGTTGGCCAGCAGCAGTGTGCCCAGGCCCAGCACCAGCTCATCGACGAAGGGAAGCGGATCGGGAATGAACAGGGTCAGCGCGAACAGCCCTGCCGTGAGCTTGAACAGCGTGGGGTAGCGCAGCCGGCGCGCCCATTGCAGTACCGGCAGCAGCATCGGGTTGGCCATGGCGGGATCCTCCTGGTGAATATGCAAACGCTACCACGGGCCCAGCATTTCCCGATGCTGAATGGGTTACGGCGACGAGCAGGAAATGTGGAGATTCCGTTCAGGGAGGCCGTGCTGCAATCTGTGCCGAGAACGTTGCGGACGGTCCGCAAGGAGCAGGTCATGAAAAGCACAACTACAACTGTCCTGGTCGCAGCGGGCGCGCTGCTGGTGGGTGGTATCGCCACGGCCGCCTTCATGAAGAGCGGCAACCCGTCGCCGGATTCCATCAGCGCCGGCGCCCCCAACGGCGAATCGCGCCTGGCCGATGGCAGCGGCACCGACGATGGTGCGCGTGGCAACCAGCTCGATGCCACCGCGCCGCGCGGCCTGGAGTATGCCGATGTGCTGAAGGTCGACCCGATCACCGAAAAGCAGAAGGCGTACGCCACGGTCATCGGCACCGACGCGGTGCGCGAGACCTCCACCACCCAGACGCCGCACGAGGTCTGCCAGGATGTGGTCGTGCAGGAACGCCTGCCCGAGCGTGATGGCAACGTCGGTGGCACCGTCGCCGGCGCGGTGATCGGTGGCCTGCTGGGTAATCAGGTTGGCGGCGGCAATGGCAGGAAGGCGGCGACCGCAGCCGGTGCCGTGGCCGGCGGCCTGATCGGCAACCAGGTGGACAAGCGCCACGTCGGTGGCCGTGTGGTCAACCGCACCGAGCGCCAGTGCCACACCGAGACCGCCACCTCCGAGTCGAGCCGTGTCACCGGCTACAACGTCACCTATCGCAACGAGGACGGCACCACCGGCACCATGCGCATGGCCAGCAAGCCCGGCAACCGCATCGCCATGGGCACCAACGACGTGGTCAAGGGTTACAACGTGACCTACCGCTATGATGGTGCCGAGAAGACCGTGCGCATGGACAACAAGCCAGCCAGCGATCGCCTGCCGGTGGTCGATGGCCAGCTGGTCACGCAGACAGCGGCAGCCGGCGCCACGGCACCGACCCGCCAGTAATCCTGCCGCTGCAGCGGACAGGTGACAGGCCGGCTTCTGCCGGCCTGTCTGTTTTTGTGGCCGGGTGACATTTGCGATGATGGCGCTCCGTCATCGCCCTGGAGTCGGCATGAGCATCTTCGACCTGCGCCTGGAAACCGAGCGCCTGATCCTGCGCCCACCGCATCGCGAGGACTTCGAGCCCTATCTGGCGTTCTGCGCGGATGAAGAGGTGATGCGCACGCTGGGCGGAGTACAGCCACCGTCAGTGGCATGGCGTGGATTCTGCAGCCTGGCTGGCGCGTGGCAGTTGTTCGGCTTTTCGATGTTCAGCGTGATCGAGAAATCCAGTGGTGAGTGGGTCGGTCGCATGGGGCCCTGGCAGCCACAGGACTGGCCGGGCACCGAGGTCGGCTGGAGCATCCGGCGTGCCAGCTGGGGCAAGGGCTACGCGCCGGAGGCGGCGACCGCTGCGATCGACTGGGCATTCAACGCACTCGGGTGGGAGGAGGTGATCCATACCATTGCCGAGGACAACGAGAATTCCCGTGTCGTGGCCCGCAAGCTGGGCAGTACGCTGCTGCGCATGGGCGAGCTGCCGCCGCCGTACCAGGGCAAACCGATGCAGATCTGGGGGCAGTCGCGCCAGCAGTGGCAGCAGCGCGTGCGCTGAGGGGCCCGACGGGCTGCATCCAGCGGCGGGCTGCGCGGTGGGCATGCTGCACCCGCGCTTGGCATCGGCGGGCGCGCTTGCCAGACTGCGCGCAACCGGTCGTCGGCCGGGTCTCCTGGAGCAGGCAATGGTGGAAGAACGCGTTCCGTTGACGGTGCATGGCATGTCCGTTTCAGGCAATTGCCACAAGGTGCGCATGCTGCTGGAACACCTCGGCAGCCGCTATCGCTGGGTGGAGGTGGACAGCGCCCATGGCCAGACCCACACGCCGGAGTTCCTGGCATTGAATCCCAATGCGAAGGTGCCGTTGATCGTGCGCGAGGACGGCCGCGTGTTGACCGAATCGAACGCGATCCTGTTCTGGCTGGCCGAGGGCACGCCCTACCTGCCCGGCGATGGCTGGGAGCGGGCGCAGGCGTTGAGCTGGATGTTCTTCGAGCAGTACACGCATGAACCCTGCGTGGCGGTGGCCCGTTTCATCCGTGGCTGGACGCCGGCCGACTCCCCGCGGCGCGCCGAACTGCCGCGCCTGCAGGAGCGCGCCAGCACCGCACTGGCGGTGATGGAACAGCACCTGCGGCAGTCGCCCTGGTTCACCGGCCGCAGTTATGGCATCGCCGATATCGCGCTGTTTGCCTACACCGACGTTGCCAGCGATGGTGGCATCCGCCTTGATCCGTTCCCGCAGGTGCAGGCCTGGCTGCAGCGGGTCCGGGCGCAGCCGCGGTTCGTGCCGATGCCGGCCGTGGGCGCGGAGGTGCTGGCGCGATTCAACGCGGTGGCCTGATTCCAAGGGGAGCGTCGGGCAGGCCGACTGCGGGGGAAGCCGGGCGGGCCCGCGCCACGCTACGCAACAACGACACGGAGGGTGTTCGATGTTCGCTGTGGTTCCAGATCCCATTCCCGCGCGCATGCGCGGGCTCAACCGCGCCGAAGTGTGCGACGTCAATTTCCTGGAGGCGGTGCGCGGCTGGCGGGGCACGCCACGGCCACGGCCCGCGCCGCACGCGCCGATCCTGCCAGGCAGCACGCTCAGCGCGGCGGCCTTTGCCGACCTGTTCGATTCGCAGCTGGCCAGCCGCCAGCTGGACCTGATGGCACGCGTGCTGCGCGTGCAGAACAAGGTCTTCTACACCATCGGCTCGTCCGGACACGAGGGCAATGCGCTGTTGGCGCGGGCCTGCCGGCACACCGATCCTGCGTTCCTGCACTACCGCTCCGGCGCCTTCATGGCCGAGCGCGCGCGGCAGGTGCCGGGCATGGATCCAGTGCGCGACGCGGCACTGTCGTTCGCCGCCAGCGCCGACGATCCTGCCAGCGGAGGCCGGCACAAGGTGTGGGGCAGCCGGCCGCTGTGGGTGTTGCCACAGACCTCGACGATCGCCTCGCACCTGCCCAAGGCGCTGGGCACTGCGTTGGCCATCGAGAGCGGCAAGCGCCTGGGCCAGCCGTTGCCGATTCCGGCCGACAGCATCGTGGTCTGTTCCTTCGGCGACGCCTCGGCCAATCACGCCACCGCACAGACGGCGTTCAACACCGCCATGTGGTCGGCCTACCAGAAACTGCCGGCGCCCATCCTGTTCGTCTGCGAGGACAATGGCCTGGGCATTTCGGTGAAAACACCAGAAGGATGGATCGCCGAGCGCTTTGGCGGCCAGCCGGGACTGGACTACTTCTTCGCTGATGGGCTGGATCTGGCCAGCGGCCATGCGCAGGTGCAGGCCGCGGTCGAGCATTGCCGGGCAACCCGCAGGCTGACCTTCCTGCACCTGCGTACCACGCGGCTGATGGGGCATGCCGGTACCGATTTCGAGGTGGAGTGGCGCGCGTTGCCGGAGCTGTGTGCGGCGGAGGCGCAGGATCCGCTGCTGCGCTCGGCGCAGATCGCGATGGAGTCGGGCTGGATGGATGCCGCGGCCGTCGAGGCGGCCTATGAAGCGATGCGTGCGCGCTGCATGGCGGCCGCCGCCGATGCCGAGCGCCAGCCGAAGCTGCAGTCCCTTGAGCAGGTGATGGCACCGCTGGCGCCCTATACACCTGCAGCGGTGCACGCCGAGGCCCGGCGCGCGGTCGCGGACGAGGCGCGACTGTCGCTGTATGGCGGCGCCGACGCATTGCCGGAGCGACAACCGCCGCGTCATCTGGCCATCCAGATCAATCACGGACTGCAGGAACTGCTGTGCAAGTATCCGCAAAGCCTGTTGTTCGGCGAGGATGTGGCGCAGAAGGGAGGCGTGTACACCTTGACCCGCGACCTGCTGCGTCGTTTCGGCCCGCGTCGGGTGTTCAACACGCTGCTGGACGAGACCATGATCCTGGGCATGGCGCAGGGGCTGGCCAACATGGGCATGCTGCCGATCCCCGAGATCCAGTACCTGGCCTACCTGCACAATGCCATCGACCAGATACGTGGCGAGGCGTGTTCGCTGCAGTTCTTCTCCAATGACCAGTTCCGGAACCCGATGCTGGTGCGGGTGGCAGGGCTGGGCTACCAGAAGGGATTCGGTGGCCATTTCCACAATGACAATTCGATCACGGCCCTGCGCGACATTCCCGGCCTGGTGGTGGGCTGTCCCTCGCGTGGCGACGATGCCGTGATGATGCTGCGCACGTTGGCGGCACTGGCCCGGGTGGATGGCCGCGTGGCGGTGTTCCTGGAGCCGATCGCGCTGTACATGAGCAAGGACCTGCACGAGCCGGGTGACGGCCAGTGGCTGTTCGACTACCCGCAACAGGGCCAGGCGCTGCTGCCGGGGGAGGGCCGGGTGTATGCCCCCGAGGCGCAGGATCTGGTGATCTACACCTATGGCAATGGCGTGCCGATGGCGCTGCGTGCCGCGCGGGTGATCGACCAGCAGCTCGGGTGGCAGGTGAGGGTGGTTGACCTGCGCTGGCTGGTGCCGCTGGACGGCGGATTCATTGCCACCCAGGCGGCCACGGCGCGGCGCGTGCTGGTGCTGGACGAGGGGCGTCACAGCGGTGGCGTGGGCGAGGGGGTGGTCACGGCCCTGGTCGAGGCCGGCTTCGGTCACCTGCCGCTGCGCCGGGTCTGCGGCGCCGATACCTATACGCCGCTGGCGGGGGCAGCAATGTTCGGCCTTCCAAGCGACAATGCGGTGATTGGCGCCGCCCTCGACCTGGCGCAGGAACCCTGATGCATGTGTGGATTGGCGGGAATGCTGTTGCCGGCACCGATGGTGCCGGCCGAGGAACTGCAGGCACAGGCCCTGGCCATGGGCCAGGCGCTGCACCATCGCGGGCCGGATGATGGTGGCACCTGGGTCGATGCCGCTGCCGGGATCGCACTGGCGCACCGCCGGCTGAGCATCCTCGATCTGTCCCCGCTGGGCCACCAGCCGATGGCATCGTCCGACGGCCGCTATGTGATGGCCTACAACGGCGAGGTCTACAACTTCGCGGCCCTGCGCGCCGAACTGGAGCCGCTGGGCCATGCGTTCCGTGGCCACTCCGATACCGAGGTGCTGCTGGCTGCGATCCTGCAGTGGGGCCTGGAAGACACCCTGCAGCGCTGCAACGGCATGTTCGCCATCGCTCTGTGGGACCGCAGCGAGCAGTGCCTCTGGCTGGCCCGCGACCGGGTCGGCAAGAAGCCGCTGTACTACGGCTGGGCCGGTGACGCGCTGGTGTTCGGTTCCGAGCTGAAGGCACTGTGGCAGCATCCAGCGTTCGACAACGATATCGATCGGGATGCGTTGACGCTGCTGTTGCGGCTGGATTACATCCCGGCGCCGCACAGCATCCATCAGCGCTGCTACAAGCTGATGCCCGGCCGGGTGCTGCGGGTGGATGCGGCGATGGTTGCCGCCGGAGCCGGCGCGCACCGGCCGGAGCAGGCGCAGCGTCCGTACTGGGACGCGCGTGCGCGCATGCAGGCCGCACTGGCCGCACCCTTCCAGGGCCGCATCGAGGAGGCCGAGGAGCAGCTTGATGCCCTGCTGCGCGACGCCGTGGCGTTGCGCATGGTCGCGGACGTGCCCGTCGGCGTGTTCCTGTCCGGGGGGACCGATTCGTCGCTGGTGGCGGCGCTGATGCAGGCGCAGAGCAGGCAGCCGGTGCACAGCTTCAGCATCGGCTTCCAGGATTCAAGCCACGATGAGGCACCGCTGGCCAGGGAACTGGCCGCGCATCTGGGCTGCGACCACACCGAGCTCTACGTCAGCGGGGCCGACGCACTGGCGGTGGTGCCGCAGTTGCCGACGATGTTCGACGAGCCTTTTGCCGATGCCTCGCAGGTGCCGACCGCGCTGGTGGCCCGGCTGGCAAGGCAGGGGGTGACCGTGGCCTTGTCCGGCGATGGTGGCGATGAGCTGTTCTTCGGCTACACCCGCTACGTGCGCGCGCTGCGCAACTGGCAGATGCTGGGTCGCGTGCCGGGCCCGCTGCGGCGCTGGATGGGTGCCCGCGCGCAGCAGCAGGGCGAGGCATCGCGCACGGGAGGCCTGGCGGCGCTGCTGGCCGAAACCGGCGCCCGCGGCATCGGCGATGTGTACCGCAACCGCATTTCGCGCTGGCGTGACCCGGCGGCGGTGGTGCCCGGTGCGCAGCCGGCTGGCAGCTTCTATGACCTGGCCGATCCGCTGCACGGCGCGGGCACGCCGGCAGACGCGATGATGCTGGCCGATTTCGTGACCTACCTGCCTGATGACCTGCTGTGCAAGGTCGACCGCACTTCGATGGCGGTCAGCCTGGAGGCGCGTGCGCCGTTGCTGGACTGGCGGGTGGCCCAGTTCGCCTGGTCGCTGCCGCTGGGCTTCAAGCGCAGTGAAACGACCAGCAAGGTCCTGCTCAAGCGCGTGCTGGGCCGATACGTCCCGCACGCGATGGTGCACCGGCCCAAGCGTGGTTTCGGTGCGCCTGTCAGCGACTGGCTGAAGGGCGACCTGCGGCCGTGGGCCGACGATCTGCTGCAGCCTTCGCGGCTGGAACGCGAAGGCGTGCTGTCGGCGGCCGCGGTGCAGCCGCTGTGGCAGCAGTTCCTTGGCGGCCAGCGCAAGTGGCACACGCATCTGTGGAACGTGCTGATGTTCCAGGCATGGCAGGCCCACTGGCGCCAGGTCCGGGCCAGCGTCGGCGGCTGACCTTCACTGCCTGGAAAGGGTGCGGCGAATAGGCTGGGTTTCCCGCACCAAGAGGAGTCCGTCCGATGTCCGTTCCCGCCATCGCCGTGTTCGTTGGAAGCCTGCGCCGGGAGTCCTGCAACCGCCGGCTGGCCCATGCGCTGGAAAAGCTTGCCGGCGACCGGGCCCGGTTCCAGTACGTGCAGATCCGCGACCTTCCCCTGTATGACCAGGATTTCGACGCCGATTACCCGCCATCGTGTGTCCGCCTGAAGGAGCAGGTGCGTGCCGCCGACGCCGTGCTGTTCGTGACACCCGAATACAACCGTTCGGTGCCGGGCGTGCTGAAGAACGCCATCGACATCGGCTCGCGCCCCTATGGCGACAGCGCATTCGCAGGCAAGCCCGCTGCGGTGATCGGTGCGTCCATCGGCCAGATCGGCACCGCGGTGGCCCAGCAGCACCTGCGCAACAGCCTGGCCTTCCTCGACATGCATGTGCTCGGCCAGCCGGAGGCGTTCATCCATTTCAAGGACGGCCTGATCGACGCCGACGGTACGATCCACAACGACGCCACGCGGGAATTCCTGCAGGGGTATGTGGACCGGTTCCTGGCGCTGATCGCGGTGCACGTGAAGGGCGATTGAGACGTATGGGGTCAGAGCCCTCTGCGTTGCAGAGGGATCCGACCCCAGCCACATCCGGGGTCGGATCCCGGCGCGCAGCGGCGGGCTCTGACCCCACTTGCAGCTGAGCGGGCCAGAGCCCGTACGCTGCACGGAATCCGACCCTGGCCGGCTGATCTGCGATAATGACGCACTCGGGCGTCGCACGGGCGCCCGTCGCAGGCAGTGCGACGCCTCCGCGCCATTCTGGCCAGGCTCCGGCGGATATCCCCCGTTCTCCCACGGCTTATCCACAGGCTTGTCCATGGCCGCCAGGGTCGGCGCATGCCTACACTCGTCTGGCCCCACTTTTGCAGGAAACACCGCCGCATGTCCGCCCGTCCCGGCTTCCGTTCCAACCGCAGAGACCGCGGTGATGGCTTCGAACGCGATGATTCGCGCATCGACCAGCTGCGGGTGCCACCGCATTCGGTGGAGGCCGAGCAGGCGGTGCTGGGTGGCCTGATGCTGGCACCCGAAGCGTTCGACCGGGTCAACGACCAGCTGACCGAGACCGACTTCTATCGCCGCGATCATCAGATGATCTACCGCGCGATCCGAGAGCTGTCCGAGCGTGACCGACCCTTCGATGCGGTGACGCTGGGCGAATGGTTCGAATCGCAGGGCAAGCTGGAGCTGGTAGGGGATGGCGCTTATCTGATCGAACTGGCCAGCACCACGCCGTCGGCGGCGAACATCGCGGCCTACGCCGAGATCGTACGTGACAAGGCGGTGCTGCGGCAGCTGATCCAGGTCGGTACCGACATCGTCAACGATGGTTTCCAGCCGGAAGGCCGCGACAGCAGCGAGCTGCTGGCGTCGGCGGAAAAGAGCGTGTTCGCCATTGCCGAGCAGGGCGCACGCGGGCGTACGGATTTCGTCGCCATGCCCGGCGCGCTGAAGGATGCCTTCGAGGAACTGCGCAACCGCTTCGAGAACGGTGGCAACATCACCGGCCTGCCAACCGGCTACAACGATTTCGACGCGATGACGGCCGGCCTGCAGCCGACCGACCTGATCATCCTGGCCGCGCGCCCGGCGATGGGCAAGACCACCTTCGCGCTGAACATCGCCGAGTATGCGGCGATCAAGTCGAAGAAGGGCGTGGCGGTGTTCTCGATGGAAATGTCCGCATCACAGCTGGCGATGCGACTGATCTCCTCCAATGGCCGGATCAACGCGCAGCGCCTGCGTACCGGCCAGCTGGAAGATGAGGACTGGAGCCGCGTCACCAGCGCGATCAAGATGCTGAAGGAAACCAAGATCTTCATCGACGACACGCCGGGCGTATCGCCGGAAGTGCTGCGCTCCAAGTGCCGCCGCCTCAAGCGCGAGCACGACCTGGGCCTGATCGTGATCGATTACCTGCAGCTGATGAGCGTGCCCGGCAACAGCGAGAACCGCGCGACAGAAATCTCGGAGATCTCGCGTTCGCTGAAGGGCTTGGCCAAGGAGCTGAACGTGCCGGTGATCGCACTTTCCCAGCTCAACCGCTCGCTGGAAACGCGTACCGACAAGCGCCCGGTGATGGCTGACCTGCGTGAATCGGGCGCCATCGAGCAGGACGCGGACATGATCGTGTTCATCTACCGCGACGACTACTACAACAAGGAAAACTCACCGGACAAGGGCCTGGCCGAAATCATCATCGGCAAGCACCGTGGCGGCCCGACCGGTTCGTGCAAACTGAAGTTCTTCGGCGAGTACACGCGTTTCGACAATCTGGCCCACGATTCGGTCGGTTCGTTCGAGTAGGGCTGCCGGCCGCGGGCCGGCGATCTCCTTCTGTTCTGCAAGAGCCGGGCGCGTGCCCGGCTCTTTGCGTTGGTGCGCGCGCAAGGCGCGTACCTTGCCGGGCGATGGTCACATGACGTGTAACTGACATGTAACTGGGCCTTCCTACCATGCCGCCGCTGTCCTCCCACTTCCGACGCCCGTCGCTGGCGTCCAGCGCGTCCAAGGAATCCGCCTCCCATGCCGTCCCACGCTCCGCTCCGCCGCAATCTGCTGGCTCTGCTGGTCTGTGCCTCGCTGCCGTCGCTGGCGGCCGCTGAAACCGCCCCCACCTCCGATGCACAGTCGGCGACCACCCTCGATTCGATCTCGGTGATCGGCCGCGGCGAAGCGCGCCAGGTGCAGCGTGTCACCGCCGAGGACATGAAGGTGCTGCCGCCGGGCGCGAATCCGCTCAAGCTGCTGGCCAGCAAGCCGGGCGTGCATTTCGAGTCGGGTGACGCCACCGGTGCCTACGAGTGGTCGACCAGCATCAGCCTGCGCGGCTTCAACCAGAACCGGCTTGGCTACACGCTGGACGGCATTCCGCTGGGCAACATGAGCTACGGCAACAGCAACGGCCTTCATGTCAGCCGCGCGGTCATCAGCGAGAACCTGGGCGGTGCGGAAGTCTCCACCGGCATCGGCGCGCTGGGGACGCCGTCCACCAGCAACCTGGGGGGCGTGTTCCAGTTCTATTCGATCGATCCTTCCACCGAGTACGGCGTGGTGCTGGCGCAGGGCTTCGGCAGCGACAACGCGCGGCGCAGCTATGCCCGCCTGGAGACCGGCGAGCACCAGGGGTTTGCCGCGTACCTGTCCGGCGTGTACTCCGAAGGCGACAAGTGGAAGGGGAAGGGCTCGCAGGAGCTCAAGCAGTTCAACGGCAAGGCCGTTTACAACTTCGGCGTGGACAGCAGGATCACCGCGCTGTTCAACGCATCACGCCGGGTCGAGGCGGACTACCAGGATCTGTCGCTGGAGATGATCGACCGCCTCGGCTGGACCTGGGACAACTACGCGCCGGACTGGGACCGCGCGCTGGCCGCGGCACGCGGGCAGTTCAGTGGCGGCGTCAACAGCCCCTGGGATGCGTACTACTCCGGTCATGGCCTGCGCAACGACGATATCTCCAGCGTCGCCGGCGACTTCGGCCTCAACGAAGCGATGCGCCTGAAGGTCAATGTCTACAATCACAGCAACCGCGGGCAGGGCCACTGGTTCAGTCCGTCCAATCCCTCCAATCCGGGCACCGCGCGCGAGATCCCGATCTCGATCCGCACCACCGAGTACGCGATCGACCGTACAGGCGTGACCTCCGCGTTCACCTGGAACGTCGGCGGGCACGAGCTGGAAGCCGGCCTGTGGTACGAGGACAACGGGCACAGCGTGCAGCGCAACTTCTACTACATCGATGGCCCGATCACCGACGACTTCTTCCTGCGCAATCCGGACCAGCGCGTGTGGCGCCAGCTCTACACCACCATCACCCGCCAGTTCTATGTGCAGGACCGCTTCCGCCTGTTCGACGACCGCCTGACGGTGGATATCGGCGCGAAGTCGCCGCACACCCGCACCCGCGTCCGCACGCCGCTGGGCAGCTATGCCAACAACAGCAGCCTGACCTCCAGCAAGGGACTGCTGCCGCAGGCCGGCTTCAATTTCAAGCTCAACGAAGGCAATGAAATCTTCGGTTCGTTCGCCAGGAACATCGCCGCCTATGCGCTGGGCGTGGGCAGTCCGTTCAACGTGCCGCAGCAGGCCTTCGATGCCAGTGCACGCAACCTCAAGCCGGAGCAGTCGCGCACGATCGAACTGGGCTGGCGCGGCTACGGGCAGGGGTATGAGGCGTCGGTCGCGGTGTACGACGTGAAGTTCGACAACCGCCTGCTTGCCATCGCCCAGTGCGTGGGCATCCTCGGCTGCCCTGCGTTGTTCTCCAACGTCGGTTCGGTGACCAGCCGCGGTGCCGAGGCGACCCTGCAGCTGAAGCCGGTGCAGGACGTCACCTGGTCCAACGCGCTGTCGTGGAACGACAGCACCTACGACGACGACTACGTCAACAACGGGGTGGTACCGACCCGCGGCAGGAAGACCGTGGATACGCCGGAATGGATGTTCGCCAGCACCCTGGCCTGGACGCCGGGCCCGTGGGACATGCGCCTGTCCGCCAACCATGTCGGCAAGCGTTACGTGACCTATACCAATGACCTGTCGGTTCCCAGTTACTGGCTGGTCAACGCCTCGGTGGCTTACGATTTCGGCTCCCTGGGGCCCGCGCAGAACCTGACAGTGGCAGTGAACCTGACCAACCTGGCGGACAAGCGTTACCTGTCTTCGATCAACACCAACGGCACCTATCCCGCAGATCCCACGCGCAGCCTGACGACCATGCAGGTGGGTGCGCCGCGGCAGGTGATGGCGACGGCGACCGTGCGCTTCTGATGCAGCGGCCCATGGATCCGGAGCACCGTCGTCGCCTGCTGCGCATGGCGTGGCAGGGTACGGGGGCGGCGATCGCACTGGCGGCGATGCCGGGGCTGGCTGCGGCAGGCCCACGGCCGCGTCTGGGCCGCGATCCGTTCACCCTCGGCGTCGCCGCTGGCGATCCGGATCCGCAGGGGGCGGTGCTGTGGACACGGCTCGCCCCCGATCCGCTCAACGGCGGTGGCATGCCGTCGCGGGCGGTGCCGGTGCGCTGGTTCGTGGCTGAAGATCCCGGCATGCGCCGTCCGGTGCAGCGTGGCGTCGCCGCAGCGGTGCCCGAGCTGGCGCATTCGGTGCACGTGGAGATCAATGGCCTTCGTCCCGGCCGTGACTATTACTACCGTTTTGCCTGCGACGGTGATGAGGAAAGCACGGTCGGCCACTTCCGCACCGCGCCGCTGCCGGACGCGCAGCTGCAGCAGCTGCGCCTGGCCCTGTGCACCTGCCAGGCCTGGAACAGCGGCTACTACCCGGTACTGCGTGATATCGCGCGGAGCGATGTCGACCTGGTGCTGCATGCCGGCGACTATCTGTACGAGTACAGTCCACTGCAGAACGCACGCGGCCGCACACTGGATGCGGAGCGATTCAGCGGCGAGACCGTCAGTCTGCAGCGTTATCGCGACCAGTACGCGCTGTACAAGCTCGATCCGGACCTGCAGGCAGCGCACGCGGCGCACGCCTTTGCGGTGATCTGGGATGACCATGAGGTGCAGAACGACTATTCCGGCGTCCATCCTGAAAAGGACAGCGTTCCGGTGGAGGACTTCATCGCCCGGCGGGCCGCTGCCTATCGCGCCTTCTACGAGCACCTGCCCATGCGCAGCACTCCGGCCGGCAATGGTGGCCTGCGGGTGCACCGGCGCCTGCGCTACGGCGACCTTGCGCAGCTGAGCCTGCTCGACTGCCGCCAGTTCCGTCCGGCCAACCCCTGCGGTGTGGGCGAGTCACCGCGCTGCGAGGCGGCACTGGACCCGCGCATGAGCATGCTCGGGTCCGGCCAGGAGGCGTGGTTCGCGCAGTCGATGGCGGCCGCACGGGGCACGCGCTGGAATGTGGTGGTGCAGCAGCTGCTGATGGCGCAGCTGCGGCTGGACGGCGGCACCCCGCGCGAGCGGTTCTGGAACGATGCCTGGGATGGGTATCCTGCCGCGCGCAACCGGTTGCTGCAGGCGCTGCAGGCGGGCGGGCAGGGCAATGCGATCGTGCTGGGAGGCGACTGGCATTCCACTTTCGTCAACGATCTGAAGCTGGATTTCGATGCGGCCGATGCTCCCGTGGTGGCCACGGAGTTCATCGCCCCCGCCATCAGCAGTGGCGGAGACGACACACCGTATGGCCCTTACTACGGACCGTCGATTCCCCTGAATCCGCACATCCGCTATTTCGACGGCGACCGCCGTGGCTGGTGGAAGCTGCAGCTCAACCGGCAGGCCGTGGATGCGGAACTGCGCTTGGCCGACAGCGTGCTGCGTACCGATGCCGCGGTGCGGACCGCCGCGCGTTTCCAGGTCGCCCACGGCCGCCCGGGGGCGGTGCAGGTATAGCGGCTGCGTTCCGGGTTTCATCGCGCCCTGCCGGGTTTCGTCGCAAACCGTTTGCTCCCTCCGGGGCAGGGCGGCACTGTGGTCGCAGGCGGCAAGGGGCCGCTGCAAGGAGACCGTGATGAAGACCCTGTTCGCGCTGGGCGTGTGGTGCCTGCTGTTCGTGCTGTGCTGGCCGTTGGCGATCCTTGCCCTGATCGCCTGGCCGTTCGTGTGGCTGCTGAGCCTGCCGTTCCGCCTGGTCGGCATCACGTTCTCGGCGCTGTTCGCGTTCCTGCGCGCGCTGTTCATGCTGCCGGCACGCCTGCTGGGTGGCGGCCGCGGTCCGGTGGCTGCGTGATGACGCCGGCCATCGCGGTACTGGCATTGGCGCTCGCGGCGCCGGCCCCTGCCACGCCCGCGACACCGCCATCAGCCTGGCTGGAACGCCAGCAGACCGCCGCTGCCGACGAAGCGGATGCTGCGGCGGCCAAGCTCGCCAAGCCTGACAGGCCCAAGGAACGCTGCAGGGTGGTGAAGGAATGGAAGGTGGGTGAAACCGTGGTGCAGCATCGCATCTGTGACGATGCACCGGAGCCGCCTGCTGGAAAGGTGTAGCGCCGGGCCCATGCTCGGCTCCACATCAGAAGGCCAATCAAAAAAACCCCGCCGAGGCGGGGTTTTCCTGTCATGCCACCGGGCCGATCAATTGGCCTTGTGGATGGCGCGCTTGCTGACCGCCATCGCCGCGTCGTGGACCACTTCCGACAGCGACGGGTGGGCGTGGCAGATACGGGCCAGATCATCGGCCGAACCGCTGAACTCCATGGTCAGCACGCCTTCGTGCACCAGCTCGGACACGTTGGCGCCGACCAGGTGCATGCCGAGGATGCGATCGGTCTCGGCATGGGCCAGGATCTTCACGAAACCTGCCGGCTCGATCATTGCCACGGCACGGCCGTTGGCAGCGAACGGGAAGCTGCCGGCCTTGTACGGAATGCCTTCGGCCTTCAGCTGTGCTTCCGTCTTGCCCACCCAGGCCAGTTCCGGCTCGGTGTAGATCACCCAGGGAATCGTGTCGAAGTTGACGTGACCCGGCAGGCCGGCGATCAGTTCGGCCACGGCGATGCCTTCCTCGAAGCCCTTGTGCGCCAGCATCGGGCCGCGCACGCAGTCGCCCACCGCCCAGACGCCATCGACGCCGGTGTGGCAATGCGCATCGACTTCGATCTGGCCACGCTCGTTGACCTTCACGCCGGTGCCTTCGGCCAGCAGGCCCTTGGTCGCAGCGCGACGGCCGACGGCCACCAGCAGCTTGTCCACGGTCAGGGTCTTCTCGCCTTCGCTGTCAGTGTAGGTGACAACGACTTCCTTCTTCTTGCCCTTGCCGGTGATCTCGGTCTTGGAGACCTTGGCGCCCAGGCGGATGTCCAGGCCCTGCTTCTTGAATTCCTTGGCCGCGGTCTTGGCGACTTCGGCGTCGGCGACGGCCAGAAACTCCGGCAGCGCCTCGAGGATGGTGACTTCAGCACCCAGGCGCTTCCACACGCTGCCCAGCTCCAGACCGATCACGCCGGCGCCGATCACCGCCAGGCGGTTCGGCACTTCGGTGAAGTCCAGGCCGCCGACGTTGTCGACGATGGTCTCGCCGTCGAACTTGGCGAACGGCAGTTCGATCGAATCCGAACCGGCGGCGATGATGACGTTGGTGCCCTTCAGCTCGACTTCCGAGCCGTCGTGCTGCTTCACCTTGACCACGTTGCCCGGCTGCAGTTCGCCGAAGCCGTAGTAGGTGGCGACCTTGTTGGCCTTGAACAGCATGGCGATGCCGCCGGTGAACTGCTTGACGATCTTGTCCTTGCGGCCAACCATCGCCTCGACGTCCATCTTGGCGTCCTTGAAGCTGATGCCGTGGTCGCCAAAGATGTGGCTCATGTTCCAGAACTGGCGCGAGGAATCCAGCAGCGCCTTGGACGGGATGCAGCCCACGCGCAGGCAGGTGCCGCCCAGCGCCGGCTTGCCATCCTTGCCCAGCGCTGCGTCGATGCAGGCGGTCTTCAGGCCCAGCTGGGCCGCGCGGATGGCAGCGTGGTAACCGGCCGGGCCCGCACCGATGACGACGACGTCGAATTGTTCAGCCATTGAATTAGTCCTTGATGCTTTACCGGAACCCCCTTCCGCGCGGGCGCGGAAGAGGGCGGGAGGTCTTACAGGCCGAACAGCATGCGGCCCGGGTTTTCCAGCTGGTTCTTGATGTCCACCAGGAACTGCACCGAGTCCTTGCCGTCGATGATGCGGTGGTCGTAGGACAGCGCCAGGTACATCATCGGCGCGATCACGACCTGGCCGTTCTGGGCGATCGGACGCTCCTTGATGGCGTGCATGCCCAGGATGGCGCTCTGCGGCGGGTTGATGATCGGCGTGGACAGCAGCGAGCCGAAGGTGCCGCCGTTGGTCACGGTGAAGGTGCCGCCCTGCAGTTCTTCCAGGCTCAGCTTGCCGTCACGGGCCTTCTTGGCGTAGTCGGCGATGGTCTTCTCGATGTCGGCGAACGACATGCGCTCGACGTTGCGCAGCACCGGGGTCACCAGGCCCTTCTCGGTCGACACGGCGATGGAGATGTCCGAGTAGCCGTGGTAGATGATGTCGTCACCATCGATCGACGCGTTGACCAGCGGGAAGCGCTGCAGCGCGTTGGCGGCGGCCTTCACGAAGAAGCTCATGAAGCCCAGCTTGATGCCGTGGGCCTTGACGAACTCGTCCTGCAGTTCCTTGCGCGCGGCCGACACCTTGGACAGGTCGACTTCGTTGAAGGTGGTCAGCATGGCGGTGGAGTTCTTGGACTCCATCAGGCGTTCGGCGATGCGCTTGCGGATGCGGGTCATCGGCACGCGTTCTTCCGGACGTGCGCCACCGGCCTTGCCGGCGCCGCCATTGCGGGCGAAGTTGACGATGTCTTCCTTGGTCACCGCGCCGCGACGGCCGGTGCCGTCCACGTCGGCCGGGTTCACGCCCTCGGTGATGGCGGTGAAGCGGGCACCCGGCGGCAGCGCATCGGCGGCCGACTTGGCTGCCGGGGCCGGAGCCGCGGCGGGAGCCGGAGCAGCGGCTGCGGCCGGAGCCGGGGCATCGGCCTTCTTCTCTTCAGCGGCCGGAGCCGGGGCAGCCGCCACGGCGCCTTCCTCGATGATCGCCACGACCTGGCTGGAGGTCACGGTGGCGCCCACGTCGAACTTGATCTCCTTCAGCACGCCATCGACCGGCGACGGCACTTCCAGGACGACCTTGTCGGTTTCCAGGTCAAGCAGGTTTTCGTCGCGCTTGACGGCGTCGCCCACCTTCTTGTGCCAGGTGGCGATGGTGCCGTCGGCGACGGATTCGGGCAGTACCGGGGCTTTGACTTCGGTGGCCATGCGGGAGCTTCCTGGTTTGTCTTCTAAATAAGGGGGAGGAGAGTTATTCAGCGACCTGGTCGTTGAACGGGTTGACCAGTGCGTCGGCAATCAGCTGCTGCTGCTCGCGGACATGGTCAGCCATGTGACCGGCAGCCGGCGACGCCGAACGTGCGCGACCGGCGTAATGCAGGTTCTGGCCCTCGGCCAGGCAGAACTGCAGGTGGTGGCGGATCTGGTACCACGCGCCCTGGTTCTGCGGTTCTTCCTGCGTCCACACCACGTCGGTGGCCTTGCCATACTTCTTCAGTTCGGCAGCCAGCAGCGCACGCGGGAACGGATACAGCTGCTCCACGCGGATGATCGCCACGTCGTCCTGGCCACGCTTGGTCTGGTCTTCCAGCAGGTCGTAGTAGACCTTGCCCGAGCACAGCACCACGCGCTTGACCTTCTTGGCGTCGGCATTGGCATCGCCGATCAGGTGCTGGAACTCGCCATTGGCCAGCTCGTCCAGGGTCGACACCGCCAGCTTGTGGCGCAGCAGCGACTTCGGCGACATCACCACCAGCGGCTTGCGGGTGGTCATGTGCAGCTGGCGACGCAGCATGTGGAAGGCCTGGGCCGGGGTCGACGGCACGACCACCAGCATGTTCTCCAGCGCGCACAGCTGCAGGAAGCGCTCCAGGCGCGCCGAGCTGTGTTCCGGGCCTTGCCCTTCATAGCCATGCGGCAGCAGCAGGGTCAGGCCGGAAATGCGGCCCCACTTGGCTTCACCGGCGGCGATGAACTGATCGATCACCACCTGGGCGCCGTTGGCGAAGTCGCCGAACTGGCCTTCCCAGATGCACAGCGTGTTCGGATCGGTGGTGGAGAAGCCGTACTCGTAGGCCATCACGGCTTCTTCGCTCAGCAGCGAATCGATGACGGTGGCCTTCTCCGGCGAATCCACCAGCTGCCGCAGCGGCATGTAGTAGTTGTCGGTCTTCTGGTCGTGCAGGATCGCATGGCGGTGCGTGAACGTACCGCGGCCGACGTCCTGGCCGACCAGGCGCAGTGCATGGCCTTCGTCCAGCAGGGTGGCGTAGGCCAGGTTTTCGGCAAAGCCCCAGTCGCCCGGAATCTCGCCAGCGGCCATCTTGCGGCGGTCGTCGTAGACCTTGGCCACGCGCGAGTGCAGCTGCACTTCGTCCGGGATGGTGTTGATCAGCTTGGCCAGCTCGACCAGCTTGTTCTTCTCGACCTTGGTCGAGACCGGGTCGGACAGCTTGCCTTCCAGCAGCTTCGGCCAATCAACGAACAGCGGGCTGCTCGGCGGAGTCTTCTCGACCTTGGCCAGTTCGGTGGTCACTTCGCCGGCGTCCAGCTTCTCGCGGTAGGCATCGACCATCGCCTTGCCGGCGCCGGCGGCGATCACGCCCGCCTTTTCCAGCTGCTCGGCATACATCTCGCGGGTGGTCGGGTGCTTGCGGATCACCTGGTACATCAGCGGCTGGGTGATCGCCGGCTCGTCGGCCTCGTTGTGGCCCCAACGGCGGTAGCACATCAGGTCGATGACCACGTCCTTGGCGAACTTCTGGCGGAACTCGAACGCCAGCTGCGCGGCGAACACCACCGCTTCCGGGTCATCTCCGTTCACGTGCAGCACCGGCGCGGCAATCATCTTCGCCACGTCGGTGGCATAGCGCGTGGAGCGCGTATCCAGCGGATTGGAGGTGGTGAAGCCGACCTGGTTGTTGACCACGATGTGCACGGTGCCGCCGACGGCGAAGCCGCGGGCCTGCGACATCTGGAACAGTTCCATGACCACGCCCTGGCCGGAGAAGGCCGCGTCGCCGTGGATCAGGATCGGCATGACCTGCTTGCGGGCGGTGTCCTTGCGGCGCTCCTGGCGCGAACGCACGGAACCGGCCACGACCGGGTCGGCGATTTCAAGGTGCGACGGGTTGAACGCCAGCGCCAGGTGGACCGGGCCACCCTCGGTGGCCACGTCGGCGGAGAAGCCCATGTGGTACTTCACGTCGCCGGCCGAGGCGTGCTCGTCGTGCTCGAACTTGCCTTCGAACTCGTCGAACAGCTTGCGCGGGTTCTTGCCCAGGGTGTTGACCAGCACGTTCAGGCGGCCGCGGTGGGCCATGCCGATCACCACGTCCTTGACGCCGTCCTTGCCGGCGCTGCGGATGATGGTGTCCATCATCGGGATCAGCGCATCGCCGCCTTCCAGCGAGAAGCGCTTCTGGCCGACGTACTTGGTGTGCAGGTAGCGCTCCAGGCCTTCGGCCGCGGTCAGGCGCTCCAGGGTGCGGCGCTGGGTGTCAGCGTCCAGCTGGTAGTTGCCGCCGGCCAGTTCCAGCTTCTTGTAGATCCACTGGCGCTGCTCGACCTCGGCGATGTGCATGAACTCCGCACCGATCGAACCGGTGTAGGTCGCCTTAAGGCGCGCCAGCAGATCGCGCAGCTTCATGCGAGGCTGGCCGCCGACGCCACCGGTGCTGAACTCGCTGTTGAGGTCGGCATCGGACAGGCTGTGGAACGGCAGGCCCAGGTCCGGCGTATTGACCGGCGCAGCCAGGCCCAGCGGGTCCAGGCGGGCGTCCAGGTGGCCGCGCGAACGGTAGGCGGTGATCAGACGACCGACATTGCGCTCACGCTCGTCGCCCGCACCTGCGCCGGTGCCGGCCTTCAGCGCATCCTTGGCCGCGTCCGCGATGTGGGAAATGACGGCCGAGTGCGGAATGTCACCTGCTTCGCGGCCCTTGAAGCCGTCGAAGTAGGTCTTCCATTTGGGATCGACACTGTCCGGGGAGACGAGGTACTGCTCGTACAGGTCCTCGACATAGGAGGCGTTGCCGCCGGCGAGTTGCGAAGATTGCGCAAACTGCTTCAGTAGATTGTCCACGATGGAGGGTGTTGATTCGCTTTGTGGGGTATGGCTTAAGAAGGACCCGGCAGGAAGATGAATAGCCCTGCGCAGGCGCGTTCAAACAGCCAAATTGTACCCCCATCCGGACACGAAGGGGCATCGCGGAGGCCATCGTGCGTCCCCCGGTGCCGCTTCCAGACAGGTTGAACCCGACCGTCGCGCTCAGAGGCCAAGCGCGCGTAGTTCGCTGCAATCGCGCGAACGGTCCCAGACGCGCTGCAATTGCTGCTCGAACTGCCGCGAACGTGCCGGCAGCGCGATGCCGGCCTCGCCGTCGAGGCGATGGCCGATCAGACGAAAGTAGAAGTCGCCCCTGTCATTGATCAGGCAGGCGGACGCCAGTGCCCGGTCGACCGGATCGGCCACCTCGCGGAACAGGATCACGCTGGGCAGCCGCTGTGCCATCGCCAGCAGCGGCGCGCCGGCACGGCCAATGGCTGCCGCGTCATGCACGATCGCCCGCAGCTGCTTGTCGTGGCGGGCACTGGCGAAGCGGCGCAGGGCGGCCTGTACCGGGCCGGCATCGAGCAGGCCCGGGTCCAGCAGGTGGCTGTGCAGCCATACCTGGCGACGGGCACGGTGGAGGAGGGCGGTGGTGGCGGCCACGGCCTCGGCGTGGCTGTTGATCGCGCTGGCCGCGTCCAGCCGGCGGCGCATCTGCTGGTGCCCCAGGCCGGCCTCCTCGAAGACCTCGCCCTCAGGCAGGAAGCCCTGCCGCGCGTAGAAGTCGCGGGCGGGCAGCTGTGCGTGCAGATGCAGCTCGGCCAGGCCGAGGCCATGGCCGGACTCGACCAGGGCCTCGAGCAGGGCTTCACCGATGCCCTGGCTGCGGTGGCTCGCCAGCACCGCCATGCGGCCGACGCGACCATCAGGTGTGAGCCGACCAGTGCCGACCGGCGTGCCGTCGGCATCCAGCGCCAGTACATGGGCGCTGACCGGGTCCATCGCGTCGCGCTCCAGTTCGCTGGCAATGCCCTGCTCCTGCACGAACACCTGCTGGCGCACAGCGTGGATGGCGCCATGCGCATCGGCATGACCTACCTGATGGACGCGGATCGAGGGCATGACTCAGGCGCGACCGGCGTCGCTGTCGTCTTCTTCGTCGTCTTCGAAGTTGACGATGACCTCGATGCCATCGTCATGCACGGTCACCACGTGGACATCGTCGGACACGGCGTCGTCATCGATCACCTCCACCTGGTCGCGGCCTTCGACCACCTCACCGAGGACGCCTTCATCCTCGCCCTCGTCGTCGGCGCCATACAGCTCGCTGGGGTCGATCAGCTGGAACACGCCGCCGACCAGCAGCTGCTGGACCACCGCGCGGCCCTTGTCCGACAGTCCGCGATAGGCGGCCGCGTCGAGCTGCTCGGCACCGGCCAGGCGCTGCGCATCCTTCACCGGCAGCGCGAAGTCCTGGCCGCTGACGTACAGGCTGGCGCCCCGCTTGGCCCGCCGCCAGGCCAGGCGGGCCCAGGGGTGGCGTTGCAGCAGAAGGCCGGACTGCAGGGCGGCGACCACCTCTTCCTGTTCCGGCGCGGCCTGGTGGGCCATCACTTCGCCGGCGGCGCGGTAGGTGGTGATGAAGCGGCCGAACCAGTCGCCCAGCTTGTCCGGGTCGTTCATGCGGATGGCGTTGAGGGCGGTGATCACCCGTGCCATCGCCACCGTGTCGATCTCGTTCGGATCGGCCGGCAGCTTCAGGTCGGGGTCCTGGTAGCGGATGTTCTCGTCGGCATCGGCGATCAGGGTGTCCAGGTAGTCACTGATGAGTTCGGCCGAGGACGGCGCGCGCATGCCGAAGGAGAACGTCAGGCAGGGGTCTTCGGCGACGCCATGGTGCGGCACGTTCGGCGGCAGGTACAGCATGTCGCCCGGCGCCAGCACCCAGTCGTGGGTGGGCTTGAACACCTCCAGCAGCTTCAGTTCCACGTCCGGACGGAACCCCAGCGGCGGGCGCCGGCCCTTGATCGACTCGCTGGCGTCGATCTGCCAGCGACGATGGCCTTGGGCCTGCAGCAGGAACACGTCGTACTGGTCGACGTGGGCACCGACCGAGCCGCCGGTGGCGGCGAAGCTGATCATGACGTCGTCCATGCGCCAGCGCGGGAGGAAGCGGAAGTGCTCGATCAGCGCGCGCACGTCCGGGTCCCACTTGTCCACGTCCTGCACCAGCAGGGTCCAGTCGTGGTCGGGCAGGGCGGGGAATACGTCTTCCTGGAACGGGCCGGTACGTACGCGCCAGCCGTCCTGGCGCTTGTCGTGCTCGATCAGGCGTGCCATCACGCCTTCTTCGCAGGCCAGCCCGGCCAGGTCTTCCGGCTGCACCGGAGACTGGAAATCAGCGAAGGCGTTGCGGATCAGCAGCGGACGCTTCTGCCAGAAATCGCGCAGGAACACGGCCGGGGACATGCCCAGCGGCTGGCCGGGACGGGCGGTGACTTCGATGAGCGGGGCGGAGGACTTGCGGGCGGCCATGGGGGAATCCTTGCAGCGGAAAGCGGGAGGGCGGCGCGGCGTGCCGCCAAGGCGTCCATTGTCCGACGTTCGTTGGGATTGCGCACGTGCGGTGGTTTGTCGCGGGGTGTCCGGCCAACGGCGGAGCCCCTCGTGGCGGGTGCTTGGTCGCGTGAAGGCAAAAAGCCGTGCCTGGCCGGGCGGGTGGGCTGCGCGGGGGTGTCCGCCGCATGGATGCGGCGGCCAAGCTTACAGGGACGTACTTGCAGCGTCCCCCGCGCAGCCCACCCGCCCGGCCCCTGACAGTTTCCTGCGGGGTCCGCCACGGAATGGAAGAAGAAAATCAAAGGCAACAGCGGCTCGCGCGCTGCGCTTGCCCGGCCCTGCAGAATCCAAAAAACCAAAGAGGGACGCGGCAAAGCCGCGTCCCTCCTTCACATTCCGTCCCGACAACAAATGCTCTTCGATCCGTCACCGGGAAGCTGTCAGAGGTGGGGCGGGTTGGGTTCGCGGGGGAC